>PBDC01000007.1 GCA_002717185.1 Rhodospirillaceae bacterium
AAGATCCGCCCCATCTGTCCCGTCGATTCTACCGATATCAAAAGGTGCTATCGTCGAAAATGAGGGAATCGGCTGCACGCCATGCATTTCTAGATCTTCGGCCAACAAAATCAGCTTTACGCCAGGTGCTGCGCGCGCCAAGACTGCATCGATCGACCTAATTTCAGCATGCGCCACCGGCGATCTCAGGACCACAGCTATCGATGCGCCTTCGGGTTGAATATCGTCGCTGAAGCAGGCGTCTCCTAGTAGGAAGCGCTCATCTTCCTTCCGCAGTACCGGCGCCCCGATACCGCTTTCTATCGTCGTCATCGTCTCACCTGAAAACTCTAAAACGCGGCGCCCTGCGCCACTCTATTCTGCGTCAGGATTGTACACCCGGATGGGGTGATAACTCTTATAAACGTCGTTCTGATCTGACCACATTACACCATTTGCCGCGCCACCATCGACGACGATGGCTTGGCCTGTAACAAAAGTCGAACGATCACTAGCTAGAAATAGCGCCATCTGCGCGATGTCGTCAGGTCGGCCATAGCGTGGGATCGGTTGGCGGTATTTAGTATCCTTGATCCTTTCCTCGATCAACGAGTCAGGTCGGCCAACCGTATTAGTCGAAAGTGGTGTCGCTATATAACCAGGGCAAATTGCGTTTACACGAATGTTATGCTCACCGAGTTCCATCGCTGTGACTTTGCTCATATGGTTCACTGCGGCTTTTGCCACGGAGTAAACTACAGGGCCGCGCCCGCAGGTCACGCCGGCAATACTGCCAGTATTAATAATGCTGCCACTCTTTTGTGCCTTCATCGTAGGAATGGCATGCTTCATGCCTAAAAACACACCGCGCACCAGTACGTCCATAGTCATGTCGAACTCGTCCGCTGGCACTTCTTCTATTGGACCGAGAACGCCACCAAAGCCGGCATTATTGAAAATGCAGTCCAATCGTCCCCACTTGTCTAAAGCCAGGTCAACAGCCGCCTTTACCTGATCTTCCTGACGCACCTCGAGCTGCTTAAAAAGTGCGGCCTCACCAAGCTCTTCAGCCAATGATAATCCGCGCGCTTCCTGCATATCAGCAATAACGACCTTGGCACCTTCAGAGACGAAAAGCCGAACTGTCCCTTCCCCGATCCCACTCGCGCCACCGGTGACAACAGCGACCTTTCCTTCAAGCTCGTGCATAGTGTCTGTCCTCCTAGTATTGGTTTGCCTCAGCTTACGGCACGGCACTGGTTGGTCAACGACCTCTCGACAGATCGGGGTGAAGATTGCGTATACTAAGGCCATGCACTTAAGCACGGCACAGATTGAACAGTTTGAGCGTGATGGATTTGTTCTGGCGGACGGATTTTTGGATGCGGACGAAGTAACGCATCTGCAAGACTGCTATATGGCAACCGTGGATCGACTGTCACGAGAAAACACCTTGCAGAACGTGCAGTCCGGCGAAGACAATGACGACGAGTTCCAGGTCTATCAGATCCGGACCGCCCATTTACAGCACCCAATTTTCCGCATGCTGATCCACGACTCACGGCTACTTGATATAGTCGAAGGCCTGCTTGGACCGGAACTGCGGCTAATCCACTACCAAGGTCTATACAAACCCGCTCGCACTGGAGGCGAAGTCGGTTGGCACCAAGACAATCACTATTTCAACGTCGCGGAAAACCGTACTGTTAGCGTCTGGCTAGCGTTGGACGATACAACGGTTGAGAATGGCTGTATGTGGTACCTACCCGGACAACACCACAAGGCTCTGCCGCATGAGCAACTTTGGGACACGAATGAGAAAAAGGGCTTCTATTACGCTATCCGTGACTTGGACGATAGCAACGCGGTCCCGGCGGAAGTTAAACGTGGCAGTTTCGCGATCCACCACTGTTTGATGCCGCACCGTTCACTAAAGAATAAAACCAATCGGCCGAGAAGAGGGATCGCCATGCATTTCATGGATGCAACTATGCCGGATCCAAGCATGTTAAAAATCCTACCCCAGGACGCGACACCAGTCCTGCGTCGGAGTGCCTAAGCTAATGCGAATTATTATTTATGGTGCGGGCGGCATTGGCGGCGTCATCGGCGCGCAGTTGTTTAAAATGGGCCAAGAAGTATTGCTGATCGCGCGAGGCGCACATCTTGAGAAGATAAGAAAGGACGGTCTGCGTTACGAGACGCCTAACGGAACGGACACACTACCATTAGCCGCTACGGGGCATCCTTCGGAAATCGACTTTCGCGATGACGACGTCGTCTTACTAACCATGAAGGCGCATCACACGTTAGACGCGCTTGACACGCTGTGCGCCGTTGCCGGCACTGAAATCCCAGTGGTCTGCGGCCAGAATGGTGTCGCCAACGAACGTATGGCGCTGCGCCGGTTTCGGCACGTCTACGGCATGCTGATCTACTTGCCGTCGACCTTCCTGGAGCCAGGCACGATCCAGACTACATCAGCTAAGACAATTGGTATCCTTGACACTGGCGTCTTTCCTTCTGGTATCGACGACCGGGTCGAAGCGCTTATGGAATTGCTGGAACGTGCGAATTTTAGCGCCCGACCAACAGCGGACATTATGCGGTGGAAGTACGGCAAGTTGATGATCAATCTGGGCAACGCTCTAAATGCGCTAGCACCACGCAACGACGAAGCGAACCCAGTCCGAGAATTACTAAGGGCGGAATGTCGCGCTGTTTATGCAGCCGCCAACATCGACTTCACGGAAGAGGATGAGATCACGGCCCGGCGCGGCGACTTAATGAAGGCGGGGAAGATCAATGGTATCGGCCGCCAAGGCGATTCCTCTTGGCAGGGACTGATGCGAGGGAACCGGGATATCGAGGCCGACTATTTGAACGGCGAGATCATAATGCTGGGACGTCTACACGGTGTCGCTACACCTGCGAACGAAGTCGTTCTGCGGTTAGCCAACGAGATGGCACGCGAGGGCATCGCACCGCAGAGCCTGTCTGCCATCGATCTATTGCACCAAATCCAAGAGGCCAGCGCATGAACGGCCTAATTCAGGTACCCGCGCGACGCGCCAAGGCACAACAAATCAAAGCGTGCCAGCACATTCAAATCGTCAACACGCACGGCACTCAAGTTGTCGACACTTGGGTCTTCAACGACGATGACTTAGATGAATGGATGTCCATGGAGCACACGCGGGCAACCATAGACAAGATGATGCCCGAAGTGGGTGAAGCCTTCCTGACCAATCGCCGTCGCCCGATTGTAACCATTACTGAAGATACCAGCCCCGGCGTACACGATACCTTGAACGCGGCATGCGATGTATACCGCTACCAATTGCTTGGCTGCACCGAGTATCACGACAATTGTACCGATAACCTTAAGGCCGCCCTGGCGGAATTAGGCCTGAAATCAGGTCGTACCCCCTGCCCCTTCAACATGTTCATGAACCGCCCCTGGGAAACAGGTAACCGACTGTTCAAAAAAGCCCCAGAAAGTCAGCCGGGCAATGCATTAACCTTCCGGGCAGAGATGGACTGCATCGTCGTGATGTCAAGCTGCCCACAAGACCTCAACCCAACGAACGGACCGAACCGCCTGCCAAAAGACGTACACTACCGGGTTTTCTGAAATGAACGCTGCCGTCTCCGCCACGCGTGTGAACGCGATGTTGACAGCTGCGGTCACGCATCATGATGCCGGTCGTTTTTTAAAAGCGCTGCCACATTTCCGAAAATATTTGAAACGCCGACCGGACGATGTTGCCGCACTCAATATGGCGAGTTTTGCCGCCTTCCAAACCGACCACGCCGACATAGCTCTGAATTGGCTGAATATGGCGAAGGCGACCGACCCGAATGATGCTCAAACATTTTATAACCTAGGCCTGGTTAATCAGTCTGTCGGCCTTTGCGAGGATGCTGCCAACGCCTACCACCGCGCTGCCGAACTCGATCCAGACTTCGGTAGCGCACACTTCAATCTCGGCACCACACTTACGCAATTGGACCGTTTGGAAGATGCGATCGCCGCGTTCGACCGAGCGATCGGCATCAATCCGGAACACGGCAAAGCACTGTCGAGCAAAGGTTATGTCCTGCACACGCAGGGCAAATACGACGAAGCCGCTTTTGTTTATGGACGCGCCGTATCGATCCTATTCGGTGACCCGGAACCTCTAATCGGCCTTGGCAAGTGTTTGCAGGATGCGGGTCGATTGGCCGAAGCGGCCTCGGCGTTTGCCCGCGCCGTGGACGCAAACCCCCATGACGCGGAGGCAATCAGCAATCTCGCGAATGTGATGGTGCAACGAGGCGACGCTGAAGACGCCGTAGCGACCTGCGACGTGTTTCTAGCTCATCATCCAGCAAGTACCAGCGTCTTGGCCGCTAAGTCGGTCGCGCTGAACGAAACCGGAAATACTGATGCGGCACGGCAATTAGTCGATCTCGAACGGTTCGTCACGCCAATCCGGCAACTGCACGCGCCCGGTTTCAAGAACATGGAAATATTCAATGCAGCGATGGTCGGGCATGCGGAAAACCATCCAACCCTTGCAGTAGCGCCTACTAGCCATGCTACGCGTCTCGGCAAGCACAGTGCAGACCTGACGGCAAAGCCGAAAGGGCCGGTTGCCGCCTTCGAAAAGATGATCGGACGCGGAGTCGAAGAATTTATCGAAAGGCTCGGATCCAGTTCCGAACATCCTTTCATCGCGCACCGGCCACGCAAATGGCATTTGGCCGTCTGGGCCATCGTACTCGAAGGCAAGGGCTATCAGGTTTCACATATCCATCGGTCGGCCTGGTTAAGCGGCGTTTACTACGCGCAAGTCCCCAGCGTGGTTGACGGGAAAGGTCAAAGAGGTTGGATTGAATTTGGTGAGCCCGGGCCGGAATATCATTGGTCCGTCAAACCGGAAACTCGGCGGATTAAGCCTGAACCGGGCCTCATGGTTTTGTTCCCTAGCTATACGTTCCATCGAACGATCCCGTTCGAGTCAGACGAGACACGGATCAGTATCGCCTTTGACGTGGTTCCAGATATATGAGTGATTACGACTACATCATCGTCGGCGCCGGCTCAGCCGGCTGCGTGCTGGCCAACCGGTTGAGCGCCGACCCTAGGAACCAAGTCCTCCTGCTGGAAGCGGGGCCAGAGGACCGCAATTTCTGGATCCATATCCCGCTGGGCTATGGCAAGAATGTTAACAACCCGGCGGTCAACTGGTGTCTGGAATCGGAGCCGGAAGAATACCTGTATGGCCAGCGATACTTCCTGCCACGAGGCAAGGTTCTCGGTGGTTCCAGCTCAATTAACGGGATGGTTTACGTCCGCGGACAGGTCGAAGATTACGACCAGTGGGCGCAGATGGGCTGCCGCGGCTGGTCCTATGATGACGTGCTACCCTACTTCCGCAAGGCGGAGAATAACGCTCGCGGTGAAAGCGATATACACGGTGTCGGCGGACCGCTCGACGTCTCAGACGTTACCGAAAAGACCGTGATCTACGATGCGATGGTCGCCGCCGGCCAGGAAATAGGTATCCCCTACAATGAAGACATAAACGGGCAGGTTCAGGAAGGCATCGGTTATCACCAGGCTACAATTCGCAAAGGCAAGCGCTGCAGTACAGCCGTCGCCTATTTGAACCCTTCGAAGAGCCGATCAAATCTGCGGGTCGAGGCAGATGCGCAAGCTAAGTATGTCCTATTCGAAGGCAAGCGTGCTGTTGGCGTAGCCTATGACCGCAAGGGACGTTCACAGGAAGCGCGTGCCGGCAAGGCCGTGATCCTATCCGGCGGCGCCTTCGCCTCTCCGCAGCTGCTAGAGTTGTCCGGCGTCGGTCAGGCGGAGCGTCTCAAGGCCCTCGGCATCGATGTCATCCATGAATTGCCCGGCGTTGGCGAGAATTTACAGGATCACTTCGTCGTTCGCATGCGTTGGAGAATCAAGAATGCCCAAACACTGAACGAGCGCGTGCACGGCCTTCGGAGCCTGCGCGAAGGCATAAAATATTATTTGCAGCGAAAGGGCGCGCTGACACTGCCGACTTTGCCAATCGGCGCCTTCGTCCGCACGCGACAGGAACTGGCGACGCCAGACGTCCAGTTCCAGATATTTCCTGGTTCCTACAAGGCGATCGAGGACCGAAAGCTCGACAAGGAACCAGGCGTCACAAATGGCGTCACAATGCTGCGGCTCGAAGGGCGCGGCCAAGTCCACGCAAAGTCCGCTGACCCAAAGGCGCAGCCCGGCATTTGGCACAATATGCTAGCCACTGAGAATGACCGCCGTACGACGATTGCAGGCATGTGGATGGCGCGCCAAATGATGGAGGCGCCGGCGATGCGGCCCTACATGGATTTCGAAATGACACCTGGCCCAGAGGCGCAAGACGACGACGCGTTCCTGGAGTATGCCCGACGCACTGGTGCGTCCAACTGGCACCCGGCCGGCACCTGCAAGATGGGCGCCGACCCCATGGCAGTTGTGGATCCTTCACTCAAAGTGCATGGGCTGGAAGGGTTACGGGTAGTGGACGCCTCAGTCATGCCGAACGTAGTTTGCGGCAACACCAACGCACCCACAATCATGATTGCCGAGAAAGCAGCAGACATGATCTTGGCTAGTTGAATAGCCCTTTGTAGACCAAACCTATGCCGATTGTAGTAAGGCTGGCGGTCAGGATCATCCGGAAGGCCCGTTCTGAAATCGTGCCACGCAGCCTACGCCCAAAAAAATAACCAGCCATGGTCGGCGCCATTAGGATCAACGACCCACGAGCGATCTCCCAGCTTAACACGGCTGAGAAACCGAGGCCCAGATATAGTGGCACCATACAAAAAAGCGCGGCCAGCGCCACGGCCGTCACGTAGCTATCCTTGTCGATGCGCAGTGCTGCGAGGTAGACCAACGCCGGTGTGAAAATTACTGTCGTGCCACCAATTACGCCCATAGCTCCGCCAACGCATGGGTTGAGCCAGCTTTCACGCTTTTCGGAAACATCGAACCTGTTGCTGACGATTGCGACCGGGCTCATTAATATTACCACAACACCGATCAGCAGCGCGGCTGTTTGCGGCGGCAGACCAACCAATATTTGAGATCCCGCAGCCACACCGACGGCCAGGAACAAATAATATGCCCAAAAGCGTCGCAAAACAGCCAACGCCCGATTTCCATCAACCGCCTGCCAAATATTTGTGGCCATAACGGGAATTAATGTCACAGCCGCCGCCCATGCCGGTTCAACAAACAGCGCCATAACCGGAACAACAATACTGGGCAGACCGCCGCCAATCAGCCCCTTGACCGACCCGCCAATCAGAAACGAAACGACTACCACCAGAAGCACGGTAGAGTCCGTGAAAGTAACCAGCCAATAGGCGGGTTTAAAAATTGCTAGCACATCCATGGAGGTGTTCCTGCTCGACGAAATCGCCTTACGCAACGAATAACGATATTCTATGGCCCTGAATTTTGGGTATGAGGATCACCTCTTTCTATGTGAGATCGTGGATGCATCAACTGGCCTACGCAAGTAAATACTGGCCTTAGCTTGAAAAACTCAAAGTCCATCATCGATGGCGAAAAACCGCATAATCACCTTCAAGACCGAACTAATAATCAGATTAATTTTTCTTCAACCCCAATTACCCAATGCGGGGGTCTTGCCCGACCCGTCCCGCGTTCTGTATCAAGCCCCATGACCCAGATTGACCATCAGGCGGAACTCAGCCGCGCCGGTGCGCATGTGTCGACACGCATGGACGCATTTCTGCATCTCTGCCGCCGCTTTCCACTTGGTGCGGTCGGCGTGGTAATTTGCATCGTCTTCGTTATGGCGGCGGCCCTGGCTGACATAGTTGCTCCACATGACCCCTTACAGACCAGTGCGGCGCTATCGCTGATGCCGCCGAATACGGACCATGTCATGGGCGCAGACTTCATGGGACGTGACATGCTGAGCCGTATCATCCACGGAGCCCGCATCTCGCTCGCCGTTGGGGTATTTTCCGTTCTAATCGGGGGAGGCCTCGGCGTCGTAATCGGGCTGATGTCGGGCTTTCTGATGGGCTGGTTCGACCTGATCATGCAACGGGTCATTGATATCATGCAGGCGCTACCCCTATTAGTCATGGCGCTCGTGATGGCCGCCTCTCTGGGCCCATCCTTAGAGAATACCATCATCGCAATCTCGATCCCGCTGGTGCCAGACGTCGCACGCGTCGTTCGTTCCAACACGTTGGCGTTACGCGAGATGCCCTTTGTAGAAGCCGGCCGCGCAGCCGGCATGACTGAAGTTCGCATCGCTGTTAGGCAGGTGCTGCCGAACACGATGGCCCCGCTAATTGTTATCGGGACGGCGCAGCTCGGCTCCGCCATCCTAACCGAAGCTTCTCTATCCTTCCTCGGACTTGGCATCCCAGAACCCTACCCATCCTGGGGCCGCATGCTGTCCGAAAACGCTGCAGAGTATGTCCGGGCCGCACCCTGGTTGGTGATCTTTCCAGGGCTTGCAATCAGCGCAGCGGTGTTTGGCACAAACCTACTCGGCGACGCGATCCGAGATCTACTCGACCCGCGCCAGCGACGTTAACCAGCTATTTCCAGACCTCTCCTGCGATCCGCCTGAAGTTACCGCCGAGCACCTTTTCGATAACGGTTTCTGAATAGTTCCGAAAGCGCAATGTATCGGCGACACCTAAAAATTGAGCCGGAGCGGCACAGCGAACCGTAATTTCAGGATATTGCGCTTTCGGCCAATACTGATCATTACCCGCCAGCACTTCCCCGAACCCGGGTCCCTCTTCCACTGGGTGGAAGTAGTCTAAGCCGATACCAACGTGATCGACGCCTACAAGGTTCAAATAGTGGTCAATATGATCGACAATTGCCTCGGTGGTCGTGTCGTCCGCGCCAACGAAGAGGTTAATGCCATTCACTCCAACGACGCCACCGGTCTCCGCACAGCGAACGGCTTGTTCATCGCGGATGTTGCGCTCATGTTCGCGCAACGCCCATGCGTTAGAGTGTGAAAATACCACTGGGTCGCGTGAACATTCCATCGCCTCCATCGTCGTGCTATAGCCGCAATGAGAGCAGTCGACAACCATGCCGACATCATTCATCTCAGCTATTACAGCGCGGCCAAACTCAGTCAGACCTATGTCTCTATCGTGACAGCCGCCGCCTGCCGCATTGTTGAGGTTGTAGGCGAATACCATTTGGCGGACACCAAGGTCACGATAGCAACGCACCATATCGACCGATCCGTCGAGCGCATTCATCCCTTCGATATCAAAAGCGATAGCCATCTCGCCATCGCCGACAGCCGCGTCTACTTCAGCTACTGACGCAACCAGGCGGTAACCCTCGGTCTTTTGTAGCCAGTCGCGCGCCAACGACAATGCCTTCACCGTATTGTGCCATGGCACGACGTCGTAGCCGACATTAACCGAGAGAAAGCCGACGCCGGCGTCTTTCCAGACCGATAGTGTTTCCAGATCGGCAACAGATTTCAGTTCGAACCCGGCATGGGCGTCCCAGATCAACATTGCGAGTACACTTAAGTCCGATGCCCGACAACGACCCATCCCGGCCGGTCGAGCACCTGCATATAGTTCGCTTCTTCTGTCTTTAGAACCCTCCAGCCACCCTGCTCTTCGAGAGCCTTAAAATGGCGAGGATAGTCGTCTTCCCGGTAGGGAATTCCGTTGATGAAGAACACAAGCAGGCCATAGATCCGAACAGTGCGGATCAGCCCTGGGAGATGATTTGGGCCCAAGTGACCACCGCCGAAACAACCAACCCCAATCGCCGCCCCATATTCTCTCCCGCTTATGTCGATCGGTTGGGTCATGTCGCTGGTAATCAACTCTGTATAAATGCCCTTGTCCCTCGCCTCGTTCAGCATCTTCGGCGAGATGTCCAGGCCATCGATATTCCGATAGCCGCGCTCCCACAGCTCCTGTCCGACCAGTCCTGTCCCGCAACCAAGGTCGAGAATTGGCGTTGCCTTATCAACGCAATAGGCCTCAAACATGTCCACCGCGATGTTCGGTGCGATATAGCCGTAGTCCTCCTGCAGATTGCGCTCGTAAGTGGGTGCCCAGTCCTCGTAGACATCCTTAGAATCACCGGACCCGCCGCCGAGTGCGGTTAGTCTGGCGACAAAGCCTTCGAGAATTTTAGGCATATCAAAATTACGTCCGCAGATAGTTTCTAGTCACCACCATACACGGACCGCGCAGTCTCCGAGCTGATATACCCATATGCTACGTCCCGTTCGACTAGCGCACGATCCCTTGCCTTCGGGTCACCGCAACCGCCGCCACCGGCGGAGTGATGTACCACTAAGTCTCCTGGTTCCAGGGGGACATCATTGCTACGACCGGTCAGTTCTATTCGTTCGTCGTTACGCTCGATCCAGATCGCGTGTGGAGCACCCTCTTCACCACCATCGGCCCCAAACGGTGCCACCAAGGTACCTTCGCCGGCAATATTTAGCAGCGCCGGACCGGTGCCGCGGTAGCGAAGGGCGAAAACTCCACCGACACCGCCTCGTTGTTTACCCGCACCCCCGCTTTCCGATGTTACGCCGTATTCCTCAACCTGCAGCGGATAGGTAGCCTCTACGCGTTCCAAGCTGGCGCTCGGCGTACCGCCTGGATTTTGAAAGCCACCGACATTTATCCAGCCATCCTCCTTCTGGTTCGCACCGAACCCACCCTTGTTGGAGAAGTAGTGGTATATATAACTACCGGTTTCCGGCTCATTTCCAGCGATGACATATCGGAAACGACGGGAGGACCCAGCGACGACAGCTTCGGGCGCCGCTCCCTGCATCGCCTTCAACACCGCTTCGATGATAACGGCGGCAGCGAAGGTTGTGCTACCGGTGACCGGCGCTGGAGAAACCGGGTCAACGACAGTGCCCTTGCGCGTGAGAATTTTGATCGCCCGAGTACTGCCCTCGTTCTGCACCTGCTGGTCATTGCACAGATAGAAGAAGGAGATGTAGACGCAAGCGCTGGTGTTAGCGATAGGACTGTTCAGGTAGGAAGGTAATTGTTCCGGCGCCTCGCGCAGGTCGATTTCCACGTCGTCTTCTTTGACGGTAATCGTCACCGGGACAGGAAAGCGTTCGGTTTCCACGCCGTCGTGATCGTACCAGCTTGTCGCCTTGTAGATCCCAGGCGTCCAACGGCTGATATGGGCGCGCATCGCCGCCTCGCCTGCATCGAGGATCGCGGCACTACAACGCTGGATTTCCCCAACGCCATAGCTATCGAGCAACGCTCCAAGCCGGTCCATACCCACATTCACCGAAGCGACCATCGCCATCAAGTCGCCGCGCGTATCCTCCGGCTTACGCGTATTTTCACAAACCAACCGTAGCATGTCCTCTCGCAGAACATCGCGTTCCATCAGCTTGACCGGCGGTATGCGTAAGCCCTCGTGCCAGATCTCGCGTGCGCTGGGACTGTAGCCACCGGCGGATATACCGCCCGTGTCGCTCTGATGCGCGCGTATTGCAACCCAGAAGCACAGGACACCGTCGCGAAACACCGGCTTCGCCAAGGTGATATCCGGCAAATGACTGCCTCCCCAATAGGGATCGTTCGCCATCAGCACATCGCCCGGTGCCACGTGACCCACGAAATCCTCCGCCATAGCGCGTACAGCGAAAGGCATGGCGCCCATATGTATCGGCGTCCGCTCCGCCTGCGCCACGACTTGCGCATCCCCATCCAATACTACAGCCGACAGGTCACGCGACTGATTGAGCAAGGGCGAGAAACAGGTCCGTACCATGGTCTCGACAACCTCTTCTGTCACCGCAAGCAGCTTGTGCCGCACCACGGCTAGGGTCAGGGGATCGATAGCACTCATGCGCTGCCTCCCGGGTTGTTAATAATGAGCGAACCATACGGATCGACTACAGTCTCGATGTCCGGCGGCAGGGCGACAGTCGTTGATTCGGAGTCGATCAAGGCAGGGCCGGAGATGCACATGCCTGGCTTTAGTTCGTCAAACCAGAAAGTAGGCGCCTCATGCCATTCCCCGAAATAGACCAGCCGCGCCCCACGGAGCGCCGCAGCGGGATCCGCAGTTCCAGCAGGCCTTTGCGGCAGTTCCAGGTCCGGCAAGGCGCCGTAAGCGACAAGGCGGCATGTGTCCACGACAATGGCATCGCGCTCGTGAATATGCTGATAAAGCGCACCATAAGCCGTTTCAAAATCGTCAATTAGCCAGTCGATTTTCGAGCCCCGATCGAGATCGGGCAGTCCCACCGGCACGTTGTAAACTTGCCGCATATAACGACAATCAGCAAACCGGTCGAACCGCATTTGTTCATCGTTAAACCCTTCCGCCGACAGGATTGAGCGGGCTTCGTCTTCCAGCGCCGCAAATAGGTCGCATAGATCATCCGTCTTCAGTTCGACCATGCGGCGACCGTAAGCGCGCTGCAGATCATGCCGTACGTCGGCGGCTAGAAAGCCCAAGGCTGACAAAATTGACGCCTCACGCGGCACGATCGCGCGCGGGAACTCTAATTCGAGTGCAACCGCAGCCGCGTGCAAACCGCCGGCACCACCGAAGGAGAAGATCGTGAATTCGCGCGGATCTAGACCGCGTCGCACCGTATTGGCGCGGATACCTTCCGCGATCCGAGCGCTAGCCAACGCGTTGACCGCCTGGGCCGCGTCTTCTACGGACAAACCCAGCGGCTCGGCAACATGGGTGCGGACCGCGGCGTGCGCCAAGGTGGCATCAAGTGCCAGACGCCCTCCCAGGAATGTATCCGGTGCAATCAAACCGAGCACCAAATTCGCGTCCGTCAAGGTCGGTCGCTCGCCGCCGCGACCATAACAAGCTGGGCCGGGCACTGCTCCAGCGCTATGTGGTCCCAGGTCTAGGATGCCGCCGGGGTCGATCCAGGCGATGCTGCCACCACCAGCTCCCAGCGCCGAGATGTCGAGCGCGGAGACAGCTATCTTTACCTCGTCAAGTTGCGTCGACTGACGCTCTAACGGCGCGCCATCCTCGATCAGGCAGATGTCAGTGCTGGTCCCACCCATATCGTATGTTACGAGATGACGTTCACCACCTAGGCGCGCGAACAAAGCACCCGCCATCGCGCCACCAGCGGGACCGCTGGTAACCGAGCCTACCGCATGATTAACCGCGTGATCGAGCGGGAGCACACCGCCCGTCGACTGCATGACCAGGACAGGCGCGGACAAACCGTTCGCACCCAGCTTCTCGGCCAGTCGTTGAAGGTAGCCGCCAAGGCCTGGCCCGACATAGGCGTTGACCGCCGCGGTGCTTATCCGATCGTACTCCCCTTCCCGGCTTAGCACCTCATGCGAAAGGGAGACGAAAGGCGCCCAGCCGCTTTCCTCGACTAAGTCCCGCACCCGTATCTCGTGAGCCCCATTGCGGTGTGCGTTAATAAAAAAGACAACGAGCCCTTCAACGCCGGCCTCTTTTAGTGCCGAGATAGCGCCACGCACAGCCGCCTCTTCAAGCTCGGCTTCCACCTCACCTTGTGCGTTGATCCGTTCCAGGACTTCTAGCCGCTCCGGCCGTCGTATCAGAGGCTGTGGGAACGGCGCGCGGATGTCATACCGGTTTTGCTTGCTGCCGTCGCGGAGTTCGATCACGTCGCGGAACCCTTTGGTGGTGATCAAACCTAATGGTGCGCCTTTGCGCTCAACAACTAAATTCGTCGCCACTGTGGAGCCATGAAGGAAAAGTTTGGTCATACCCAGAAGGTCAGCGAGGCCACGTCCCATCGTTTCGGCCAGAAGCGTTAGCCCGTCCATAACACCACGCGACGGGTCGTCCGGAGTCGATGGCGTTTTGGCAGTGTGCAGTGCGCCAGCATCGTCGATACAGGCCAAATCCGTGAAAGTGCCGCCAATATCCACGCCGATACGCATAACGTTCCTCAATGCAAAAGTTGTCCGGTGTTAAGCACCGGTTTGGCAGTCCCGCGGGACTGGGCTAGCCTGTCAAACGACGCATTGCTTGACAACCTGGAGCAAAGAAATGGCGGAGATGCCGGTTTCGCAAGCGCTATACAACCGCGCGGTGAAGGTCATGCCGGGTGGCAACACACGTACAACAGTCTACATGAAGCCACACCCCTTCTACGCTTCTCATGGCAACGGTTGCCACCTTACCGATGCGGAGGGTGTTGAGCGGATAGATTTTACCAACAATTACAACTCGCTGATTCACGGTCACGCGCATCCGACGATCAATGCTGCGGTCCGCGAACAGATAGAACGCGGCACCGCTTTTCCGATGGCAACCGAATTGGAAATTCGCTTCGCAGAACTACTGTGTGCGCGCGTCGCCTCCTTTGAGAAAATTCGGTTCTGCAATTCTGGCTCGGAAGCGGTGATGAACGCGATCAAGGCGGCACGCGCCTTTACCGACAAGCCGAAAATCGCCAAATGCGAGGGCGCCTATCATGGCGCATACGATTTCGCGGAAGTGAGCTTAGACCCGACACCAGAAAGCTGGGGCAACGCCGAACCGAAATCCGTCGCTTACACTAAAGGCACACCGCAAAGTGTGCTCGACGAAGTCGTGGTGATCCCCTTCAACAAGCCAGAGGAAGCCGAGCGGATCCTGCGCGCGCACGCGGACGTTCTTGCCTGCGTGGTGATCGACCTGATGCCGAACCGCGCCGGTCTAATCCCGGCGACACCAGCGTTTGTCGACATGCTGAAACGCGTCCGCGAGGATACCGGCATCCTGCTTGTGTTCGACGAAGTGATCACCCTGCGGCTGAGCTATGGTGGCGGGCAAGAGGTTTTTGGCATATCGCCGGACCTATCCGCTATCGGCAAAATTATCGGTGGAGGTTACCCGGTCGGCGCGGTTGGGGGCTCGGCCGCAGTAATGAGTGTCTTCGACCCGAGCCAATCAAAACCACTTTTGCCGCATGGCGGCACCTTTAATGCCAATCCGGTGACGATGGTCGCCGGTGAAGCAGCGATGCTGCATTACGGGGACGATGAGATCACGCGGCTGGGCATCCTAGGTGACAAGGCGCGCGATGGGATCACGGCAGCCTTCTATGATGCCGGTGTGCCGGGACAAGTAACAGGCCTGCAGTCATTGCTGCGTATCCATGTGCACAACAGGCCGCTCAGCGACTACCGCTCCTCGTTAATGAGCCCACAGGAAAAGGGATTTCTGTCGTCCATCCTGTGGCACATGCGTGCCGACGGTATCTTCGTGAACGAACGCGGCGTCTGCTCCCTCTCAACCCCAATGCGCGAGACAGAAATCGACGCCTTCCTCCGTTGTTTCCGTCGCGCCCTCGACAATGCCAAAAACGCACCGAAAGCGGCGGAATAGTCTCGAAACGAAATAATCTCATTAACCTCACAGCCGATCCAGTTTTCGGGCCTATTCGGCTTGGTTTTCAAGGATTGGCACCACGACAGATTTCAACAGCGCACCTGAGCCAATATTTTCGGACCGGATCTGATTGACGAAATCAGCGCGCATAGATTACGTCACCAATACTGATATAACGCGCATCTTATGTCGCCTTCCGACACATTTTGAGTATCGCTCGCAGCCAACGTCCTAAGGCGGGTCCGCACCCTGTGGATCGCTGTGGGCAAAATACCCGGCCGCTGAAACCACGAGCGACATTCACTCTGTAATTCAGTCAAGGATTCTGACAATGTTCCGGAAGTCTAAATTAACCTTGGCCAATGTGGACTGAAACACACTATCCTCTTGTGCTGCATCGTAGGAGGCTTCGATGGCAGCCATGGATGGATAACCCACGCCAAGCCGATATTTTCCAACAATTGGACCAGTCATAGAGACGGAAAATCCGCCCCCTAAAGCTCCATTCTCTTTCATTATACCAAGGATATGCTTCGCTTCATCAACAAGGGGCGTATCAGCTGAAAATCTGGTTAGAACCATATATTTCGGATTTATAGATGTCGTGTTCGGTTCCCACATTAGAGTCCGACCTATTCCCCTTGCGGTAGGCGTACCTAGTTTCAGAGCTTCTGCGTAAGTAGTAGATGCTGCAAGGTAGTCGTATGTAGCCTCTATGTCGGCCATAGATTTATACGCTTGCATGAACAAAAACTGGCCTGCCCGAGAACCGGATGCCAAACGTCCCAAACGAACCATGACAGCTGAAGAATTCTTACGCACCTCTTTGCTTAAGTCGGATAATACGGGTGCAAGGTTCGCGGCCTGACCTTGATGAGGCGTGGCGACTGTTGTCACCATAAACTTTACTTCCGGCATCTCCTTACTCCTTTGATAAAATAGGAAAGAGGAAAATATTGGTATTTCAAAATTATGACGGCAATATTGGAAATTGAATTCAAACACCCAATTTGTGTCGCGGTTTAATAACCAAAATTGAACTATCAGCTTTTCTATGGCCCTCAGGATCGGTGAATTATTACGACTATTGTCCAGGTGCAGGGTGCTATTAATCAAAATGCCCACAGTTTTTGGTTAGCTAAAATATTTCGTCAAATTGGTGCCTGTGAGAGATTTAAATATTTTACTACCCCGCAGAATGGGCCTTAGATAGTTGACCAAATAGGAGCTGAAGCTCACCATCGCGTATTCAGAAAATAGGAATAAACGCGTCTGTAACGAGAGGAGATAGATATGTCGTCGGGTAACGATTGGGTGGTCTGGCTAAACGGCAAGATTGTGCCGGAGAACGAAGCGCTAGTGCCAATCCGCGACCGAGGGTTCAAATATGGGGATGGGGCTTTCGATACGACGCGTACTTTTGGCCACCGCATCTTCAANCTCGACGAGCATCTTGACCGCTTNTATCGCTCGCTGAACTACCTGCAGATCGATCCCGGTGTCTCACGGGATACNATCGCCAAAGCNACCGAAGAAGTCGCAACGCACAACTTGCAGAATGTCGGGCCGGACGAAGATATCTGGTTAACGCAGCGGGTTACCCGCGGAATGGACCCAGCTGACAAGGCCCGCTGGCCTGACTATCCAGAGCGCACTGTGATAGTCGAATCACGCCCCCTACCTTTCCGCGAGCGCTCACACTACTACCGCGATGGGATCAGCCTAATGACCTCTTCGGTCCGCCGGCCACCACCGGACACTATGAGCCCACGTGCGAAAACTCATAACTATCTCAACCTCATTCTGGCTGAACTCGATGTAAAGGCACGCGACCCTGAAGCTTGGGCAGTGTTGCTCGACACCAACGGCAATCTCGCCGAGGGCAAGGGTAGCAACCTTTTCCTGGTCAAGAACGGCAAGGTACTGACCCCTAAGGAACGTTACGTGTTGCCCGGCGTCAGTCGGCAGACCGCCATCGACCTGGCGCACGAGGCCGGCTTGACGGTCGAGGAAGCAGACCTCGACGCCTTCGACGCGATCAATGCGGACGAAGTCTTCGTCACCTCGACTAGCTTCTGCATCTGCCCGGTCAGCAAAGTAAACGGCGCGACGATTGGCGACGGCGCAGTCCCGGGACCGGTGACGAAGCAACTGATCGACGCCTACGTCGACCTCGTCGATTGCGACTGGTACAGCCAATACCTCAAACATTCGAACTGAGAGTAAGGCGATGACTGAACTCAACGTATTACTCGACGGCATTTATTTCGGCGAAGGGCCGCGCTGGCATGACGGGCATCTATACCTATCTGACTTTTACGCACACGAGGTGCTCAAGGTCGATCCAGCTGGCAATCGCGAGAGTCTCGCGACGGTGCCAAACCAGCCCTCAGGTCTCGGCTGGCTGCCCGATGGAACGATGTTGATCGTATCTATGAAAGACCGCAAACTGCTAAAGCTGCGCGGCAACGAGCTCATCGAGCATGCCGACTTGTCCTCGGTCGCCGGCTATCACTGCAACGACATGGTGGTCAGCGCCGAAGGCCGCGCCTATGTCGGCAACTTTGGCTACAATCACTATGAAGAGCCGGAGGAGAAGACCGCAAACTTGGCACGCGTTGATCCGGACGGATCGGTGCATTGCGCAGCAACTGGTCTGCGCTTTCCAAACGGCAGCGTCATCACACCTGACGGCAAAACGCTCGTGGTGGGCGAGACGCGTGGCAATTGCCTGACCGCCTGGGACATCGCCACCGACGGTGCCCTTTCCAACCAGCGGGTCTGGGCCGATCTCGGCGCGAATTTCCCCGACGGCATCTGTCTCGATGCGGAAGGGGCAATTTGGGTCGCTGACCCGCGTCTCATGGAAACTATCCGTGTGCGCGAAGGCGGTGAAGTCACCCATCGTATCTCCACAGGCGAACTGGGCTCCTACGCATGCATGCTGGGCGGCGATGATCGGAAAACACTTTACATTTGCACAGCAGCGGGATCCGGTCCCGGTGCCGCAGAGGCTCGGCGGGGGCGGATTGAATTTTGTAGTGTCGACGTCCCGGGGGCTGGGCTGCCATAAATTCGGCTGCCCCGCGGCTTGCCCACGCACTACGAATTAGTAAAGTGCGCGAAACATAGATCCTACCAGAAGGGCTATTGCATGCTGCGCGAAATTCTCGACGTGCTCGACTTTCTTGACGACGACCGCCATGCCGCTGACCCCTTCGCCACCTTACTGCCAGATGGCGACCAGATCACTGAGATCACGCCCTTCGAGAGCAAACTTGGACAAACCGATTTCATCAAAATTCTGTTTCCAGGTAGCGCAGGAAAAAGCAGTGGTGGTAGCGCTCCAACCACTGGAATTATCGGCTCTAATGGCGGGCTGCGCCTGCCGGGAGACTATCCGGGCCTGGCGTCGGATGCCGATGGCTGCATAGTCGGGTTGGCCTGCGCCTTGCGCTTGGCACGGATGCGGCAGCGCAATCAGAAACTTGCCGGCGACGTCCTGGTCTCGACACATATCTGCCAGCGGGCACACCCCGCCCCTCATGACCCCTTCCCTTTCGTCATGTCGCCACTACCCAGCAGCGAGAAACATCCGCGCCTGGTCGATGATCGGATGGACGCGATCCTGACGCCAGAAACCTGTAAGGGAAACAAGATGGTCTCGCATCTCGGCTTTGCCATGACGCCTCCAGTGCGTGAGGGCTTCATCCTGAGGGCTCATGAAAGCATGCTCCACATTATGGAAATGGTCACCGGCAAGGCGCCCGTTATATTCCCGATCACAATGCAGGACGTCACCCCGTACGAATTGGGCGTGCACCATATCTGCGGGATGGTCCTGCCGAGCATCTTCTCGACGGCGCCGGTCGTCGGCGTACCCCTGGTGACCGAGATCCAGACCCACCCTTCTGCAACCGGTGTCCAGCAACCGATGGTCTTAGAATCGGCGGGACGCTTTTGCATCGAGGTCGCGACTGCTTTCGGCAACGGTGATTGTCAGTTCCATTATCCTGGTGATTTCGACGGCATGGTAGAGACTTACGGCGGCATGCGCAGCTGGCAGCGGCTCAAGAAGGAAGACTGACTGCCGATGCGCTTCAGCTTTTCACTTGTCCCGTCACCGCCGTTGTCTGCCTTCGGCGAAACCATCGCCCGCGCCGAATCCTGGGGGTACGATATCGCCTGGGTCCCTGATCAGGGCTTCATGCAGGACCCCTTCGTTGCTCTATCCTACCTCACTACATGCACTGAAAAGATTACCCTCGGCATAGGCGTAACCAATCCATTCCAGCGCCACCCGATCCAGATTGCCCGCGCCGCAGCGGCGCTAGCCGACCTGCGGCCGGGTGGCTTCATTCTTGGCCTCGGCGCTGGCGAGAAGCGGCGCATCCGGGACCGTGTCAGTGCACCTCAAGGGCCCTTTATCGAGACTATTTCGGATACAATGCGTGTACTGCGCGACCTTTTCGACGGGAAACGGGTCACCTTAGCCAACGACGTATTCACACTGGAGGATGTCGCACTGGAAATCAGCGCCCCGCCGTCAGTTCCGATATACCTCGCTACGACACACCCGAACGCCTTCCGGGCGGCGGGCGCCTATGCAGACGGCGTGATCGTCGGCGATGTCGCCGATCCGGATGTGATGACGCAGATTATTAGGTGGATCAGCGAAGGCGCGGAACGACAAGACCGCGACCCGAAAGACGTGTCCGTATTGGCCTGGTGCGCAACCATCGTGACGGAAGACCGGAATGCAGTGACCGAACATTTGCGCCGGCCTGTGATCGGCTCGGCGATCAACGGCATGCACCGCCAGACGCGCGGCCTGATGGGTGTCGACCCGGAGTATTTTCCATCCATACGGGCCGCGAAGTTCGATCCTGAAATCGCGCTTCCCATTGGGGCGATCCCCGACGATTTGGTCGACCGTTTCGCCATCGCCGGGCCGCCGGACTATTGTGCAGCGAGGGTTCGGGCACTGCGTGATGCGGGCGTCGACACGATGGGCTTCCGCATGCCGGTCGCACTGACCAGCCTCTACGATTTCGAGACCAACCTACGCCGGCTGATGGAAGACGTCGTGCCACAGATTGAAGCCTAACCAACGATGCCGATTCAATTGGAAGTCAACGGCGAGGCACGGAAGACAGAAATCGACCTCGCGACATCCTTAGCAGTCTATCTACGTGAAGAATTGAACCTGCGCGGCACGAAGATCGGTTGTGGCAACGGCGAGTGCGGCGCCTGCACCGTTATCATGGGCGGCAAGGCAGTGTGCGCATGCCTGGTTCCGCTGGGACGCACCGAAGGTCGCAGCATCGAAACGATCGAAAGTTTGGGCGATCTGGGCGACCTCCATCCGATCCAGCACAAACTGGTCGAGCGCGGAGCCTTTCAATGTGGCTTCTGCACCCCCGGCATGGTCATGTCCCTGATCGCCCTGCTACGCCGCAACCCACAGCCAAAGGATACGGAGATACGTACCGCGCTGCAGGGCAATCTCTGCCGCTGCTCCGGCTATGTAAAGCTACTGGAGACAGTTGGCGAGGTCGTAAGGGAGGGCTTGCATGAACGCTGAATTCCGCGTCGTTGGCAAACCGCGCCCGCAACTCGAAGGCGCTTCAAAGGTCTGTGGACGCGCGCAATATACGCACGACCTAACGTTGCCGAATATGCTGCACGGCGCAATCTTGCGCAGTCCCCACCCACACGCGCAGATCCACTCCGTCGATCTTACGCGCGCTCGTGCAATGCCAGGCGTCGTCGCAGTAGTGTGCGGAGCAGACTTCCCCGACATAAAATACGTCAATGCCGGCCCCACCTTCGCCGACCGCTATGCAATGGCACGGGACAAAGTTAGGTTCACCGGTGAGGAGGTGGCCGCTGTGGCGGCCGAAACGCCCGCTCAAGCGCAAGCAGCACTTGCCACAATCACTGTAGATTACGAAATCTTGCCAGCTGTCTTCGAAGTAGAGGCAGCGTTGATGCCAGACGCTCCGGCGATTCACGAAAAACCAAATCTGCCGCGTAACATTGCACAGGAAAGCATCGCCGATTTCGACGATGTCGAACAGGCATTTTCGGAGGCAGCACATGTCTTCGATGCCACGTTCGAACACGGGATCGTCGCTCCGATCTGCCTGGAGACTAATGGCGTCCTGGCGGACTACGACACAGAAACCGGCGACTTGAACCTGTGGGCGCCGTCTCAGGCGCCGTTCTTTGTCCGCAAAGAAATCGCCCATGTGATGGATCTGCCGCTGGAAAAAGTGCATGCCCGATCTGTCGTGATTGGCGGGGGCTTCGGCGGAAAGTCGCAATGCCCGGAGCCAATCGCTATCGCCGCCTTCCTGTCGATAACGGCCAGGCGCCCTGTAAAAATCCTGCTCAACCGCCACGAGGAATTCCTGAGCGGAAAATCGGATCACGCCAAAAAGATGCGCGTCCGATCGGCGGTAGCAGCAGATGGCACGATCCTCGGGCGACACACCGAGTTCTGGGTTGATAATGGTGCCTACACCCACATGGGACCGGCCTACATCTCCGCCGTGCGCCAGCGTACCTGCAACCTCTATCGTGTCGGTTCTGCAGGGTTCGACGGCAAGCTCGTTCATACCAACAAGGTCTCTGGCGGTTCCTATCGCGGCATGGGCTCGCCGCAAATCATCTGGGCCATCGAAACGCAAATCGACGAGATTGCAGAGCAGCTCGGCAAGGACAAACTGGAATACCGTATCGAGATCGCAAACCGTCCGGGCGACCGAACGCCTCAGGGTTGGGAAATTAGCACTTGCGCCTTGGCCGAATGCTTGGAGGAGGCAGGTCGCCGTATCGGTTGGTTGGAGAAAAAAGACGCAATGCCACCCAATCGTGGCATCGGTTTTGCGGCAATGATTAACCCTAGCGTCGGCGTATTATAC
>PBDC01000008.1 GCA_002717185.1 Rhodospirillaceae bacterium
CATCCCCTATGATCCGATCCGTGACGAGGTACTCCTAATTCAACAGTTCCAAAGCGGCATGTTCGCCGCCGGAGATATGCACCCCTGGAGTATCGAAATTGTCGCGGGAATTATTGAGAATAACGAAAGCGCTGAGGATATGGCGCGGCGGGAAACTTTGGAAGAGTGCGGCTGTAACGTTAAGCGTCTCGAGAAAGTTATGGATTTCTATCCTAGTCCTGGCGGCTGCTCCGAGCTCGTCACAGTATTCTGCGGCGAAGTATCGTCCGCAGGCGCGGGAGGCGTCCACGGTATCGCAGCGGAAGGCGAAGATATACGTGTTTTCGTAACTAGTGTTGATGAAGCGATGGCGCAAATCCAGTCCGGCTCGATCAACAACTCGATCGGTGTAATCGGCATCCAATGGCTGGCCTTGAACCGTGACGACTTGCGCAGACGCTGGACCTGAGCCATGGATCGCAACGATGTCAAATTGCTGCAGGAGGAACCGTTGCATGACGGCTTCTTTCGGATGGTCCGGTTACATTTACGGCACCGCCTGTTCTCCGGAGGCTGGACACAAGCACTCGACTGCGAAGTTTTACTACATGGCAGCGTCGCGGCGGTCATTCCATACGACCCTATCCGCGACTCCATTGTTCTAATCGAACAGTTCCGCAACGGGAAATTCGCAGCCGGCGACCCACGGCCTTGGAGCATTTCGATTGTAGGCGGCATGATTGAGCCAGGGGAGAGCGCGGCGGACATGGCCCGTCGGGAAACGCGCGAAGAGACCGGCTGCGTTGTCGGTCGCCTAGCTAAGGCCCTGACCTTCTATTCGAGCCCTGGAGGCTCGGCTCAGCATATCACCCTTTACTGTGGGGAGGTGTCATCTAAAGACGTTAGCGGGCTATATGGTATAGCCGACGAAGGCGAAGATATACGAGCTTTTGAAGTCTCTTTTGTAGAGGCGATGAAAATGGTCAACGACGATTTTCTGGACAATGCAGTTAGTATTGTTGGCCTGCAGTGGCTCGATCGAAACCGCGAAAAGCTTCGGCGAAGCTGGGCTTGACCACCGCGTAATGTAGTGCTGGAAAAGCCTCAAAACCAAGAATTAAGTATCCTGATTTTGAAATTTAAAGACTTGAATTTCATGTTAATTAGCAAACGAACTATAAAAAGCTAGTGTAGTTCAGCTTTAGATATTCGTCATAATTCTTTAATCGAATATCAAAACCGCCAAACTAGCGGGAAATACTTAAAGGATCGAAAGACGAAAAATGAACTATCGTGATGGATTTACCGGCTCGGTGGGCAATACACCGTTGATCAAACTGCGCAAGGCTTCGGAAGAAACGGGCTGCACCATCCTGGGTAAGGCCGAATTCCTGAACCCGGGCGGTTCGGTCAAAGACCGCGCGGGCCTCTACATCATACTCGATGCAGAGGAACGCGGCGCCCTCAGGCCAGGAGGTCTCATCGTCGAAGGGACTGCAGGCAATACCGGCATCGGACTGGCTCTGGTTGGCAATGCGCGGGGATACCGGACTCTGATCGTCATTCCAGAAACCCAGTCACAGGAGAAGAAGGATATGCTGCGGCTTTGCGGCGCGGAATTGATGGAGGTGCCCGCCGCTCCTTATAAGAACCCGGAAAACTACGTCCACGTTTCCGAACGGGTCGCTGCAGAAAAGGCAAAGACTGATCCCAACGGTGCCCTATGGGCGAATCAATGGGACAACACGGCGAACCGCAACGGCCACTACAAATCCACCGGCCCCGAGATCTGGGATCAGACCGAAGGCACAATCGACGGCTTCACTTGCGCCATCGGCACCGGCGGCACGCTGGCCGGCACCAGCACTTTCTTGAAAGAGTTAAACAAAGACATCGTCACCGCGGTTTCCGACCCAATGGGCGCTGCCATGTACAACTACTTCAAACATGGTGAATTAAAGTCCGAAGGCACCTCGATAACCGAAGGCATCGGCCAGGGTCGCATCACCAAAAACATCGAAGGCGCTCCGGTCGACGATGCCTACCAGATTTCCGATAATGAGGCGGTGCAGATTTGCTTCGACCTACTGAAGGAGGAGGGGCTGTGTCTCGGCGGCTCAAGCGGCATTAACGTGGCGGGGGCAATCCGCATGGCCAAGGAGCTAGGTCCGGGTAAAACCATCGTCACCGTGTTGTGTGACTCCGGTACCCGATACATGTCAAAACTTTTCAACCCGGCCTTCTTGCGCGAGAAGGATCTGCCGGTGCCCGATTGGATGTAGGATCTATGATTACCGAAGAACTTTTCCGGGCCGATTCCTATCTAAAGGAATGTGAGGCCGTCGTCGATCGCATCAATGACAAGGGAGGCATTCTGCTCGATCGCACAGTTTTCTATCCGACCGGCGGTGGTCAACCTGGCGATACCGGCAACTTGATAACAAGCGATGGCAACAAAATCCCGATCGTCACCACAGTCAAGGGCGACGGTGACGAGAACGTCGTCCACGTACCAGCGGACGGGTCTGTTCTCCTCTCTCCCGGTGACACCGTAACAGCGAGGATCGACTGGGACCGCCGCTACAATCACATGCGGATGCATACTGGTTTGCACCTGATGTGCGCAGTAGTGTCGCATGGTGTTACCGGCGGCAAGATCGGCGCAGTTAAGAGCAGTCTTGATTTCGATATCGGCGATGCAACCCTGAACAAAGAGAAGATCACCGAGGGTATCAATAAGCTGATCGCGGACGACCACCCGGTCGGCACACGCTGGATCACCGGAAGAGAACTCGACTCTAACCCTAATCTTGTGCGCACGATGTCTGTCAGCCCGCCGCGCGGTATCGGCAAAGTGCGGTTACTAGACATCCCTGAGGTCGATCTGCAGCCCTGTGGAGGCACCCATCTTGCCCGCACGGGCGAGGTCGGCCGCGTCCGCGTCTCGAAAATCGAGAACAAGGGCAAACGAAACCGCCGCGTGAATATAGTTTTCGACGAATAGAACGGCCAGCACTAGCAGAAGGACGAAAATGAGCTACGCAAACCCAGACGCGCTGGTCGAGACCGACTGGCTAGCCGAGAATTTATCCGACCCTAAGGTCAAAGTATTGGATGCCAGCTACCACCTGCCCGGCACCAACCGCGACGCAGAGGCAGAATTCGAAGACCGGCACATCCCTGGTGCGATGCTATTCGACATTGAGGAGGTCCGCGATTTAGACAATTCCCTCCCACACATGTTGCCAAGTGCCAAACAATTTGCCGCGCAGATGAGTACCCTTGGTATCAGCAGCGAAAACATGGTGGTTGTCTACGACGTTCACGGCGTCCAAACCGCACCACGGGCGTGGTGGACTTTCCGTGCTTTCGGTCATAATAAAATCGCTATTTTAAACGGTGGCCTGCCAAAATGGATTACCGAAAATCGACCGCTCTCCGACGATATCGTCGATGGTGCGCACGGCAATTTCCACGCGGAGACGGTGCCTGCACTTGTGAGAAACGTAGATCAAATGCTGTCTAATCAGCAAACACGGGAGGCATTGGTAGTCGATGCGCGTCCGGAGGGCCGCTTCAATGCCTCTGCGCCGGAGCCCCGCCCCGGGTTGCGTGCTGGACGGATGCCCGGTTCGGTTAACCTGCCGGTCAATCTACTAGTCGATCCAGCATCGAAAACATTCCTGCCAGCGGACAAAATCCGGGCCGCTCTTAGTGACGCTGGGGCGGACGACCCTAATCAGCCGATGATTACAACCTGCGGTTCCGGCGTTGCCGCTTGCGTTGTCTCTCTCGGTCTTTACCTCATCGGCAACGAGACGGTGCCCGTTTATGACGGCTCCTGGTCGGAATGGGGTGCCCGAGACGATACGCCGATCGAAGCCTAGAAAGCATGAACACACGCCCCATCCGGCATGGGGGCGAAACCGCGGGACTCAACCTCTGGGTCCAGTGCCGGTTGGCCCAACCCTTAAAGAACCTATTTGCCATACTCGCCTTAGAACAAGCCATAATGAAAAAATTGCAATCTTTCTTTGCCACCTCAGTATGTCCAAACTCGAAATCATGATCCGTGATCCCAACGCCAAGTTGGCCTAAGTTTGCGAAACGCTGGACTATAAGACGGAGCTGGCGATCGCCATATCAAACTGGTTAAAAGCTTAACGGGCAATTCACAATGGCTGAGGAATTCATCGACGTCACAGTCACATCGCTGGAGTTAGTGGCACGGCCGGCGCGACCACTCACTCGTGCGCCGAGCCTCTCACAACCGGTCATGCTACTCCGCGCGCACCAACCAACGACGTCCTTTTATCGCTACCTTTATAACACAGTGGGCCAGGACTGGTTTTGGTATGAACGACGTCAAATTAACGACGAAGCGCTCACCAAAATCATTTGCGACAAAAGTGTGTCCTTAGACGTGCTTTATTGCGGCGGCGTGCCTGCCGGATATGTGGAACTCGACGCCCGCATGCTACCCGCCGTCGAAGTTTCCTATCTTGGGTTGATACCCGAATTCATCGGCCGCGGTCTCGGCCGCTACATCGTCGACTGGGCGATCGACGCCGCTTGGGAACTGGATCCAGAACGTGTCTGGATCCATACCTGCAACCTCGACCATCCTGCTGCTTTGCCGATGTACCAGAAGGCGGGGTTTTCGGTATTTAATCGCCAAACCCTTACTATCCCCAACCCGCGGCTGCTGCCGAGCTTTGCGGAACTTAAGTTGGTCACATAAGGCCTGACAAGTGGTAGCGAGCCGGAGCCTGCGTCTTGTTACGAGTCATCCAGAGAGCTTGTTCCGCATATGCGTCCGGCTTTCTCTGGCGAATAGTACTCTTACGTAACCCGCTCCCAGAGCAAAGCGTCAGTTCAATCTCACTCCGATAACCAAAGATACTCCGTTCGACAAAAACATACGTGGTAAAGTGGTTTTTTTACATTCATTATTCATAAAAGAAACATTCTATAAGTTACTGTTATATTGACTTTAATTTTAATTTAAACCATGGACGATACAGTTCGAGAATGTTTCCAATATATNGGTCACAGCAGCTTGAGCGGCGTGGCCGCTGCCGTGGCAAAAGCGACGTATAGGATCCAAGTTATGTCTTTAAATCACGACGATTTAGAGCTCCAATTAGAAAAACACTCATAGGTTTTCAGGTTTCTAAATATTTTCGGAAACTGGTCCCCAGCGATCGCAAGTCCCTGCAACGGGAAACACAGCCTAAGGTTATTATTGAAGAGGCTTTGACAACCGGCAAAGAAACAGTCGATTGCGCCTATAGTAAGCTGCCGCCGCAGGGAGTTTAGGCTGGCCGTTGCAGTAACCAGACCACACTGTCCAATGCAAAAATCTTACTCACCGAACGTTTTTAATTTCAAATTTCCTCAGCCATAATCCGATACCGTAGACGCGAGGCCCGGTAAATATAAAGTGCATTCAAACTGGGGATTACGATCTATTTTTACGGCCCACAATTAATTCCGAGTACCCAGCATTTCGACCACGTAGTCCGCAATCGCCATCGAACTGGTCAGCCCCGGCGACTCTATTCCAAACAAATTGACAAGGCCGCTGATCCCATGTTCTCCCGGTCCTTGCACGACGAAGTCGCAAAGTGGCTCACCCGGCGGGGTGATGCGAGGACGAATACCGGAATAGCTCGCGTGCAGCGCACCGTCTTGGAGACCTGGCCAATAGCGGCGGACCGCCTCGTAGAAGCCGTCAGATCGACGCGGGTCAACATCGTAGTCAATGGAATCGATATGTTCTACATCCGGACCAAAACGCGCCTGACCTCCAATATCAATGGTAATGTGAACCCCCAGAAACTGTGTCGTCGGGGCTGGATAGACCAGCCGGCTGAACGGTGTCTTGCCAGCCAACGCGTAGTAATTACCCTTAGTTAGATAGGTTTCCGGAACCTTGTCCAACGGCATGCCCTCAAGCATGCCAGCCAGCGCCGGGGCATGAATACCCGCGCTGTTGATCACTTCACGGCATCGCAACTGCATCGGGCTCTCACCACCAACATCCAGTACGATGCCATCATCGGTGACTGCACCTCCTTCGACCGGGCTCCAGAACGCTGTCATCGCACCGTTCGCCTCGGCATCACCCTGCAATTCCAGCATCAAGGTGTGTGTGTCAATTATACCGGTTGAAGGCGACCATAGCGCCGCGTGGCAGAAAAGCTCTGGTTCCATCGCCCTGGCATCTTCGGCGGTGAGAAACTCCAGGTCGGTAACGCCACACTTTGCTGCGCGCTTTTGGATTTCATGCATCGCCGGGACCTGGCTCTCGTCCGTGGCGACGATGATCTTGCCGCAGCACCGTTGTGGCACCCCATGCTCGACACAGTAGTCATAGAGAGCATTTTTACCGTCGATGCAGAAACGCGCTTTTAGGCTGCCAACTGGATAATAGATGCCAGCATGGATCACCTCACTGTTACGAGAGCTGGTTTCGGTCCCGATCATGTCGGCTGATTCCAGGATAATCACCTCGCGTCCGGCCTGCGCCAAGGCTCGCGCCACCGCTAGTCCGACGACGCCCGCGCCAATGACGACACACTCTACGTTCTCCGTAATTCTTTCGCTCACGCTTGCTCCCTTTAATGCGTGGGTGTAATCACTGCGGTCTTGCTTTGGATTTGACTAACCGCAGCCAATTTATGTTTTTTGCAACGCTAGATAAATGGAAGCCCAATGAAAGACAATACAATCGTTACCCACGCGGGCAACCGACCGTTCGAGAACCACGGCATCGTCAATCCACCCGTCTATCACGCCTCGACGGTCCTGTCCGAAACGCTGGAGCAGCGCATTGACCGCTCCGAAGCCAGGGTGCGCTACGGTCGAGCGGGTACGCCGACGACTTTCGCCTTGGAAGATGCAATGAGCGCGTTAGAACAGGCGCATGGCACCATTCTCGCCTCCTCCGGCCTAGCAGCGATTACAATGGCGCTTAGCGCTTTTGTGCAGACAGGTGACCATATCTTAGTTACCGATAGCACCTACACGCCAACGCGTAACTTCTGCAACCAAACGCTCAGCCGTCTCGGCGTCGAAACAGAATACTTCGACCCGCTGACAGGCAGCGGGATCACCGAATTGATCCGCGAAAACACACGCCTGGTCTGGACCGAGTGCCCCGGGTCACAGACTTTCGACGTACAGGATCTGCCCGCCATCGTTGAGGCAGCGCATGCGCGCGACGTAATCGTTCTGACTGACAACACCTGGAGCGGTGGATATTTTCGCAAACCTTTGACCGAAGGAGTGGACGTCTCCGTCCAAGCCGCCACGAAATACATAGTTGGGCATTCTGATGTGATGATGGGCACTATCGCATGTAACGAGGCAACGTTCGAAAAAGTGCGTCAGTCCAGTTCTCTGTTCGGAATGTGCTGCGGCCCGGACGATGTCTATCTTGCACTTCGTGGCCTTCGCACCATCAGCGTGCGCATGGATAGACACCATGAAAGCGGCATCAGGGTGGCCGAGTGGCTACAGTCGCGCCCGGAAGTGAGCCAAGTCATGCACCCGGCTCTGCCGCAAGACCCAGGTCACGAATTATGGAAACGTGACTTTACCGGCGCAAGCGGCCTGTTTGGCTTCGTGCTGAAGGAAGGCGATCGAACCAAGCTTTCGGCCATGATGGACCATATGGAACTCCTTGGCATGGGATCGAGCTGGGGCGGTTATGAAAGCCTCCTGATCCCAAGCTGGCCAGAACAGAGCCGCACCGTGACCAATTGGGAGGTCTCCGGCCAGTGCATGCGAATTCATGTCGGTCTGGAAGACCCTGACGACTTAATAGCCGACCTGGAAGCGGGCTTCGAGCGGATGAAGAAGGCTTAAAATATGGAATAGCGAATACGTTCATTTCTCGCATGCCCTTTAACGTTGCCGAGAACGTTGGGCGAGGAAATGAACGGCGATACAGTGAGAGGAATACCAGCTTGTCGACACAACAAATTATAGACGAAATCGCCTTTACACCTGACGGACTGGTACCCGCCATCGCACAGCAGCATGACTCATGCGAGGTGCTAATGATGGCCTGGATGAGTGCTGAATCCTTAACAGAAACACTGAAGACCGGACAAGTCTGCTATTGGTCGCGCTCACGGCAATCTCTATGGCGCAAGGGCGAGACTTCTGGACAAGTCCAGAATCTTGTCGAACTGCGGGTCGATTGCGATGGTGACACACTATTACTTCTGGTTGATCAGACCGGCGTCGCTTGCCACACGGGAAGGCGAAACTGTTTTTATCGGGCGGTGCGCGACGGCGACTTGGAAACCATCGCCGACGTAGAAATCGATCCGGAAAAGATGTACGGCGTATAGCCTACCACCCGTTCTGCAACCAGGTCCGCATATCTTGATGTTGTTGCCCAATAAGATCCATGCGCTTCAAGCCAGCGTTTCAAGAGCCCATAAAGGAGGCACCACAGCCACTAAACTGATGCGGGGCGCTGCGCCATAAGTATCCAATACTAGATGCACACGCAGTCGGTGCTGCGCGTCGTGATCAGGAAATATATCCAATTCTTCGAACCGCCCGTGCTGTCTAAAACTCTGGCTGACCTACACAACGCTTACTATCCTCGATCATACCTTTGCGCAAAAAACCCAAATAACCGCTAAAAGGCGAAACCTGCGATGGCCTTGTTCAACAAAGAAGACCTAGGCTTATGGCGACAATGTCTGTCGACTGATGTACGACCAGGGCCTGCGCTCTTCCTGGATCGCGACGGGGTGCTGGTCGAGGAGATCAACTACCTGCATCGGGTCGAGGATATACGGATCATCACCGGAGCTCCTGCCGCTGTTCGCTCCGCAAATGAGGTCGGTGTTCCTGTCATCGTCGCAACCAATCAGTCTGGCATCGGTCGTGGCTACTTCGACTGGGCAGCGTTCGCCGCTCTGCAAGACGCCCTTGTCAAAACCTTCGCGGCGAAAGGTGCCCATTTTGACATGGTGCTGGCCTGCGCCTACCACGTCGACGGAGAACAACCTTATGCAGTACCCAATCACACTTGGCGCAAACCAAATCCAGGCATGCTGCAAGCTGCTGCGGAATCCCTATCACTCGACCTTTCCCGCTCCTGGATAGTAGGTGATAGCGCCAGCGATATCGATGCAGGCCGCAATGCCGGCCTCGCCGGCGGCGTGCATGTGCTGACCGGACATGGCGCGCGCGACAAGGCACTCGCACGCTCCATGTCTGGAGCTAACTATCAGGTAAAGACCGCCGCCAACCTGGCGGCGGCAGTCCCCATGATTACGTAGTGTAACGGGTAAAGGCGGTCGTTGTAGCCCGCGCAGTGTGATCGGTTACCACATTAACCAACGCCGGCTTTCCGGCTGCATTCGCTTCTGCTGCCCGTTCCAAAGCCGGTCGGATCTCATCCGGATTTTCGACATACTCGGCATGACATCCAAAGGCCTCAGCCATCAGGTCATACCGCTTGTATCCCAAATCACGACCCGGCTTATCGCCTTCGGGATCGGCCGTCCATCCGCCATTTAAACTAATCACCACAGTGATCGGCACTTTGTGCCGGACGCAGGTGTCCATCTCCATCGCGTTGAGCCCGAACGACCCATCGCCGTGCAGCACCAGTACCTGGTTATCCGGCTTGGCGACCTTGGCGCCAACGCCAAACGGCAGCCCAACGCCCATCGTCCCGAAGCAGCCGGAATTGATCCGATGGCGCGGCGTGTAAGTTGGGATCGACTGGCGGCCGTAATTGAGAATCTCCTGTCCATCAACAACCAGCACTGCATCACGGTCAAGGAAGTCGCCAACTTCCTTGCATAGCCGCAAAGGGTGGATCGGCATGGCATCATTGGCTAGCACTTTTTCCTGTTCGGCCACCTTGCTAGCGTTGGTCCCTGCCAGCCGATCACGCCAGCTTTTATAGTTAGTGGGTGTAATCTTGCCGCTACAGGCAGCTATCAATTGCTCCAGTGCAATCTTTATATCGGCAACTACACCGATATCGACCCGCGGGCTGGTGTCGATCTCGGTCGGGTCGATATCGATCCGCACCAAAGTTGCATCCGCGTTGAAACGTGGAGGGGCGGCATGACCGATGACGTAGTTCATGCGTGTCCCGAGCACCATTATCAGGTCTGCCTCACGAAAAGCAGAAGAACGTGCCGTCAGGTAGCAAAATTCGTGGTCCTCAGCGATCACACCGCGGCTTTGTGGGGTCGTGTAGAATGGAATACCAGCCTGCTCGACGAATTCCTGAAACTTAGTCTCTGCAGCACCCCACTGGATACCGCTGCCGGAGATTATCACCGGTCGCTCCGCCTTTTCCAACGCAGCCATAATTGACGCAACATCCGCTTCGTTTGCCTGCGGCTTAGCTCGCTTACTCGGTGTCCAAGGTTCCGGCCAGATGATCGAGCCCTCGTCCACATCGCGGTAAAGAACATCACCGGGAAAGTCGAGATAGACGGGACCGGGCTTACCCGACATTGCCTGCTGGAAGGCCTTGTTAATAAGCTCGGGAATGCGCGCTGGATCGTAGACGCGCTCCGACCATTTGGTACAAGGCTCCATCATTGCCAGCTGGTCGATTTCCTGGAACGCACCATTGCCTTTGGTGCTATATGGGGCGGAGCCACCCAACGCGATAACCGGCGTGCAATCCGCCCAGGCGTGCGCCACGCCTGTAATTAAATTGGTCACGCCGGGACCAGAAGCCGCCATGCAGACACTTGGGCGGTTCTGTAACCGTGCATAGGCATGCGCCATCATCGCCGCCGCCTGCTCATGCCGGACGTCGATCGCCCTCAGGCCCTGATCGATGCATTCGGATTCGACCAGTAACATCGGGCCACCCATGATAAAAAAGAAATCGTCGACGCCCATTCGCTTGAGCGCCCGCGCTATGATCTGTGATCCATTCAATGCCATGGCTCTGCCACCTCCCTCAATTTGATCATTCGTGATACCTTAGGACACGTAAACAACGCGTAACAATAAAACGTAAGAGAGAGAACATGTGCGATGCGCCCCAGGAAGTCGGCCTCGGTTGGCGTGGCTGGATGGATCTCCCGGCTCCAGCAACCATCACTCCGATTGGCTCGTGGGTTGATCTCTCCCACCCTCTGAGCATCGATATGCCGCGCGTTTCGTTCTTCCCGAAACCCCGGTTCGAACAAATCATGGAAATGCCAAAGCACCCACTCAACGTGACCGAAATGCAGATGGTGGTCCATATCGGCACTCATGTGGACTCACCGCGTCATTTTTACCGCGACGGCCCAGCTTTTGAAGATATCCCAGTCGAACGACTTCACGGTCCCGGCGTTGTGTGGCGGATAGACAAAGGACCGAATGGCGTGATCGAACCGGCAGACCTAGAAGCTTGCAAGCCAAAGGTGCGCCCCGGGGATATATTATTGCTCAGTTGCGGCTGGAGCGGCTACGCGGGCAGCTCGAAATATGATGACGAACATCCCGCACTCAGCATCGCCGCCGCGGAATGGATTGTCGCACAGCGGGTAAAGCTTTTGGCCGTCGACATTCCAACACCGGATCTGCCTGTGGCGCTGCGGCCAGACGGCTTCAACTGGCCAGTCCATCATGCACTACTCCGCGACGGAGTCATAGTCGCCGAACATCTCTGCAATACCAAAACTCTGGAAGGGCAGCGCACCGAATTCGTTTTCTGTGCCCTTAACATCGCCAAGGCTGATGGCGCTCCTGCCCGTGTTCTCGCCCGTCAGATCGCTGGATGAACGTAAAAGTCTTTATCGTCGGCGCCCGTCAATGCGACACGGCATCGGGGTGATTATTGTCAAAACTAAACGAAAACAGAAAATACGTGGTCTGCACAAGCATTCTGGACCACTGCATTCGCCCATGCGAATTTACCAGACTTCCCCGTTAACACAGAGGCCAATTCATGAGCGGACCCGACTTTTCGGATGAAGACACCCAGGAGAAAATAGCGACCGTTGTGCAAGGTATCGAGCAGTTTGTCGCGGCTGGACAAAACCCCGAGGCTTCGGCCTTGCTAGAGCAGCTCCTTCCTGTCATCGCACACCGGATTGACTTTGTTGAGGAGGCTAACGAAGTAGGGCTCTTTTCCGGTCTCGCGCTTGCATGCGCACGACTGTCGCGGTTAGAAGACGCGAAAAATTATGCTAGTCGCGCGATTATAGAGAACCCCGACGACCTTTTGGCACACGCCTTACTCGCACCAGAAGCCCGGATCTCCATCGCACGCGCCTTGATCCACCATCAGCGACACGATCTTGCACGCGACCTGCTGAGAACGCTGGGCATGACCGGTCAAACAAACGAAGGCGAATTCTATCTTGAACTACTTGATTTCTACGACACACAAAAGGCGGTGGCCCGCAACCTGACACCGCCACTCGTTGGGGGTGAAGGCCGACCGACCCTTATAAGTCTCGTCATCTGGGGCGAAGACTTCATAGATAAGTGCCTTGCCTTCGATCTCCCTAGCCTGCTAGCGCCCGGCAATATACCAGCCATGGCATCGGAAGGTGGCGTCATCCTGGACGTTTTCACAGCGGAAGCAAACCATGAACATCTATTAGATCACCCCGTTTTCAAAACTGTGGCCCGCTTCGCCGATATCCGTGTAACTTGGATTCCCGACACACTGCTAGAACATCAGAAAAACGACTCCACACCGGACCCAGAACGCTGGTGCATCGCAGGCGCACAATACTGCTCTGCTATTGCAGCCCGACAACTCGATGCCGACCTTGTTTTCGTTGGCACCGGCAACATCTACAGCGAGAGTTACCTGTCCAGCGCTAAGCAGCACATTGAGGATGGCATTGGCTGCGTCGTCACCACCGCGATCCTGGCCGAAGAGGATGCCATGGTGGAAAACCTGGCTTTATTCCGCGACGCCAGATCAAATCATATTGAGATCGACAGCGCCGACCTGCTCGCCTACTCGATGGAGAAAATGAGCCATCAGTTCTTCGATTTGTTCATTACATCCAAACCAACGACATCCGAGCACGCCCCTATAGCCGTTTTCTTCCAAACCGATGAGGGGTTCTGTTCTCACACTTTCCAGCTCAATCCAGCGATGATTTCTTCCGACCTGCTGCCGGATGATTTAGTGTTCGATTTTCACACTGCGGAAACGCGCTTCCTGGCCGAGATCGTCGATGGACGGGACGCGGAAGCGTTGATCAAGGTAATCGAGGACCCCATTGGTGATATCGCCGTCGTAAAGCTAGAGCCCGCAATTACCGGCGAGAGCTATGACGACTTCCCAGTAACAACCAAAGACTGCGCCAATGCCGGACTAAAATGTTGCGACCGGGAGTCCGATATTTCCTACTTCCTCTGGGCTTTTCGGCAGCGCTTCAGTGTCGACTGCAGCGACCAGACCAGCAACGTACCCGATAGCGATATGTCGGAAGAAGAGACCGTCGAAGAAATAATGGAGTTATTCGAAGCCGGCATTCAGGACACTGTTAATCGAATTCGCTTCTACAGCGGCGCCTACCGCTAACCCAACTTGGATTAATAACTGTAACTAACCCTCCAAATCCATGGCTCCATTGGATATCCAGCGTTGTTCCAGATGAAGACTGGATTGAGGTCAAATTATAGCCAAAAAAATAGCTGCAAGTTCAACCAGCAACACATCCTCTCGTCGCACGGCCGAATACCGCAGTTGATTTTCCAGCGAATTGAACAGAGCTAAACCACAGTCTCAGTGCGCGCCAGCGGGATCTACAACACCACATCCGGATTCCTCCTAGGATAGGAGTTATTAAATTTTGCGATCGGGTCATCCAGTCACGTCCTTGTCAGTAATGAACCCGCCTGAAAGTTACTAAGTCGCCACCTCGACCAAAAGGACGGGACCGTTCGCAAACAAACTCTCCGTCTCTTTCATCAACATAGGTTTAGCGGTTTCGCTATGCCCCGAATGACCAGCCCTCATCCATCTGCCAGGATGTCGCCTGCGGCTTTCTCGGCTATCATCATAGTAGGTGAATTCGTATTGCCGGACGTGATGTTCGGCATGACCGAAGCGTCAACGATCCGAAGGCCATCCAATCCGCGAACGCGCAATTGCGCATCCGTCACCGCCATGGGGTCACCGTCTGTTCCCATTTTAGCGGTGCCAACGGGATGAAAAATTGTCGTCCCAATATCACCGGCCGCCCTGGCCAAGTCAGCGTCAGATGTTACATGCGCGCCCGGCAAAAATTCTTCCGGTTGATAACGTTGCAACGACTGTTGTGCAACGATACCGCGCGATATCCGGATCGCGTCAACCGCAACCCGCTTGTCTTCCGTTGCCGAAAGGTAGTTGGGCGCAATTACCGGTGCGTCCGCGGGGTCCGTCGAGCGGGCATGAACCGACCCGCGGCTAACTGGCCGAAGGTTGCATACGCTGACCGTGACGGCATCGAAAGTGTGCAGCGGATCACCGAACTTATTCAGTGACAGCGGCTGGATGTGGTATTGGATATTCGGTGTCTCGAAATCGCTTGACGAACGAGTAAACGCCCCCAGTTGGGAGGGCGCCATCGTCAGAGGACCTCGTCGGAAAAACGCATATTGCAGCCCCATGCCAATCCGCCTTGCAATCGACTGATACTCGGTGTTCATCGTCTTAACACCGGAGACCTTGAAAATCATGCGCATCTGCAAATGGTCTTGCAGGTTCTCGCCAACGCCTGGCAAATCTAGCACTGGGTCGATACCAAGCGCTTTCAATCGTTCGCCATCGCCGATGCCCGAACGCTCCATGACCGGCGGCGTTGCCACCGCTCCGGTACTCAGGATCACGGCACGATTGGCGGTAATCAAGTGTTCTTGGCCGTCCCGAACAACTCGGATGCCGGTGACGCGCGTGCCATCCAGGACCAACCGGTCCATTAGTGTATCCGTCAACAGTGTTATATTAGGACGCGAAAGGATTGGTTTGAGAAAACCGCGCGCTGTGCTCCATCGCCGGCCGTTCAACTGGTTGACATGGAAATAGCCGCATCCTTCATTGTTTCCGCTATTGAAATCGTCCGTACGCGGGATACCCGATGCTCCGGCGGCAGCGACGAACGCGTCCAGGACCTCCCAGCTGGTGCGCGGCTCGTTGACCTTCCATTCGCCTCCTGCGCCATGTAGATCGGTCTCGCCCAGGACATGGTCCTCTTGCTTCTTGAACAACGGTAAAACGTCATCCCAGCTCCATCCCTCCAGACCGAGCTGCCGCCAGCCGTCATAATCCGCCGCCTGCCCACGCATATAGATCATGGCGTTGATCGCAGAACAGCCTCCAATCACCTTGCCCCGCGGATAGGCCAAACTGCGCCCGTTCAAGCCAGGCTCTTCTTCAGTCTTAAACATCCAATCAGAACGCGGGTTGCCAATAGCAAACAAATAACCAACCGGAATATGGAACCAGACCCAATCGTCCTTACCGCCACCCTCAATCACGCCTACAGTATGCCGACCGTTCTCACTTAACCGATTGGCCAGAACACAACCAGCGGATCCAGCTCCAACGACGACATAGTCAAAAAACATTTTACTCAAATGCGCCTCCCAAAAGACGCCAGTAGATTATCAAACTCATGTGAGGGTGCCATCTCAAAGCAAGCCTACCAAACTTACCGCCATCCTTCGAAATGCAACAATCCCATCTAACACAATATCACCTGGAACATGCCCTTGGGCTACTCATACCCTGTCACAATGCACACACCTTTCGTATCGCAAACCTGCCTTTCCAAGGCCGCTCCTGCACTTTAAGGTCGCGCCAACTGCGCCAATGTCGCGAAATTTGTTGATACATGGGGAGAATTCAGAATGAGCAGCGATCTCGTTACATACGAGTCAAACGAAGGTATCGCCGTCATTACAATCAATCGGCCTGATAAGATGAACGCCCTAAGCAACGGCGTGGTCGCGTCTATCCGCGACGCCTTCATCAAGCTGAATGAGTCAGATGACCGCTGTGCCATTGTCACTAGCGCTGGCGATCGTGCCTTTTCCGTCGGGGCAGACCTAAAAGACCCACCGCGCGACCCGGAACTCTGGGAGTGCATGCCTGGTGTCGGTGTTAACGTAGACAAACCGCTTATCGCTGCGGTTAAAGGCTATTGTGTTGGTGGCGCTTACTGCCTAGTGCAGTTCTGTGACATCGCCATCGCCGACGAGACCGCCGATTTCTTCTATCCCGAAGCCCAGATAGGCTTCTGCGGCGGCCTAATTGCTGGCCTCGCCGCGCGCCTCCCGCACAAGATCGCTATGGAATTTATGCTAAGCGGCAAGCATTTCAGCGCACAGCGAGCCTACGAAACTTGCATGGTTAATAAAGCGGTACCAAAAGGCCAGTTGATGGAGACTGCAATGGATTATGCTACTATTTTTCGTGATAGTGCTCCCCTCGTCACAGGCATGTTGAAACGCTTTGTGCGCGAGGAGGTCGTAAACCGGGGTCCCTCAGAATTGTCGGCTTTAGCTCGGAAGGACCTTTTAGCGATCACACGCAGCGAAGATCAGCAAGAAGGTGGCCGCGCTTTTCGCGAGAAACGCAAACCCGTCTTCAAAGGACGGTAGGTTGAAGTTGGGGCGGGTTTATTTTGCCGGCCCATGCTAACCTCCTGTATAACGCTGGCTGCGTCTTATAAACCCACGGCAAGCTGCTGAAATGTATTTGCTAATCGATAATTACGACAGCTTTACCTACAACCTCTGGCATTTCTTAGGGGAGTTAGGAGCAGTCTTCGAGGTCCATCGAAACGACTCCATTACCGTTGAAGATGCAATGGCGATGAAACCCAATGGAATTGTCATTTCCCCCGGCCCCTGCGCTCCGGATCAGGCAGGCATCTGCCTCCATTTAGTCAAAGCAGCGGTAGGCAAGGTGCCGGTTCTAGGGGTTTGCTTAGGCCATCAATCCGTCGGTCAGGCGTTGGGTGCGAAAGTGGTGCGCGCACCAGAATGTATGCATGGCAAGTTGAGCGAGATCCGCCACGGGGGTAAAGGCCTTTTCCAAGGCCTGCCGAGCCCGCTAACAGCGACACGATATCACTCGCTTGTTCTGGAACGCGCCTCCATTCCCGACTGCTTCGACATTACGGCTGAAACCGAAGACGGCATCGTGATGGGAATTGCACACAAGGAATTGCCGATCTTCGGCGTGCAATTCCACCCGGAAAGCATAGCTTCGGAGCATGGACATGACTTGCTGAAAAACTTTCTTAAGACGACGGTCCACTGAGGCGCACGATGACCGATAATACGAACATTTTTAAAGGCCTCCTGGCCAAGGTCGGCGGCGGTGGCACGCTAAATATCGAAGAGGCAGCGCGCGCCTTCGACATCATGATGTCGGGCGAAGCTACAGCATCGCAGATGGGTGGTTTGCTCCTAGCCCTGCACACACGCGGCGAAACGGTCGAGGAAATTACCGGCGCTGCAACGACAATGCGCGCAAAAGCGACAACAATCAATGCTCCCAACGGAGCAATGGACATTGTCGGCACCGGCGGCGACCGCTCCGGCACTTACAACATTTCAACATGTACAGCGATCGTCGTTGCAGGCTGCGGCGTACCCGTTGCGAAGCACGGTAACCGGGCGGCGTCTTCCAAATCCGGTGCAGCCGACGTACTAGGCGCTTTGGGTATCAATATCGATGCCACTTTTTCCTTACTGGAAAAATCTGTCCGAGAGGTTGGCATCTGTTTCATGATGGCGCAGCGTCACCATGGCGCTATGCGCAATGTCATGCCGACACGAATTGAACTGGGGACGCCGACAATCTTCAATATCCTGGGACCGCTATCCAATCCCGCCGGAGTCAAACGGCTAGTGGTCGGAACCTACGCGCTAGAATGGGTCGTGCCCATGGCCGAGACACTTGGAAAGCTGGGCGCGGAACGGGCCTGGGTCGTGCATGGTTCAGATGGACTTGACGAATTGACGACTACCGGACCTTCAACGGTCTGTGAATACTATGAAGGCAAAACTCGCACTTTCGAGCTCTCGCCGGAAGATGCCGGCCTACCCTTATGCAAACCGGAACATTTGAAGGGCGGCGATGCGGACTATAACGCGGCAGCAATTCATTCCGTATTGGCCGGCGAAGAGAGCGCATATCGCAATATTGTTTTATTCGACACCGCGGCTGCATTGAAAGTCGCTGGCCGAGCAGACGATTTGCGCGACGGCGTAGCCATGGCTGGGGAAGCCATTGATAGCGGAAAGGCAAAAGCCGCGTTAGACGGCATGGTATCCATCTCCAACGAGGGCAGCGCATGAGCGACGTTCTGGACAAAATCTGTGCCGATAAACGCGAGCATATCGCCGCATGCAAGACAGAGATCCCATTGGACAACATGAAATCTCGTGCCAGCGACGGACCGCCACCTCGTGGCTTTGAAGCCGCGTTGGTTCAGGCTTCAACCAATGGAAACTACGGGCTGATCGCAGAGTTGAAGAAGGCCTCACCTAGCAAAGGGCTGATCCGTAAAAACTTTGCCCCTTCCGCAATTGCGCGTGCCTATGAGACTGGTGGTGCGACCTGCTTGTCAGTGCTTACTGATACGCCGTATTTTCAGGGCAAGAACGACTATCTGACTGCGGCACGGATGGCGACAAACCTGCCGATACTTCGCAAAGATTTTATGATCGACCCCTATCAAATCTATGAGGCACGGGCGATCGGCGGCGATTGCATACTGCTAATCATGGCCGCACTCGAGGACAGCATTGCTCTCGAGCTTGAAGGATTAGCGGTTGAGCTGGGCATGGATGTCTTGGTTGAAGTGCACAATAAGGAAGAACTCGATCGTGCGCTGGCCCTAGAATCTGGCTTGATTGGTATAAATAATCGCAATCTGAAGACCCTAGAAGTCGACCTAGAGACAACGAGAATTCTGGCGCAAGCTGTTCCAAAAGGTCGTACCATCGTCGGCGAAAGTGGCCTTAGATCTCCCGTCGATCTGGCGCGATGCGCGAAAAAGGGCGTCCGGTGCTTCTTAATCGGCGAATCTCTGATGCGTCAAGATGATATTACCGCCGCGACTCGAGCTATCCTCGAGATGCCCACTGCAGCGCTGGTATGATGGCGACGCTGACGCATTTCGATTCTGATGGCAACGCGGTAATGGTTGACGTCTCCACTAAGGACGAGACCGAGCGTGTCGCAACGGCCGCTGGCTCGGTGATCATTCAACCGGAGACTGCCCAATTGATAGCCGACGGTGGCGTAAAAAAGGGTGATGTGCTCTCGGTCGCGCGACTTGCAGGGATCATGGGGGCAAAAAAAACACCGGACCTAATCCCACTCTGCCACCCGCTAGCGCTCTCTTCAGTCAAGGTTGAACTAAGTGTCGACGCGTACCGTAACACCGTCGATATCACGGCAACCTGCAAATTGAAGGGACGAACTGGTGTCGAGATGGAAGCCATGACTGCAGTCTCAATCGCGGCCCTGACCGTCTACGACATGTGCAAAGCAATCGATCGAAGCATGCAAATTACCAATATCCGTCTTACCCATAAATCCGGCGGCAAGTCCGGAACCTACAAAAGCAAATAATGCTTTCGGTCGAAGAAGCACGCGCCCGCATCTTATCGGCCTTTTCACCGCTGCAAGCAGAGCAAATTGGCCTGATTGACAGTCTAGGGCGGGTTCTTGCGCAGGATGTTCGCTCTAGGCGTACCCAACCTCCAGTCGCTGTTTCAGCTATGGATGGTTACGCGGTGCGCCACCAAGACATCGTCGCTGCCCCGGTGGTACTTGATTTGGTCGGTTATGCGCCTGCTGGAGGTCAGCATGACGGCAAGCTGGGCCCGGGACAATGTGTTCGAATTTTCACAGGTGCTCCTGTTCCGGCTGGCGCTGATGCTATCGTCATTCAGGAGGACACCGAGGCCGAGAACGACAAGGTCAATATCCAAATCTCTGCGCCCAAAGGCCACTATATTCGCCCGGCTGGTCTTGATTTCCGCGAGAACGAGGTCGGACTTGTCGCTGGGCAAATCATGACGGCGCGCGATGTCGGCTTTGCCGGTGCGATGAACGTTCCGTGGCTGATGGTACATCGCAAACCGCGCATCGCGATACTGGCAACCGGCGATGAAATCGTGATGCCGGGCGACCCGCTTGGCCCGAACCAGATCGTCAGTTCTAACAGTCTTGCACTAGCTTCTTTCATCCGGGCCCGCGGCGGTGATCCCATTTTATTAGGAATCGCGCCAGATGACCGTGATGCACTAAAGGCGATGGCGGACGGAGCAAGCGGCGCAGATCTACTGGTGACAACCGGCGGTGCATCGGTTGGGGAACATGATTTAGTGCGAAGTGTCCTTGGCGAGCTCGGGTTAGAGCTCGACTTTTGGCGNATAGCCATGCGTCCCGGCNAACCGCTGATATTCGGCAAAATTGGCGATACACCGATGCTGGGTTTGCCNGGNAACCCTGTNTCNACGGTCGTCTGCGCAATTATTTTTATGNTNCCGGCAATCGANCGAATGCTGGGCATTNCCACCACCCAAAGACCGAAGCTGAACGCCTGCCTGAAGNCACCTTTGGGCAAGAACGATCGGCGGGAGGATTATCTGCGTGCCACGCTGGAACATGACGACAATGGCAGTCTGATAGCCGTTCCCTTTGCGAAACAAGACAGCTCCATGCAATCGCGCATGGCGAAAGCGGACTGCCTAATTATACGCGCGCCACATGCACCGCCAGCAGCAGCCGGGGACGTTATTGAATACCTTCCCATACCCGGTGGTTTGGCAAGGGTCTGAATTGATCTACCAGATACTGCTTGACCGAAATAGCGAACTAAACTAGAACATGCTGAGTGTTTAGGTTTTGTTCTATATACTGTGTCCATTAATCTCACTAGGTGATTAGTTTGCAAAGCGCAGTGTAGATACGTTCAGAATACTCGGGGGAGAATCTTTTATGCTGACCCGCAAACAGTACGAATTGTTAATGTATATACAAGATCGTCTGGCCGTATCGGGCGTGTCTCCCTCTTTTGAAGAAATGAAGGAAGCACTAGGATTAAAATCGAAGTCCGGCATTCATCGTCTGATAACTGGGCTGGAGGAACGCGGCTTTATCCGTCGATTAGCGCATCGAGCCAGAGCCCTCGAAATCATTCGCTTGCCCGAGAACGCGGAATCCGCCGGCCTTGGTTCAAAGAACGGGTTTTCGCCAAAAATTATTAGTAACGACGAGTATACCCCGTCGCCAGCAAAGGCAATCTTTGCGGAAGGCGATGAAACCGTTACTCTGCCTCTTTATGGTAAGATCGCAGCTGGCACGCCGATTGAAGCGCTGCGAGACCAGACAAATGCAGTAGATATCCCCGCAAATATGATCGGCGGTGGGGATCACTATGCTTTGGAGGTCGAGGGTGATTCAATGATCGACGCCGGAATTCTGGAAGGCGATACGGTCGTTATACAGCGTTGCGATACAGCGGACTCCGGATCCATAATCGTGGCCCTCATCGACGACAACGAGGTGACACTGAAACGCCTGCGCCAGCGCGGTAATTCTATCGCGTTAGAGCCAGCAAACATTTCCTACGAAACGCGAATATTTGGACCCGACCAGGTCAAGGTGCAAGGGCGGCTTATCGGCCTGCTCCGCCGCTATTAGATTTAGGGCGGCACCATGTCATCCAGGCCGACACCCAAAGTTACAGCAACATAGCGCAATTATAATCTACGCGCTCGGATAAGTTGCACTTCTTAGCTTCATTAAATTTATAAGAAATAAAAACTCAGCTTTGCCCTCAATTCTTATACCAGAGCGCGCCGTAGACTTCTCTCGCCGTGCATCTTCGTGGTAAACCGCACCCGCTTATCTAATTTTCTCTGAAAGGTCGCCGCATGGCCGTCGTCACGCGATTTGCCCCCTCGCCCACCGGATTCCTGCATATTGGTGGCGCACGCACAGCACTGTTCAACTGGCTATATGCAAAGCATCATGGCGGCGAATTCCTCTTGCGCATAGAGGATACAGATCGCAAGCGTTCAACCTCGGAAGCCATCAACGCAATTTTGGAAGGGCTGCGCTGGCTTGAGCTTGATTGGGATCGGGACACTTATTTTCAATCGGAGCGTGCGGAGCTTCACGCTGCCATAGCGCGAAAATTGCTCACGCAAGGACGGGCTTATCGTTGCTATTGCACACCAGAGGAATTGGCCGAGATGCGTGAGTTAGCCAAACGCGAGGGACGCTCGATGCGCTATGATGGCCGTTGGCGTGATCGCAACCCCTCGGAGGCACCGAAAGGCATCGACCCAGTAATCCGATTGAAAGCACCGCTCAACGGCGAAACGCTTATCAACGATAGGGTTCAAGGACAGGTGCGGATTGATAACAGCCAGCTCGATGATATGATTCTGCTGCGCAGCGATGGTACGCCAACGTATATGCTATCCGTCGTAGTCGACGATCACGACATGGGTGTCACCCATGTCATTCGCGGAGACGACCACCTGACCAATGCGGCGCGACAGACCCAACTCTTTCTTGCGCTGGATTGGCAACCACCAGTATTCGGTCATATTCCACTGATCCACGGCGCTGACGGCCAGAAACTGTCAAAACGCCATGGGGCACTGGGGATTGATGCATACCAAGATATGGGCTATTTGCCGTCGGCCCTACGAAATTATTTACTGCGACAGGGATGGAGCCACGGTGACGACGAGATTATCTCGACCGCACAAGCCATAGAATGGTTTGATCTCGATGCGGTTGGAAAATCACCGTCGCAAATCGATTTCGCTAAACTAGAAAGCGTCAACCAACACTATCTGCGAGAGGCTGACCGCGCAGCACTCGTCGACCTACTTATTTCCCGGCTGGAGGTTCCCGACCCGACAGACAGTTCGATCCGCGACAGGCTAGAATCGGGCCTCAGAAGCCTCACAGAACGTGCAAAGAATTTAAATGAACTCACTAATATGGCGCGATTTTACGTCCATCCTCCCACATATCCGCTGGAGAATGGCAAAGCAGCTAAGCTATTAGACAGCGAAGGAATAGCCCGGCTTACCCGTTTTTCTAAAACCCTGCAACCGCTCGACAATTGGACGGAAGAAACCCTTGAAGCTGCAGCGCGCGAATTCGCGTCCGCTAACGACATAGGCCTTGGCAAACTCGCACAACCTTTACGATCAGCCTTAACCGGATCAAACGCATCGCCTGGAATTTTCGAGGTTCTGCAAATTCTTGGTAAAGAGGAAGCACTGGCGCGTCTCTCAGCGGTTCCCAAAACCAGGGATTAGACCTCCTCAAATTTGCTCGCAACCGATTAAATCTCTATATTTACCTGGAATGCGTGAGACAGCTGATGCCAGGCTTCTCAATGGTGGTGCAGACATAAAAGAATGCCGCAACTGCCTTGCAACGTATTGATAAATAAAAGAAAGGGCTGCAATGAGTCAGGAATCTAAGGGCTCCGGGAACGAATATGTGACGCTGCAGGATCACAGCACTGGTAACAATTACGACCTGCCTCTTATGCCGGGTTCAATTGGACCAAAAGTCATCGATGTAAGATCGCTTTACGGGCAGACGGGTCATTTCACCTACGATCCGGGTTACACCTCGACGGGTTCGTGCGAATCCAAGATCACCTACATCGATGGTGAAGAAGGTGTCTTGTTGCATCGCGGCTATCCTATCGAGGAACTAGCCGAACAAAGCACCTTTCTCGAAGTTTGCTACTTGCTATTGAACGGCGAACTCCCGTCGAAAACGGATTACGAAGAGTTTGACAACATCATCACCAATCACACGATGGTACATGAGCAGTTGCATACGCTATATCGAGGCTTCCGCCGTGACGCCCACCCGATGGCTATCATGTGCGGCGTCGTCGGCGCTTTGTCTGCCTTCTATCATGATTCGACCGACATCAACGATCCTCAGCAGCGCATAATTGCATCGCATAGGTTAATCGCGAAGGTCCCGACGATCGCAGCTATGGCTTACAAATATTCTATAGGTCAGCCGTTTGTATACCCGCGAAACGACCTGACCTACGCAGAAAACTTCTTGCACATGATGTTTTCCGTCCCGACAGAGGAATACCAGATTAGTCCCGTCATTTCTCGGGCTATGGAGCGTATTTTTATCCTGCACGCCGATCACGAGCAAAATGCCTCGACATCCACGGTCCGCATGGCTGGTTCGTCCGGTGCGAACCCGTTTGCGTGTATCGCCGCTGGGATAGCTTCGCTGTGGGGTCCAGCGCATGGCGGCGCCAACGAAGCGGTTCTAGAAACGTTGAACGAAATAGGTTCCGTTGACCGGATCGGTGAAATGATCGCCCGGGCCAAGGACAAGGACGATCCGTTTCGCTTAATGGGCTTTGGCCATCGGGTCTACAAGAACCACGACCCCCGCGCACGCGTACTGATGAAGAGTGCCCATGAAGTACTTGGGGAACTGGGAATTGAGAACGATCCGCTGCTCGAAATTGCCATGGAATTGGAAAAAGTTGCGCTAGAAGATGATTATTTCATCCAACGAAAATTATTCCCAAATGTCGATTTCTATTCTGGCATAATTCTTAAGGCATTGGGCTTCCCCACCTCCATGTTCACAGTCCTATTCGCACTCGCACGGACGGTGGGTTGGATCGCACAATGGAAGGAAATGATTGAGGATCCATCACAAAAAATTGGGCGACCTCGCCAACTCTACACTGGCTATACCAGCAGAGCCTATATCCCTCGGGAACAGCGATAAACAACATGAGAACGGCGCCTGCGGGCGCCGTACTTTATTTGGATTTGAATATTTAATACCTAGCCGCTTGAATTATCTCCAACACCGCCGCAGCTGCCCGTTCACTTGGCGAAGGCCCTCCTAGGCCCATCGCTTTCAGGGCTGGTTGCATGCTTTCAACCTGCGCAGCACCATCACTGTCGAGCAATCGGCAAACATGCGCAAAAAGAATTTCAGGCCGACATCTCGTTTGTAGGCATTCGGGTACAACCTCGCGGTCCAAAATCAGGTTGATCAAATTTGCATAAGGAACCCGCACTAGTGCTTTTGTTAGCCAATAGGTGGCACTCGTCAACTTATACGCCACAACGTAGGGCACGCGGGCCATTGCGAGTTCCAAAGTCACCGTCCCTGAAGCAGCTATCCCGACATTACTGGCCGCCATCGCTGGATACTTCTCCTCAACGTCTTCGACAATAATTTTCCGGAATGGTATCGGGTTAAATTTTTCCCTTACCAAATTGGCGACGTTCGGCACGGTTGGAATGACTGCGACCAGACCCGGGTAACGAATTTGAAGTCTTTGCAAGGTTTCCCCGAACGCCCCTGCAAGACGCGTCACCTCACCTTGCCGACTCCCTGGCAATACGCAGATAACAGTCTCGTCCGCGTCTAGTCCGTGCCGAGCACGGAAGTCGGCTCCAGCAGCGATTCCGATCTCAATTCCAACAGCAGGATGCCCAACGAAACGACAGTCTACGGCTCGTTGAGCAAACCAGTCGGATTCAAATGGCAGCAGAGCCAAAAGGTGATCGAAGTGACGGCGAAACTTGTGGACCCGCCAGGGGCGCCACGCCCAGAGTTGCGGTGCAACGTAGTGTATTCGTGGTATTTGAGCGTCCTGGATCCGTTTTGCAACTCCGTGTGCGAAAGCGGGGGCATCAATCGTCACCAAAGCATCAGGCTGCACGGCATCAATTGCGGCCGCTGTCTCACGCATACGGCCAAAGAGCTTTCGGGCATGGGGGAGGATCTCGATGAGGCCCATTATAGAAAGCTCCGACATAGGGAACAGACTTTTCAAGCCTTGCGCCTGCATTGCTGGACCGCCGACCCCTCGAAAGGTAACGGCGCCACCCGTTGCGTCATTCAAAGCCATCATTAAACGACCACCCAGCACGTCACCAGAAGGCTCACCGGCGACGAGAAAAATGACTAGCGAATCGCGGCTCACGGCGATATAGACAGGCCGATCAGGAACATGCCCGCCACATCGGCCGCTTCAATCACATCATCGGTTTCGATGATCAACGTATGACCCGCTTCAACAGCAATGCCGCGTAACCCAGCATCCATCGCGCGGGCGACCGTGTCGACCCCGATCGTCGGCAGGTCGGCCCGTTTCTCCTGTCCGGGCTTACTGAGCTTCACAAGAACCCCACCCGGACCTTCCCGGCGCAGCGCGCCACAACGCTTTAACAAGGCGTCAGTCCCCTCAGCCGCTTCGACCCCCAGTACGATCCCATCTTGCACGACCACAGCTTGCCCAACATCCGCAGCACCCAATGCGCGCACAGCCTCCACGCCGCGTCCTATATCCCGTTCGGCCGCGACATCAGGAACGTGTGCTCCAAATGTTCCTTCCGGCGCGGTGATCCCGCTCAGCACATCGTCAACGCCGACAACACGGAAACCTTCATCCTCCTCAAGCATCTGAATGATACCGCGCAGCAGGCTATCGTCTCCCATTGCCTTACCACCAGCCCGGGCAAAGAATTTCAAAGCAGCGGCATCGGGCCTGAGATCCATGAGGGATGGCCGGCGTATCGGCCCAGCCAGAACAAGGTCTTCAGTACTGGCATCGCGTAAAAATTGCAGCGCCTTGCCCGCCGCTCCCAAGCGCACCCAAGCATGCTCGACACCCTGTGTGCTTTCAATTTCAGTATGTCCTTCGAAGGCGAGGACAAACACCGGGCGCGCCTTAATATGGCAGGCCGCAACAAGAAGCTGCGGCAATACACCGCCACCTGCCAATATTCCCAGCTTCCTACTCACACTACTAGCGCGGCTGGGTGAGCCCGCGCGAAGAGTCGGCGCGCATGAATTCAACAATTTCCAGGATATCAGCATTATCGCCAAACATCTTCGCGACATCGTCGATCCGTTCCTGCAGCGTACCTTCCTCCGCGAACAACATTCTATAGGCGGTTCGCAAATTGTGAATCTCATCCTTGGCGAAGTTTCGCCGTTTCAGTCCAATTACATTAAGGCCGCTAAGCCGCGCCCGATCGCCCATGACGGAACCGTAAGGAATCACGTCGTTTTCGACCCCAGACATCCCCCCCACGATGGCATGCCGCCCAATCCGAACAAACTGGTGTACTGCCGACAGCCCACCAAGGATTGCATAGTCGCCGACTACCACATGCCCCGCGAGTGTTGCATTGTTTGCCATGATGATATGGTCGCCCATAAGGCAATCGTGCGCCACATGGGATCCGACCATGAACAAACAATCGTTACCGACCCTTGTCATCATTCCACCTTCCGATGTACCAGGGTTCATCGTCACGTGCTCGCGGATCTGATTGCGTTCGCCAATAACGAGTTCCGACGTTTCGCCCGCATATTTCAGGTCCTGAGGCGGCAATCCGATCGTCGCAAACGGGTATATCTCAGATTCAGCACCAATCCGGGTCAATCCGCCGACGACAACATGAGAATGCAGTCGCACATTGGAGCCAAGTGTCACGCCTGCTTCAACCACGCAATAGGGTCCGATGATAACCCCATCTCCGATCTGAGCGTCGGAATCGACGATCGCAGTCAAATGAATATCCGTCATTCAGTCATCCATAATCATGGCGGCGAAGGTCGCTTCAGCGCACAGTACGTCATTCACCTTTGCTTCACCGGTAAATCGCCAAACATTTCCGCGCATCCGCTTCTTCGCCACATGCACACGCAGAACGTCGCCGGGCACGACCGGCTTGCGGAACCGCGCTTTGTCCACAGACATAAAATAAACAAGCTTACCTTCAGTTTCCGAGCCGAGAGATTTCACTACCAAGACGGCCGCCGTCTGGGCCATCGCTTCGATAATAAGCACTCCTGGCATAACCGGTTGGGACGGAAAATGACCCTGGAAGTGCGGTTCCGCGACAGAAACATTCTTAATGCCAATCGCGCTCTCATTCTCCACGACGTCTTCGACCCGATCGATCATGAGAAGCGGATATCGGTGCGGAATCATCCGCATAATCGAACTGATATCGATAACCCTTGCCCTCTCCGCGTGGTAATCCATTCCTACGCGCCCTTTTTCTTAGTTAACCTTTCAACCGCAGCTACCTGTCGGAAAAATTGACGCACCGGCACCGCTGGAGACCCTAGCACACGTGCCGCCGGTTCCACGTCTCTCATCACGCCAGACCGCGCCCCGACCTGCGCTCCTGTACCGATACGTAGGTGTCCCGCAACGCCAGTTTGCGCAGCAATTACAGCAAAGTCTTCGAGAATTGTGCTGCCAGCAACCCCTGACTGCGCGATGATAATGCATCCCTTGCCGATCCGCACGTTGTGTCCGACCTGCACCAGGTTATCAATCATCGTCCCATCGCCAACAACGGTATCCGGGCCGGAACCACGATCTATTGTTGTATTCGCGCCGATTTCGACGTCGTCTCCGACAATCACGCGCCCTAATTGAGGTACCTTGATATGACCGCCAGTGTCAATCGCGAAGCCGAACCCACGCTGGCCAATCCGGACACCTGGGTGCAGCAAGACACGAGAGCCAATATCACAGTGACTAAGGGAGGAATTAGCGCCAATCGTTGTCGCTTCGCCAAGCGTCACGGCATCCCCAATGACGGCATTCGCGGCAACGTGGCACCTTGGCCCCAATACAACGTTCTCGCCTAGAACGGCTCCCGCATCGATCCGGCAGCCAACACCAAGGGTTGCTGAAGCAGCGACAACAGCCGCCGATGATATGCCTGGCTCAGGATTTGCCATCGGATAGAATAACGCCGCCGCCCGTGCATAAGCCTTGTAAGGCTCCTTCGACAGAAGCAAGGCCATACCCTCAGGTGCTTTTTCTGCATGCTTTGGTGCGACTACACAGGCCGATGCTGCGCTCGATGCGAACGCGGACAGATATTTCTGATTGTCCAAAAAGCTCAAATTGCCCGAACCCGCCGCATCTAGCGGGCCAACGTCAAAGATCTGGAGCGAAGTGTCACTATTCATAGCTACTTCCGCACCGATTTCACTCGCGAGAAACTCAAGCCGGTAGGGGCCTTTTCGAGTGAAAAACCTTTGATCGGCCATGAGTTACTGGACTTTCGGAACCTGCAGCCGCGGCGTGTGCCGGTTCGATCGCTGCTTCAAAGTAGGTTCAACAACTTTGATATCAGGCAAGACCTCATTAAGGCGTTCTTTTGCTTGTTCGGTTAAAATGAGTTGCGAAGCGGAAAACAATACATTGCCACGCCCCGGCCCAGCGTCGATAACTAGGTTCGAACCTATTTCCTGCGCCATGGCCCTCAGAATCTCTGCTAGTCTCGCTTCTACTTGCAAAATGCTTTGGCCTAGCATGAGGTCGAGTTTCTTTTGCTCCCTCTGAATACCCTGTCGGTACTCCTGCACCCGCATTTGAAAATCCCGCCAGCGCTGTTTGAAAGCATCAGGAGCCAAAATAGCTCTCTGTTGTTCTAGTTTACGCTTGGATTCTTCCAGAGCTGTCGTGTCAGCAGCAATCTCTTTTTGAATGCGCCGATGCCGCTCATTGATTTGTCGGATGATGCTTTTTCCTGCATCGGATTCCTCCACAGCTCGCTTGAAATCAATGACAGCAATTAGTGGCGATGGTAGAGCTGGTAACCCGCCTGTTTGTTGGGCTTTTGCCACAAATGCCAAAGAAAGAAGCAACGCGACTATCACAGCCCCCAAGCTGGCTATGCTGAAATTTTTAACTATCATTTAAGCATTTCCAATTTGCATTTCCGTCAGCCACGACAATGCATAACGTCACAAATAACGTATTAGAACCTGGTTCCAAAATTGAAACGGAAATTTTCATCCTCATCAAAATCCTCTTTCAGGATCGGTAACGCAAAATCCAGGCGCACCGGCCCGAAAGGGGATCGCCAAGCCAAACCAACACCAGCTGACCACCGCAAGCTTGCCGTGTCTTCGATTACGGGATCATTTACGTCTAAGTCTGTCAGGCTACCAGCATCTGAAAAGACTGCACCATTAAGTCCAAACTTTTTAGGCAGACCCAACGGGAACGTCAGCTCGACAGTCCCAGAATACACCAACTTACCGCCTAGCGCATCGTTAGTCGAAACATCGCGCGGGCCCAGGCCGCCATCATCAAAGCCGCGGAGCTTATCGCCTCCTAAGAAAAAGCGATCTGTGATACGTACATCGTCGTCACCCAGGCCAAAAACGTAACCAATTTCTCCGCGTACACTGAAAACCCAATCCTCTGCGATACCGTGATAGACCGTCGAAGTCGCACGGTTCTTAAGGTAGGCAATATCACCGCCGAGTCCGGCTATGTCGTTCGACAACCGCACGACGTAACCATCAGTCGGATCGAGCCTCGAATTACGACGGTCATAGGTTAAATCTTGGCCGACAATCGATACAAAATCAGACCCCTCTTCCGATCGAATGAACCTCGACGAATTAGCAGCGACATCGGTGGTTTCGTCACGGCGCAACGTATAACGGATACTGTGCCGCAAATTCTCGGCTAAAACATAACCAAGACGAATACGCCCGCCGGTTGAAATTGATTCGAACTCACTCACGTTACTCGACGCGGTGTGAAACCCATCGACGCCCAAAGAAAGTTCCTTATCAAGAAAATACGGTTCGGTGAAACCGATATCAAAATTCTGTTCCTCCGCCGCAATTGTGAAAGAAGCGCGAAGGTCCTGACCTTTACCCAATAAGTTTCGCTCACGGATACGGAGATCCAAAAGCGGACCATTCTGGGACGAGAATCCAGCGCCGACACTAATGTCACCGGTCGATTGCTCAGCGACATCGACCTTAATTATTGTCTTGTCCGCCTCACTGCCGGCTACGTTGTTCACATCTACACGCGAGAAATACCCCAAATTCTGAATTCGGGTTCGCGAGCGGCGCAGTTTAGTCGAGTTGAAGGCGTCGCCTTCAACGACCTGGAATTCACGCCGGATCACCTTGTCCAAGCTTCGAACATTGCCGCCGATATCAATGCGTTCGACAAAAACGCGGGGGCCTTCTTGCACAATAAATTCAATGTCGATTGTGCGCTTCTTACGATCCCGCTTCACGCTAGGAATGACAGCGACGAATGCGAAACCATACTCACCCACCGCGTTAGAAACGGCAACAACGGTATCGTCTACAGCCTCCGAATTATACCAATCCCCCTTTTCAATTTCGATAACCTTCTGAATCGCGGCAGGTCTAACGTCCTTAATCTTTGACGCAACGGTCAGCGCATTGAAGGTATATCGCTTACCTTCCTCGATCGTGAACGTGATGAAAAAATCCTTGCGATCCAGCGTTAACTCTGCAACCGCCGACACCACACGGAAATCAGCAAAACCGCTGCGGAGGTAGTGCCGACGCAACAATTCACGATCGAAAGTAAGGCGGTCCGGGTCATAAGTATCGTTAGAGCTTAAAAACTGGTACCAGCGAGTTTCGCTGGTTTGGATGATCTCTCGAAGCGCACGATCGGAAAACTCTCGGTTGCCAATAAAGCTGATACGACGAATACCGGTCGGTTGTCCCTCGTTTATCTCGAAAATTAGATCAACCCTATTTTGCGCTAGCTGAACAACCTTTGGCTCCACCGTCGCGGCAAACCGGCCGGTCCTTCGATACAAATCGAGAATTCGCTTCACTTCATTTTGCACCCGTGTCCGTGTGTAGACGATGCGTGGCCGCAATTGTACTTCGTTACGAAGAGTTTCTTCCTCGAGTGCTTTGTCTCCCTCGAAGGCAATACGATTGATGATTGGGTTCTCAACAACACGGACGAAGAGCACGTCGCCTTCTCGGCGCAAAGTGACATCGGCAAACAACCCCGTCGAATAAAGTCCTTTTAACGATTCGTTGACCCGGTTTGGATCCAGAGGGTCTCCTTCCTTGATCAACATGTAGGATCGCACTGTTTCCGGTTCTATACGCTGTGTTCCCTCGACAACTATTTCAGCGACGACGGGCAGTCCAGACCGGGCCGGCATGGATCGGCGCGGGATCGGAGCGATCGATCCGCTTCGCGGCGTTTGGGGAACGATTGTCGGGCTACTTTGCGCGAATGCCGGAATAGAAAGCAAAAAAGTACTCAACAACAGCGCTCCAAGAGCTGATATTCGAACGACTATCGTCAAAGTAGACTCCTAGAGGACGCCAAAGAGAAGGCGCCGAATAACTCATGTATTCCAGATAGGTAAGTTTACGAAATCATTAATAATAACAAATAGCATGAGACTTAATACCAGCACCAGTCCAATTCTAAACCCGTTTTCCTGCACTTTTTCACCTAGCGGGCGTCCGCGAATGGCCTCAAACGCGAAGAATAATAGATGTCCACCATCCAGCATCGGAATGGGAAACAAGTTTATCAATCCAAGGTTGATTGAAATCAGGGCAGTAAAATAAACCAACGAGAGAAAGCCCATTTTCCAGACTTCGCCGGACATTTGGGCAATTTTAATTGGTCCCCCTAGTTCGTCCGACGATCGCGAACCGACAATTATCTGTCCAACAGCCTCGAGAGTACGTAACGTAATCACTTTGGTTTCCAAGATTGCTTGCCAAACGGCACTCAAAAACCCGAGTTGACGGACTTCCGTCTTACCTTCGCGAGTGACGCCCAGCAACCCGATGCGGACGACATTGCCAAACCGGTCCTTAAATTCACGCAGGCCCGGCGTAACGGTGAACACCTTCTCGATGTCGTTCCGCACCACAATAAGCTCGACAGTCCGTTCGGGAATCATGCTTATCTTTTGCTGGACCTGCTCAAAGCTCTCAATGTCTTCACCAGCGATTTGCACAATCACATCACCTGGCTTTAGTCCGGCTTTCTCCGCTGCACTGCCCTCGACGACTGTTGCGATTTCGGCCGGCGTAAAAGGTTGCCCCTGCGATACATAAAGACCAGCCAAAACGATTACGGCGAATATAAAATTCGCGGCGGGCCCCGCGAAAACGATCGCAGCCCGACGCCCGAGTGACTTGTAGCGGAAAGATACCTGCTTTTCCGCTGCTGTCAGCGGTCGCGGAACCTCATCTTCACCACTCACCTCGCGTTCACCAAACATCTTGACGTAACCGCCAAGCGGTATTGCGCTAATTTTCCAGCGAGTGTTAGCCTTATCAGTCCAGCCAATCAGTTCAGGCCCAAAGCCGACTGAAAAGACCTCGACACGGACATCGCAACGGCGCGCTATCCAGTAATGCCCGAGTTCGTGAACAAACACTAGAACGGTCAAGACGACCAAAAACGGAAGTACAAATTCCCAGAGTATAGAGAAATATTCCACGGCTAAACCCGTCGATTACGTAGAAGTTCGAGCGTCGAGATGATGACTGGCGATAACACGTGCTTCCACATCACAGGCCCTTATGTCGTCAAGTGTGTTCATGGTGCAATGAGAAAACTGAGTTATAACATCCTCTACGATTGCTACGATATCGAGGAAACCTATCTGACCAGCCAAAAAACCCTCGACTGCGATCTCGTTCGCTGCATTCAATACAGTTGGTGCGCTGCCGCCATTCTTCAAAACCTCGCGTGCCAGGCGAAGCGCGGGAAACCGTTCCGCGTCAGGCGCCTCGAAAGTCAATTGAGCCATAGCAACCAGATCAAGCCGCTTCTGTGGCGCCTGCATCCGACTTGGCCAGGCCAAGGCATAAGCGATCGGGGTGCGCATATCAGGCGTTCCAAGCTGCGCCAGCGTTGATCCGTCTACGTAGGCTACCATGCTATGGATTACCGATTGCGGATGGACCAACACCTCGATTTGGCCTTCCGGAATGTCGAACAAATGGTGGGCCTCGATAATCTCCAGCCCTTTGTTCATCATTGTGGCGGAATCGACAGAAATTTTTGCGCCCATATCCCAGTTGGGATGCGCAACCGCTTGCGCAGCCGTTACCGATCGCATCCCTTCTTGATCAAGGGATCGGAATGGTCCACCTGACGCAGTGAGAATGAGCTTGTCTATCGAATCCCGGCGCTCGAAATCAAAGACCTGGAAAATCGCATTATGCTCGGAATCGACGGGTAGGAGTACTGCGTTATTGCGCTGGATCTCCTCCACCATTAACGAACCGGCGCAAACAAGACATTCCTTATTCGCGAGCCCTACCATCGCGCCTCTGCTGACCGCCGCAAGTGTCGGCGCCAGACCGGCCGCACCCACAATCGCTGCCATAACAAAATCCGACGGACGCCGTGCAGCTGCGACGATGGCGTCTGCGCCGGCAGCGACTTCAATTCCGCGTCCCGAAAGACCAGCTTTTGCCGCGTGGTAGTGCTCCTCGTCCCCGATCGCAACGTAGCGCGGATTAAGTTTCTTAGCTTGCTCGATCAGTAGATCAACGTTGCGCCTCGCGGTCAGTGCTTCGACGATATAGTCGTCGGGATTCCGTTCGATAAGATCAATCGTGCTGCAACCCACGGAGCCCGTAGATCCCAAAATCGTGACTGAGCGCGGCGCCGAAGTGGCTTTTTGCACCATTACTGCCATTCGAGCGGACTCCCACCTGCAACCCACGTCATAAGAGCCATCGCTGGCGCTACCGTCAAGAACCCATCCAGTCGGTCGAGAACACCACCATGGCCGGGAATAAGGTTGCTCGCATCTTTTACACCAACTTGTCGTTTGACGCCCGACTCGATTAAGTCTCCAAGCTGTGCCAATGCGGCCAAAATACCGGCGAAGGCCATAACTCGGGCATATTCTGGACTGCCACTAACGCCAACGAGCACGGCACTAGCTAATCCAGCAAAAATTGCCCCGCCAATCAATCCAGACCAGGTTTTTGCCGGACTTATCCGGGGAGCTAGCTTAGGACCGCCTATTGACCGTCCAGTAAAATAGGCTCCGACATCTGTCGCAACGACCACTGCCGTCATCCAGAAAAACAACAACAATCCGCCCTCTCCACCAAAACGAAGCCAAACAATCGACAGCAGTGCAATCGAGATGTAGGCGATGCCCATGATCAAAATTTTTGGCGCTCCACTGCGGCTAAATTGTAATAGGAGAGCAATGATAGCTGTTCCCCCAACGGCACTTGCGATCGCTCCTTGATAGGATTCAAGAAGCGACAAACCTCCGGTCAACAGGAAAATGGCCACGACCAAAATTGCGACCCCCGGTGCGGCCTGGCAAAGCCGGGAAAGCTCCCATCCCATAGCAACGGCTATCAACAAGACCATTACGGAAAAAGCCATTCCGCCGAACCAAATCGCAGCAATAGCCAGCGGCAAGATGACTACCGCAGATATAACCCGCAATGTAAGCTCGTTAGGTTCAGGTCGGACCAACAGCTGCACCATAGCGTCGCTCACGACTGTTAAACTCACTAATTGCGTAACGTAAATCGTCCTTTGAAAAATCAGGCCAAAGCGTATCGAGAAATACAAACTCCGTATAAGCAACCTGCCACAGTAGAAAATTACTGATGCGTTGCTCACCGCTGGTTCGAATCAGCAGATCCGGGTCGGGAATATCAGCAGTCAACAAATAGCGGCATACGGTATTCTCATCGATATCGGCCGGCTCGAGCTGTTTTAAAGTCGCATCAAGCGCAATTGCCTGCACCGCGGCGGTTATTTCCTGTCGGGCACCATAGCTCAATGCCAGAATTAGGGTCAGCCCAGTATTACCAGCCGTCGTGCGCTCCGCATCTTCAATTAGACCGTTAATATCCGGCTCGAATCGACTTCGATCGCCAATCATCAACAATCGGACATTCTGCTTGTGCAACTCGGCGATTTCACTGCGGAGATAAAGCCGCAACAAACCCATAAGGTCGCCGATTTCCTCCTTTGAGCGATTCCAATTTTCAGACGAAAAACCAAACAACGTCAGATAGGAAACCCCACATTCGCCCGCGGCCTCGACGGTGCGGCGAACCGCCTCCGCACCGTTCTTGTGGCCCATAGCGCGCGGCATCCCGCGCGATTTCGCCCATCGGCCGTTGCCGTCCATTATAATGGCAACATGCACGGGCGGGGTAAGGTTATCGTTTTTCTCGACCGCCGTCTGCATGCGTCAGACCTGCATGATTTCCTGTTCCTTGGCCTCCAGCGCGGCATCGATATCCTTTACATGGGCATCGGTCAATTCCTGGATCTCGTCGGCATAGAGATGCTGATCATCCTGAGACATCTCGCCGGCCTTTTCCATTTTCTTGAGCATGTCCATTCCATCGCGCCGCACGTTACGCACCGCGATACGGGCCTGCTCGGCGTATTGACCAGCGACCTTGGTTAACTCGAACCGCCGCTCTTCACTCAGGTCTGGGATCGGAATTCGAATCAAATTGCCCTCAGTCTGAGGGTTCAAGCCGAGACTGGACTCCATTATTGCTTTTTCAACAGCTTTTACGAGGCTCTGATCCCAGACCTGGACGGTCAGAAGGCGTGGTTCTGGCACACTGATCGTTCCAACTTGGTTCATCGGCATCTGCCCATCGTAGGCATCCACCGTTATCGGTTCGAGCAAGGCGGTTGAAGCGCGTCCTGTCCGCAAACCAGCAAACTCCCGGTTTACGGCATCTAATGCCCCATCCATCCGGCGTTCGATATCAGTTAAGTCCGCATCCGCCATGGTTCCGCTTCTCCCCTGTTCTACCAGCCTGCTATGAAATTATCGTGTATGTTCCTCCGCCCCGCGCAATGTCTACGAAAGCATCTGTATTTTGAATCGAAAAGACAAGAATCGGAATGTTGTTTTCACGCGCCAACGAAACCGCTGCCGCATCCATAACTTTCAGATCCTTTGACAGCACATCTAGGTAACTCAAATTGTCAAATCGCTCCGCATCCGGATTGGTTTCCGGATCGGCGCTGTAGACACCGTCAACCCTTGTCGCTTTCAGTAGCGCATCGCACCCCATTTCCGAGGCGCGCAAGGCTGCCGCAGTATCCGTCGTGAAGAACGGGTTTCCGGTTCCCGCAGCGAATATAACGATGCGGCCTTTTTCCATATGCCGCACCACCCGTCGTCGGATATAGGGTTCCGACACCGATTGCATCGGGATCGCTGACTGCACACGGGTTTGCGCACCTAATTCTTCCAACGCGCTCTGCATAGCCAAAGCATTCATGACGGTGGCAAGCATTCCCATGTAATCTGCGCTGGCCCGTTCCATTCCAGCAGACGCCCCAGAGACACCGCGAAAGATATTGCCACCCCCCACCACGATACACACTTCGACGCCAAGTTCAGCGACGCATTTGATCTCGCTGGCAATCCTATTGACAGTTACGGGATCAAGACCGAACTCAAGTTCACCCATCAACGCTTCGCCGGATAGTTTGAGAAGAATTCGTTGATATCTTTGGGCCATCATAACCGGAGACTTGTCCTTTTCGGCTCGCGTCGAAGCTACTTTGGCCGGTCAGCCAGCTAAGGTCGCCGCCACTTCATCGGCTAAATTTTCTTCCGCTTTCTCGATACCTTCGCCAAGAGTGTAACGGACGAAACCTTTAAGCGCGACNGAGCNACCAATCTCCTTAGCGGCGTTCTCCAATACCTTGGAAACCTTCGTCTCGTTATCTATTACAAANANCTGCTCAAGTAAGGCGACCTCTTCGTAATATTTTCGCATACGGCCTTCGACCATCTTTTCTATGATCTCTTCCGGACGACCACTTTCACGGGCCTGTGCCGAAAGGATATCGCGCTCACGCGCCAGGCTGGCTTCATCAATATCGGGAACTGCCACGAAAAGCGGGCGTGCCGCCGCAATATGCATCGCCAATTGCTTGCCAAGGCCTTCCAAAGCGCTGGTGTCTCCTTCGGATTCGAGAGCCACAATCACCCCGATCTTTCCAATACCGCTGGCCAGGGCGCTGTGTACGTACGGCACGACAACCCCCCTCTCGACCGACAGCCCTTCACTGCGCCGCAACGCCATGTTCTCACCAATAGTTGCAATTTGATGAGTCAGCTCGTCCGCGACATTGCGACCCGTTCCCGGATAGTCCGTCGCAGCTAATGTATCCAGAGACCCTCCACTGTTTAGTGCCAGCTCGGTCACTTTACAGACGAAAGCCTGAAAATCCTCGTTGCGAGCAACGAAGTCGGTTTCCGCGTTAACCTCAACAACCGCACCCGACTTCCCATCGACGGCGACACCCACAAGTCCTTCGGCGGCAACACGTCCCGCCTTTTTTGCAGCCGTAGACAGGCCTTTTGTTCGCAACCAGTCGACCGCTTCCTCGACATCGCCATCGGTTTCCGTGAGCGCCCTCTTGCAATCCATCATTCCAGCGCCGGTTTTGTCACGCAGCGCCTTGACGAGTGCGGCTGTAATATTAGTCATGCTTAAACCTCTGCCTAGGTATACCTTTCAACACTATGTAGTTAGTGCCACAAATCTTTCTTAATTTTTACTCCTATGCGTTTTCTTCAGCTGCAGTCGGCTCCAAGGTTTCATTGGTTGCGGGCTCCGTTGTTTCCTCCGCGGGTGCGGGTGCCTCCGGTACTTCCTCTGTGGATGCCCCCGGTGCTTCTGGAATCACCTCGGCTGGGGACACTTCGCCCGCCCCGATATCAACACCGGTCGACAGCAATTCTGCCTGCAAACCATCCAAAACACAGTCCGCAACGAGATCGCAGTACAGCGAAATAGCCCGCATCGCATCATCGTTACCCGGCACAGGATGCGTGATACCGCGAGGATCGGAATTACTATCTAGGATCGCTACGACAGGGATACCGAGTTTCTGCGCTTCGGCCACTGCGATCGCTTCCTTGTTGGTATCAACAACGAACAGAATGTCCGGCAGGCTACCCATTTCCTTTATGCCACCCAACGCCCGTTCGAGCTTGTCCCGCTCCGCAGTGAGCCGCAGAAGTTCCTTCTTGGTTAAGCCGATATCCTCGACCGCCAGCTGCTCCTCAATATCCCGTAACCTTTTGATAGAATTAGAAATTGTTCGCCAGTTCGTCAGCATTCCGCCCAGCCAACGATGGTTGACAAAGTACTGTCCACAACGGATCGCCGATGTGGAAACGATCTCGGTAGCCTGGCGTTTTGTACCCACGAACAGAACTCGGCCGCCACCAGCGGCAACTTCGCGTATCGCTTCGAGACCCCGTTGAAGCATTGGCACGGTCTGTTCCAGATCGATGATGTGGATGCCGTTTCGCTCGCCGAAGATATAGGGCCGCATCAGTGGGTTCCACCGACGGGTCGTGTGGCCGAAGTGAATTCCAGCCTCTAGAAGCTGGCGCATGGAATATGTTGGCATCGCCATGGTCTTATCCTTTACCGGTTATTCCGCCGCGGGCGAAAGCCGGTTACCCGGCACCGGAGCGGCCGCTGCCCTGATCGACAGCAGGCGCAAACCCGCGTGAGAGATAAACGCGGTATAATGCCAATTCTACCCAGGTGCAAGGGGTAGCGTGCGACGCCTAAAGGGCGTGAGCACTCCTAACTTAAAGGTCCTGCACGTCGATCACGCCGGGGATCGCTTTCACCGCAGACCGAAGAGCGACAGAGATCGCAAATCCTTGCGGTAAATCCATCTCTATTTCCCGGTCACCCGCTTCAAGTGTCAGTCGGACCTTGCCATGACCGCATTCGCCATGATCCCGGAATACCGTTGCCAAGCTGCTGAGTGGCGCTTCTTCGCGCACAAATACCCATAGCCCCTTGGCGGCCTTCACAGCAGCCTCCTCCAACGGTTTTATGTCCTGTGCGGTCAAGCGGAATCCGTCATTCCAACGCTGAACATCGACAACGGCGATCAGTGGTACGCCAGACTCCAGCAATTCACGGCTTAACACTAGCACCTCAGAGAATATTGTTATCTCAAACGACCCGGCGGCGTCGGACATCTGTACAAACGCCATCTTTGCGCCCCGCGAAGAGGTGGTGAACCGCCGCGATGTAACAATTCCTGCAAGCTTTATACGGCCTTCGTTCATCCGGCCCGAGGTAACTGAGGCCGACTCGACGACCCCCAACTTATCGCAAGTCTTTTTGTAAGAGGCCAAAGGATGCGATGACAGGTAGAATCCGACCGCCTCAAACTCCTGCTGCAGTTTTTCCTGAACCGCCCAATCGTCCATTTCCGGCAATGGCGGAATGACGGCAGCGCTATCCTCGACGCCGAACAGGTTCACTTGTTTGCTTTCGCGGTCATTCTGCGCCGCACTGGCGTGACGAACGAGAGTTTCCACCGCCTCGAAAACCTGCCGGCGATTGGGATTAAGACTATCGAAGGCACCCGCACGACCAAGGTTTTCAATCTGCCGCTTATTCATCACACCAGTATCGAGTCGCCCGGCAAAGTCAAAAAGAGATTCATAAAACCCGTTCTCGTTGCGTTCCCGAACCACTGTCTGCATTGCCGCCGTACCAACATTCTTCAATGCAGCCAGCGCGTAACGAACCGCACTTTCACTGTCATTCACCCGCTCCACTGCAAAGTCTACCTCCGACAGGTTAATATCCGGCGGCAACAACGCGATACCCAACCGGTCAAGCTCAGCACGGAACAGGCTAAGCTTTTCGGTATTGCCCGCATCCTCGCTCATCGAAGCCGCTAGAAACTCCACAGGATAGTTGGCCTTCAGATAGGCCGTCTGATAAGCGACCAGCGCGTAAGCGGCGGCATGCGACTTGTTGAAACCGTATCCAGCGAATTTGGCGACTTGATCGAATACCCCGCCAGCAAGCCCCTCCTTAACGTTGTTAGCAACGGCCCCTTCCACGAAATTTTGCCTTTGCGCGTCCATCTCTGACTGAATTTTCTTGCCCATGGCACGCCGCAATAGGTCGGCACCACCGAGACTAAAGCCAGACAGGGTCTGCGCAATTTGCATCACCTGCTCCTGGTAGATCATTATCCCAAAGGTTTCCTTCAGAATTCCTTCCAGCGACGGATGTAAGTAGTCTGGCTCTTCCTCTCCGTGCTTGCGCTTGATATAGCTCGGGATGTTGTCCATTGGGCCGGGACGATACAGAGCCACGACGGCGATGATGTCCTCAAAACGGTCCGGTTTCAGTTTCTTCAGCACATCTCGCACACCGGAACTCTCCAATTGGAAAACACCAGTGGAATCGGCCTGACACAGCATCTCGAAGGTCTTTTTATCATCGAGTGGCAATTGGTCGAGTGAAATATCCACACCACGCTCTCGAAGGCGCCTGACCGTACTAGACAGGACAGTCAATGTCTTTAGCCCAAGGAAATCAAATTTCACCAGACCTGCTTGCTCGACATATTTCATGTTAAACTGCGTCACTGGCATGGTGGAGCGCGAATCACGATAAAGCGGCACTAATCTCTGCAGCGGCCGGTCACCAATTACTACCCCCGCAGCGTGGGTCGATGCGTGTCGGTACAGCCCTTCCAGTTTTAGCGACATGTTGACTAGCCTGTCGACAGACGGGTCCTCCTTACGCATTTCCTGCAACATGGGCTCATCTTTAAGAGCCTTTTCGAGGCTAACCGGATTGGCTGGGTTGTAGGGTACCAGCTTGCTGATTCGGTCGACCTGACCGTAAGGCATCTCCAACACCCGACCGACATCGCGGAGCACTGCACGAGCCTCGAGTTTTCCGAAGGTAATAATCTGCGCAACGCGATCTTCGCCATACTCACTCTGCACATATCGGATAACGTCATCGCGCCGATCCTTGCAGAAATCAATATCGAAATCCGGCATCGAAACGCGTTCCGGATTGAGAAAGCGTTCAAACAACAGGTCGAAGCGCAATGGATCCAAATCGGTAATCGTTAGAGCCCAGGCGACGACGGAACCGGCGCCGGAACCTCGCCCCGGGCCTACTGGGATGTCTTCGTTCTTTGCCCAATGAATAAAGTCGGCGACGATTAAAAAATAGCCGGGAAAGCCCATCTGCACGATGATATCTAACTCGTACTGCAGTCGCTCGCGATAAGGTCTTGCGACGGCTTCACGTTCCTCCGTGCTTTGTCCTTCGCGGTAAACCTGCTGCTCGAGACGTCCCTCGAGCCCGTCGGCTGACATTTCCCTTAGAACTTCCTCCTCATCCCTGCCCTGCAATTTCGGGTATGGTGGTAGGATCGGAGCCCGCGTATCTGGCATGTAAGCGCAGCGCTGTGCAACGACGAGTGTGTTTTCGATAGCCTCAGGCAAGTCAGCAAACAGCTCGCGCATCTCCTCAGGCGACTTGAAATAATGTTCTTGCGTGACCCGCCGCCGGTCCGTTCGGGAAACAGTGGCCCCCGCCGCTATGCACATCAGCGCGTCATGCGCCTCATACATGCTACGATCGGCAAAAAACACTTCGTTTGTCGCGACCAGCGGCAGGTTATGGGCATAGGCCATATCGATTAGCTCGGGTTCGATCTGATCCTCTTCAGGCTGGCCATGGCGCATCAATTCCACATACAGGCGGCCTTCAAATAGCCTCGCCAACCGCAACAACATTTCCTCGGCTGCCAGTCGCTGGCCTTCGACAAGCAGACGTCCAACCCCTCCACTCACCCCTCCAGTGAGGGCGATCAGACCATCATTATGAGTTTGCAGGTCTTCAAAGGAGATTTGTGGCGAATCCTCGGCTACTGATTGTAGATAGGACCGACTTACTAGTTCGAGCAGGTTGCTGTAGCCTTCTTCGGATTGCGCTAAAAGAATGATCCAATCACTGCCCAGACCGCCGCCGCCATGCACGTTCACATCCTCGCGCTGCACAGCAATCTGGCACCCGACAATCGGCTGGACACCCTTGCCACGGGCAGCGAGTGAGAATTCCAGAGCACCAAACAAGTTTCCGGTATCCGCCACGCCCACAGCCGGCATGTCATACTTTGTGCAAAGAGCTGCCAGGTCGGGAATTTTGATCGCGCCCTCGGATAACGAGAAGGCGTCATGCACTCTCAGATGTACGAAATCCGCATGCGGCATACGGATACTCCCTGACTACTAATTCGTTTTGTCTGCACTACAGAATGCCGAATAGTCGGGTTCAGTTTAAGCAGAGATTTAGCCTAGGCGGCAACCAATGCACCTTCCTCAAGCCGCACGATCCGGTCCATCCTCGCCGCCAGATCCAAATTATGCGTTGCAATAACCGCGGCAAGACCACTTTTCCGAACGAAATCAATCAACAAACTGAAAACATCATCGGCCGCATGAGCATCAAGGTTGCCTGTTGGCTCGTCCGCTAATAGCAGACGCGGCCTATTTGCTAACGCGCGAACGATGGCGACTCGCTGTTGCTCACCGCCGGACAATCGGGCTGGCCGATGGTTAACCCGGTCATGCAGGCCAACTGATTCGATTAACTCCATTGCTCGCTCCCGCGCAGCACCCCGCGGCCTTCCGGCGATCATCTGCGGCAGCATAACGTTCTCCAATGCGGAGAACTCCGTAAGCAGATGATGGAACTGATAGACGAAGCCAATCTCATCGCGGCGCACAGCGGTCCTGTCGCTGTCGGACATGGTACCGCAGGTCCTTCCCACGACGCGCACCTCTCCGCAGTCTGGAAGTTCGAGCAGCCCTGCGACATGCAGTAGCGTCGATTTGCCGGCACCAGACGGTCCTATCAGTCCGACTAATTCTCCAGCTAGCACCCGCAATGATGCACCGCGGATCACTTCGAGAGAAGTCTCCAATTGCCTATAGGTTCGAACAACCGCGTCAAGTTCTAGAATTGCCGTCTCACTCATAGCGCAGCACTTCTACTGGATCGAGACGCGCCGCCCTACGTGCCGGAAGGATCGAGGCTAGAAAGGATAAGGCCAAGGCCATAACAACCACGGCGCCCGCCTCCACTGGATCAATTTCGGCTGGTAGGCGGGACAGGTAATAGACCGTTGAGTCAAAAAGGTCGGTTCCAGTCGCCCCTTGCAGCACCTGACGTAAGCTCTCGATATTCTGCGCAAAGGCGATGCCTAGCACGCTGCCCGCGATCGTTCCGAGAATCCCCACACTAGCGCCAGTCATGAAAAAGATACGCAGAATCATACCCTTGGTCGCGCCCATGGTGCGCAGTATTGCTATACCCTTGCCCTTGTCGTTGACCAGCATGATCTGGCTGGAAATCACATTGAATACGGCGACGACGATGATCAGCGTCAGTATCAGAAACATAACAACGCGCTCCACTTGCAACGCGGTAAAGAAACTGGAATTGACTCGTTGCCAGTCGACTACCCGGTATCCGTCACCGATCGCCTGGTGAATTTCATAACCGATATCAAAAGCACGGTCTGGATCATCGGTGATCACCTCAATCGACGTGGCTTCGCCCTTCTTGCGAAAGAAAATTTGCGCCTGCTTGAACGGCATATAGATAAACGAACTATCATATTCAGACATGCCGACATCGAACACGGCAGCAACGCGATAAGCCTTCATGCGCGGAACCGCGCCGAACGGGCTAGGATTTCCACGTGGCGATACCAAAGTGACTTTCTGCCCCGGACGTAAGCGCATCGCCTGCGCCATCCGACTGCCGATGATTACACCCTTGCCATCCTCAAACCCATCCATACCTCCGGAGACAATGCTATTAGCAAGCAAGGGACGGCGCAGAAAATCTTCCTTACGCACGCCCCGCACCAGTGCCCCATTTGCAAACCCGTTTGCTGTCGCCATCACCTGCCCTTCGACGATCGGCGCGGCGTTCACCACCTCTGGAACCTCTTTTATTTTCAACACCATAGTGTCGAAATCGTCGAGCCTCTTGGTGCTAACCAATACGTTGACATGGCCATTTACGCCGAGGATCCGGGACAACAATTCGTGTCGGAACCCGTTCATGACGGCCATCACAATGATCAAGGTGGCGACACCCAGTGTGATACCGGCAAGAGAGAAAAACGCGATTACCGAAATGAAGCCTTCCTGTCGCCGGGCGCGCAAATAACGAAGAGCGACGAGGCGTTCGAATGCGCCGAACACGTTGCGATCTACCCTGCCAACAGCGTCAACGCCGCCTCTATGCTCAGTTCCTCAGTATCGCCAGAGCGGCGGCTTTTCAATTCGACCTTACCGTCCTTCAAGCCGCGCGGCCCGGCGATGAGTTGCCAAGGCAGACCAATCAAGTCCATATCTGCGAACTTTGCGCCTGCCCGCTCCTGGCGATCATCGTAAAGGACTTCAACGCCGGCATCGCCAAGTTTCGCGTACAATTCATTGCAAGTCGCGTCGCAGTCCTCGTCCCCAGTTCGCAAATTGATGAGCCCAACCTTGAAGGGCGCTACAGAATCCGGCCAGATAATACCCTTGTCGTCGTGGCTCGCTTCAATAATTGCGCCGACCAAACGTGATACACCAATACCATAGGAGCCCATCTGGACCGGCACCTCGTCACCGTCGGGCGTCGAAACAAGGGCACCGAGTGCCTTGGAGTATTTGTCGCCGAAAAAGAAGATGTGGCCGACCTCGATACCGCGGGCGGTCACGCGCTGATCAACGGGCACCTCGCTCTCGAAGCGCCCTGCATCGTGCATGTCGTCCGTCGCAGCGTACAAGCTAGTCCATTCATCCACCAGCGGCTGTAAATCGGAATCGTAGTCAATATCCCGCTGCAGCACGTCACGCTCCAGGAAATCGCGATGGCAGTAAACCTCGCTTTCACCTGTGTCGGCCAGAATGATGAATTCGTGGCTCATATCCCCGCCAATAGGGCCGGTCTCCGCCTGCATCGGGATAGCCTGCAACTCCATCCGTGCGTAGGTGCGTAGGTAGGCAACAAACATTTTATTGTAGGCTATCCGCCCCGTGTCCGCATCCAAATCAAAGGAATAGGCATCCTTCATGAGGAACTCGCGGCCGCGCATCACACCGAACCGAGGGCGCACCTCGTCGCGGAACTTCCATTGGATGTGGTACAGATTCCGTGGGAGGTGACGGTAACTCTTCACATGCGCGCCAAAAACTTCGGTTATTTGTTCCTCGTTCGTGGGCCCGTATAACATCTCTCGGTCGTGCCTGTCGGTAATGCGGAGCATTTCCAGCCCGTAATCCTCGTAGCGGCCGCTTTGCCGCCAAAGGTCGGCCGATTGGATCGTTGGCATCAGCACTTCTTGCGCCCCAGACGCATTTTGCTCCTCGCGCACGATCTGCTCGATTTTCTTTAGCACCCGGTAACCCAACGGCAACCAAGAGTAGATACCCGCGCTCGCCTGGCGGATCATGCCGGCGCGCAACATGTAGCGGTGCGAAACGATCTGCGCCTCGCTAGGCGTTTCTTTCAGGGTGGGGAGAAAATATTTGGAGAGGCGCATCGCGGCAGCTCGCTTCGGGTAAAGGGGAAATTCTCGCGAATGTAGGGATTGCCCGGAAACTTGTCCACGCTGCTTCGCTTAGCGCACCATGTTCTTTCTGTTTTTGCTGTTGCCGCGGGTACCCGCACCCTCATAGATTTACCATTGAAGGTCGCACAGAAGCTCTTCATATCGAAGCTGACCTTGCGGGCCGAAAGCAACCTTTCGCAATTCTCGCTTCACCAGCCCTTAGCAAATTCTGCGTGAAGGAAAACTCTATCATTCTGGGCGCGATATCAGCCAGGCCCACCGAAACCTCAATGCCCACCACCACCTAATAGCCTTATGCACCGGCGTCGGGCCTATGTGTGACATTGACAACCGGGAGATGCTCGACGAACCGGAGACAGTCCGATGAAGTGATACCGATCACAGCCCCATGGCAGACAGTGCCTGGGCAGGCGCAAATATCTTCTGAATAGCCGCTGGTAAGCGTGTAACTACCTATCTCGAGTAAAACATTGTGGTAAACAATGCCTTCAAACAAATCGAGCCAAATTATGTTTGCACTACACTGCATCCCGAATGCTGATCCACCCGGCGTTGGCCACTAACCAGACGGTCACAGTGATGACGAAAGAAATTACCGTCGTCACGCCCACCTTCATCCATAGCCGCGGGTTTTCCGGAGCACCCACCTCGTGTCCAGGTTCGGGATCGTCCGGGCGCTTGATCCCCCAGGGCAGGACCATAAAAAACACCATCCACCAAGTGATGATGAAAGTGATGCCCGTGCCAACCCAACCCATCAGACCCTAAACCTGCTCGAGCTCAACAAGCGCGCCGGCAAAATCCTTAGGATGCAAGAACAGGACCGGTTTATCGTGCGCACCATTCTTCGGCTCACCGTCGCCCAGAACGCGCGCACCCTTTTGAACCAACCGGTCTCGTGCAACATAGATATCCGACACCTCGTAGCATATGTGATGCATACCGCCAGAGGGATTCTTGTCAAGGAAGGACTGTATCGGCGACCCCTCGCCAAGGGGATGCAGCAGCTCAATCTTACTGTTGTCCAGTTCAACGAAGACGACGGTGACACCATGCTCTGGCAGAGCCTTCGGTTCAGTCACGGTAGCACCCAGCGCGTTGCGGTAAATAGCCCGTGCAGCCTCTAAATCGGGAACGGCTATCGCCACATGGTTCAATCGACCGATCATCACATCGTCTCCCGAAACCTGCGCCTAAAGACGCACAAGATGTACATCAACCGGGGGCCGTTTGCCACATAGGGCCCGCAACCGCCGGCGCACCGCTAACCGAACCGCCTCGTGAACATGTTCGTCCTTGTTTCCAGATTTACGCGGCAATTCCTCCACTGCGTCTACAGCCGCTTCAATCAAAGAACTAGCGATCTCACAATCCACTTCCAAGTCGAAGACGCCGTGGGTGGATACTTGAGGATCAGCTTGTAGATGGCCCCACTCATCAACAACGACGGTTACGACCGCTGCACCGCTGTTCAGCATCTTACGGCGTTCCCGGAGGGCGCTGCTGCCCATCGAGATCAACCGATTGCCGTCCAAAGCTAGCCTGCCGCTGAACACCTCATCTACCACTTCGGCCTTACCTGGAGCGAGTTTGAGAAGAGTGCCGTTAGGGGCCAAATGGGCTTCCTGGACCTGGCACTCCTGTGCCAGTTGCACGTGCGCCTGCATGTGGCGCATCTCACCATGCACGGGAACAGCAATCTGCGGTTGAATCCATTGATACATCTGCACCAATTCGTCCCGCGCCGGGTGTCCCGATACATGGATATACTGTTCGTCGTGCGTGGTAAGCAACTCTAAACCCAATTCCGTCAACCGGTTCTGCAACCGGCCAATTGATTTTTCGTTACCGGGGATGACACGGCTGGAGAAGATCACCACATCTCCAGGGTCAAGCACGACGTCCGGATGATCGGTCCGAGCTATCCGCGCCAGGGCCGCTCGGGGCTCACCCTGGCTGCCCGTGCAAATCAGTAGGACCTTGTCTCGCGGCAACAGCGCCGCCTCTTTCGGGGATAAAAAACGCGGAATNNCTTTAAGATAACCGTTTTCCTGTGCNGCTTCATAAAATCGCCATAGGGATCGGCCTACTAAACCGACACTGCGGTTATCCGCCGCGGCAGCGTNAGCGATNGACTCCAGACGCGCNACGTTAGAGGCGAAACAGGCGACAACGANCCGGCCGTCAAACCTCTCTATCACCTCCGTCANCTTTTTACGCACGGCCCCTTCCGAACCGGAACTTCCCTCCACCAANACATTGGTAGAGTCGCAGACCATCGCAAGNACGCCCTCCTCNCCGGCGCGAATAAGCGCGGCCTCGTCNGGACTAGNGCCTATCANGGGGTCAGGATCAAGCTTCCAGTCTCCCGTATGCATCACCAATCCTGCACTGGTCCGAATGAGACAAGCATTCGGTTCCGGGATCGAATGGGTTAGGGTAATCAGCTCAATGCCAAATGGTCCGACGTCGAAACGGCCGGATAGCGGAATCTCCGTGATCAACGCCTCGTCCTTAAGCCCTGCCTCCGCTAACTTGCGTCGCAGGATATTGGCGGTAAAAGGTGTCGCGTAGAGTGGACAGCGCAGTCGCGGCCAAAGATGTGGGACAGCACCGATATGGTCCTCATGCGCGTGCGTTAGAACCAGCCCGGCGAGCGCATCGGCACGCTCCTCAATGAAAGTTGGATCCGGCATGATCACGTCAATCCCAGGCGTCTCGTCGTCACCGAAGGTAATTCCAAGATCGACCATCAGCCATGCCCCCGCATGGCCGTAGAGGTTGAGGTTCATGCCAATTTCACCCGCCCCACCGAGGGAAAGGAATAATAACTCGGAGTCGCCAGGTTCCCCGGTTTCCGCGTACCCGTTCATGTGCCAGTGTTCCGGGTATAGACTTCAAGCAGGCCGCGGATTGTGAGTTCTCTATCGGTTTGGTCGATGAAGTCAGTCGATTCCGCGAAAAGTGCTGCCAACCCCCCCGTCGCGACAACCTTCATCGACGTGCCATATTCCTGTTTAATTCGCGCGATCATACCTTCGATCATCGCGATGTAGCCCCAGAAAATGCCAGACTTCATCGCCGGAATAGTCGATTTTCCGATCACCTCTGTCGTCGGCTCCACCCGAACGCGGGGCAGCTGTGCAGATGCCATATGGAGCGCCTCGGCTGACAGGTTGATGCCTGGCGCGATAACGCCGCCGAAATAATTACCGTCCTTATCCAACACATCGAACGTCGTCGCGGTGCCGAAATCTATCACAATCGTTGGCCCACCATAACGCTTATAGGCGGATACCGCCGTAACAAGCCGGTCTGCGCCAACATGGTCAGGCCGATCGACAAGGACGCCAATACCCAGATCAACATTTTCCTCACCGACTACCAGGGGCAGTCCGCCAAAATAACGTTCGCATAACGAAACGAGGTTGAACAGGCCTTGCGGGACCACTGACGCAATAATACAGCCAGTGATAGATCCCTGTGGAATATCGCGTAATCGCATGAGTTGGCTCAACCAAACGGCGTATTCATCGGCCGTCCGGTTCGGATCATTCGCGCACCGAAAGACCCCTCTAAGCGTGTCTTCGCTGTAGACCGCAAAGACAACGTTGGTGTTTCCAGCATCGATCGCGAGCAACATATCAGGCGCTCCCTAAGAAGACGTCGCCCGCGGTAATACGCTGTTGGACGCCATCGGGCAATTCCAGTAGCAGGGCACCGTCCTCATCCATATCGCTAAATCGTCCGGAAAGCTCTCGGTCGGGCAACCGGACCGTAATCGGCCCACCCAGCCCCGCGGCCCGGTTGATCCAAGCGCGTCGTACCGGCTTTATACCGCTATTGAGCCACCAATCTCGCCATATGAACAAGCGATTCAAATAGCGTTCAAGGACTGTTTCCAGAGCTATGTTTTCTCCGCACTCCATATTAACGCCGGTCGCAGGATAGGCAGCAGTCTCCGGATGCGAGGCAACGTTAACGCCGCAGCCAATCACGATCCAGTGTACTGCGTCGCCATTACCCTGAGCTTCAAGTAAAATACCCGCGATTTTCTGGCCATCTACCAGAATGTCGTTCGGCCATTTGCACACAACCTCAGCTTTGGAAGGCAGAACCGCCTCTAAGGCTTCAGCAAGCGCTACAGCGGCAACGAGCGAGAGCTGCGCTGCCTCCCCCGGCGGCCGGTCTGGTTGAAATATAGTCGACGTGTAGAGATTACCTATGGGCGAAGACCAGTCGCGGCCACGCCGACCCCGGCCTGCTGTCTGTTCTCGGGCCCAAACAACCGTCCCGTCCGCGGCACCGTTCTGCGCCCTATCGCGCGCCTCATCATTCGTCGAGTCGACCGAGTGAAGCTCGATTAACGTACAACCACCAGGCAAGGAAAGCATTTGCGCGGTTTCTGATCAGCCCGGCGTCGAGAAGAGCGCCGTCGCTGCGGCGCTCGCACTGTCGAGAAGTGGCGCCGGCCAAAGGAAAAACAGGATAGTCACGATCCCGGTCGCCACGATGATAAGCCGCAGCGGCCGCTCAATCGGCTTGTCGAGTATATCAACCAAATCATCGAAAAACACGATCTTGACGATGCGCAGGTAATAATAGGCTCCGACGACACTGGAAACGACGCCGATGACGGCAAGCGTATACAACTCTGCGTCGATCGCCGCCATGAAAATGAAGAACTTACCAAAAAAGCCTGCCATCGGGGGGATACCGGCGAGGGAGAACATAAAGATCAGAATACCTAGTGCCATCATGGGATGACTTTTCGCCGCGCCAGCCAGATCATCAATATTTTCGACCATACGGTCGTTGACCTTCATGCAAAGGATGCAAGCGAAGGCGCCCACATTCATAACGAGGTAGATCGCCATGTAGACCAGCACGCCGCGCAGCCCCTCTTCCGAGCCGGCCGCAAGACCGATGAGCGCGTAGCCGACATGGCCAATAGAGCTATAGGCCATCAACCGTTTTATGTTTCGCTGTGCGATTGCGGCAAAGGCACCGAGCACCATAGATGCAACGGAGATCAGGATGATGACCTGACGCCATTCTTCGATCAAACCGCCGAAAGGCTCCAGCATAACTCGCAGGAACAGCGCAATCGCAGCGATTTTCGGAGCAACGGCAAAAAAGGCCGTCACCGGCGTGGGCGCCCCTTCATAGACGTCAGGCGTCCACATGTGGAATGGTACGGCGGATACCTTGAAGGCGAGGCCCGCAGACAGGAATACGATCCCAACGACCAAACCAGCCGAGGCCTCAACGCTCTTGCCGTCGAATAGTCCCGAGAGCACTTCGAACTGCGTCGTCCCGGCAAAGCCGTAGATCATTGAGCAGCCGTACAGGAGTAATCCAGACGATAGCGCACCCAGGACGAAATATTTTAGACCTGCTTCCGAAGACCGAACTCGGTCGCGCTGGATCGCAGCGATCACGTAAAGCGATAAGCTTTGCAGTTCCAGTCCCATATAAAGCGAGATCAGATCGTTCGCCGAAATCATCATCATCATGCCGACGCTGGCATAGACGATGAGTATTGGAAATTCGAACCTACCCATGCCTTCGCGCCGGACGAAACTGTCCCCCATTAGCAACACGAGCACCGCGCCGAGCAGCACCAGTACCTTCATGAAAATGGCGAAGGAATCAGTTACGAAAAGCCCTGCAAAAGCGACTGATCGCTCGCCGGACGCCATGAACACATAATAGGCCAGTACGGCCACGAAGGAGGCAACAGTCAGGCCACTGACAACGCCCAGAGCACGCTTCTCAGGCGAGAAGACGCCAATCATCATCAGCACCATCCCTACCAGGGCAAGGAAGATTTCTGGCCCAGCGGCAAGCACGTCGGGAGTCGTAATCATCTGCTGCCCCCTACTGGTTCGCCGCCAGCGCCGAGCCGCTGCCGGCGGCGGCTAAGGCGCCATGATAGTTGTCAATAAGATTGGCAACCGATGCGGAAATCATGTCGAGGAACGGCGCCGGATATATGCCCATCCATAGGACAAGCACGACCAACGGCGTAAAAGTCGCGATTTCCCGAGCGTTCAGATCGAGGATCGATTTCAAGTCCTCCTTTGTCAGATCGCCAAAAATGATCCTTCTATAGAGATAGAGCATGTAGGCCGCGCCAAGCACCATGCCGGTCGCAATTAGGAAGGCAACCCAGGTATTGACCTCAAACGCGCCCAGCATAATCAGGAACTCTCCAACAAATCCGCTCGTTCCCGGAAGACCGACAGAAGCCAACATGAACAGCATGAAGACAAACGCGTATTTCGGCATTCGATTGACAAGGCCGCCATAGCGCGTGATTTCGCGAGAATGGATGCGGTCATAGACGACCCCGACGCACAGGAACAATGCGCCCGAGACAAATCCGTGGCTCAGCATCTGAATAATCGCACCCTCGACCGCCTGCTGATTAACGGCGAAAATGCCGACCGTAACGAAGCCCATATGCGCCACCGATGAATAGGCGATCAGCTTCTTCATATCCTCCTGTGCCAGAGCGACCAGGGAGGTGTAGATCACAGCAACAATGCTCAAAGTGAATATCAGCGGCGTGAAGAAGTCCGAAGCGATCGGAAGCATAGGCAGCGAAAACCGCAAAAATCCATAGGCGCCCATCTTTAGCAGCACACCGGCCAGGATTACCGACCCCGCCGTCGGCGCTTCGACATGAGCATCCGGCAGCCAGGTATGCACCGGCCACATGGGCACCTTAACCGCGAAGGAGGCGAAGAACGCGAGCCACAGCCAGGTCTGTAGCGCCGGATCGAAGTTAAACTGCATCAGGGCCGGTACGTCGGTGGTGCCTGCTACAATGTACATGGCGATAATCGCCAGCAGCATCAGAACCGACCCCAACAGCGTGTAAAGAAAAAACTTGAACGCCGCATATACCCGTCTAGGACCGCCCCACACACCGATGATCAAGAACATCGGTATCAGCACGGCTTCAAAGAAAATATAGAAGACCATAAAATCCAGCGCGCAGAACATTCCGACCATCATCGTCTCAAGGACGAGGAAGGCGATCATGTACTCTTTCACTCGCTCCTGGATGGCCGTCCAGCTTGCCAATATGCAAATTGGCGTAAGCAAGGTCGATAGCAGCACGAAAAACACCGAGATCCCATCAACGCCCATCAGATAGGCGATCTTGTATTCGGGCAGCCAATCATGTTGTTCGACAAACTGGAAGTCTGCCGTGCCAGGCTCGAAATTGAACCAAAGAACAAGCGACGCGAGGAAGGTGACAAGTGAAACCCAGAACGCCCCCCAACGGGAATTGCGCGCGACATCCTCCACGTCACCCCGCACAAACAGGAGGATCATTATCGCTCCAGCAAGCGGCAAAAATGTGACGAAGGACAGAAGCGGAAAATCAGTCATCGCATCAGCTCTTCATGAGGAAGTAGAAGGTGACGAGGACCACCACGCCGATCAACATCGCGAAAGCGTAGTGATAGAGATAACCGCTCTGTAAAGCACTGGCTCGCTTCGATGCCCGTATCGCTGTCGCAGCGATGCCGTCCGGACCGACCCCATCGATCACCGCACCGTCGCCAGATTTCCAGAAACTACGGCCGAGATAGAACGACGGACGGACGAAAAGCCAGTCATAGATCTCGTCGAAATACCATTTATTGTATGACAACAGATAAACGGGCCGCAGCTTTTGTGCCCAAACTGCAGGCAGGTCGGTATGGACGATGTACATGTAGTAGGCCAACCCGATCCCACCGATGCCCACGGCCAGTGGCAATACCTTGACCCAGATCGGCACATTGTGCGCTTCGGCCAACGCCGTATGGTGCGGCAAAATCTGGATCGATTCACCCCAGAACTGGGCGAGACCGTCACCAACGAACAGGTTATAGCCCAGCGCACCCGCGAAAATGGCGCCAGCTGCTAACAGATAGAGCGGCCAGATCATCACTGCTGGTGACTCATGCACATGAGCCAAGGTATTCTCGTCACAGCGCGGCTTGCCGTGGAAGGTCATAAACAACAGCCTCCAGGAATAGAACGCCGTCATAAATGCGGCGGCAATGCCCAGCCAGAAGGCATACATACCAATGCCGCTGCTTGCCGCAAAGGCCGACTCGATGATGACATCCTTCGAATGGAAACCAGCAAAGCCAATCAGCGTGCCCGGGATACCGATACCGGCAAGCGCCAAACTTCCAATCAGCATCAAGGCGTACGTGACCGGGATCAACCTCCCTAGCCCCCCCATATTGCGCATGTCCTGCTCATCCGACATCGCGTGGATCACTGAACCAGAGCCGAGGAACAGCAGCGCCTTGAAGAAGGCATGGGTCATCAAATGGAATATCGCCGCCGGGTATGCCGAAACACCAACGGCAAAGAACATGTAGCCGAGTTGGGAACAAGTCGAATAGGCGATGACCCGTTTGATGTCATATTGCGTTAGACCGATCGTGGCAGCCATGAAGGCAGTCGAGGCGCCTACGAGGGTCACGACCATCAGTGCCGTTTCCGATTGCTCGAAAAGTGGCGACAAGCGCACCACCATGAATACACCAGCGGTTACCATGGTTGCGGCGTGGATCAGTGCAGAGACCGGCGTCGGCCCTTCCATGGCATCTGGTAGCCAGGTGTGCAGGCCGATCTGCGCCGACTTGCCCATGGCACCGACGAACAACAACAAACAGGTAATAGTAAGCGCATGGAACTCCATGCCGAGGAATACCAACGTTGCGTCCGCCTTACTGGCCGCCGCCCCGAAGATCGCATCGAGTTGCACTGTGCCGAACAAGACGAAGGTCGCGAAGATGCCCAACGCAAATCCGACATCACCAACTCGGTTGACCAGGAACGCCTTGATAGCTGCCGCATTGGCAGAAGGCCGTTTGTACCAGAAGCCAATCAGCAGGTAGGAGCAAAGGCCAACGCCTTCCCAACCGAAGAACAGCTGCACCAGATTATCCGCTGTCACCAACATCAGCATGCTGAAAGTGAACAGGCTCAGATAGGCGAAGAAACGTGGAATTGCATCATCGTGATGCATGTATCCAATTGAGTATATGTGCACTACGGCGGACACCGTGGTCACAACGATCAACATAACCGCGGTCAGCGTATCAACTTTGAGCGACCAATAGAATTCAAGGTCACCGGACGTTACCCATTCGAGCAGGACCACTGTTCGTGGGTCGCCGCCGAGCGCCACAGCGACAAACAGGTACCAGGAAATCAACGCGGAAATTACAAGCAGGCCGCAGGTGATGATCATCGACGCTTTGTCACCGATTGCTCGCCCGAAAAACCCGGCGATGAACGCACCCAGCAGCGGCAGGAATACGATTGCAGCTTCCATCCCGCCTAACCCTTCATCACATTGATGTCTTCAACCGCAATCGAACCACGGTTACGGTAATAAACGACGAGGATTGCCAAACCGATCGCCGCTTCCGCCGCTGCTACAGTGAGAATGAACATTGCAAATATCTGCCCCATCAAATCGCCAAGATGGGTCGAAAATGCAACCAGATTGATATTGACCGCCAGCAGCATCAATTCGATAGACATCAAAATGATGATGACATTTTTACGGTTCAAGAAGATCCCGAATAAGCCAAGCGTAAACAGGATCGCTGCGACCGTCAGATAATGAGCGAGGCCGATGTCCAGCATGTCAGATACCACTACCCGTCGTCACTTTGACGACCTCAATCGCGTCTTCCGGTCGGCGCGCCACTTGGTCGCTGATCCGTTGCTTGCGGACCCCCGCCCGCGAGCGCAGTGTCAGCACAATGGCACCAACCATAGCAACTAAAAGCACCAGACCCGCCGTCTGAAAAAGGTAGATGTATTTGGTGTAGATCAACCTGCCAATCGCTTCGGTATTGGTCACCTGATCGATAGGCGGAATTGGCGCTGCGGCGACTGTCTCTGCCTGCGGAATAACGACCCATCCGCCGCCAACGACCAAGAGCTCAGCCAATAGGATCAGGCCAACCAAGGCGCCCACCGGCAAATATTGTGCAAAACCACTACGCAATTCGACGAAGTTGATGTCAAGCATCATAACAACAAACAGGAAAAGTACCGCGACTGCGCCGACATAGACTATGACCAGGATCATCGCCAGAAACTCGGCCCCCATCAGCACGAATAGACCGGCGCTATTGAAGAATGCCAGTATTAAAAACAACACCGAGTGCACCGGATTACGCGAAGCGATCACCAGCACGCCCGCAGCTACCGCCACGAATGCGAAAAGATAGAACGCCAAGGCTTGAATGATCATGTAGTCCCCTCCACGCTTGCCCTCACAAACGCGCCATAATTACCGATAGGGCAAGTCCTGTTCTATGTTGGAGGCGATCTCCGCTTCCCAGCGTTCACCGTTCGCCAAAAGCTTGTCCTTGTCGTAGAAAAGTTCCTCGCGTGTCTCGGTCGCGAACTCGTAATTTGGTCCCTCCACGATAGCATCCACCGGACAAGCTTCCTGGCAGAAACCGCAATAGATGCATTTCGTCATATCGATATCGTATCGAGTGGTCCGTCGGCTGCCATCCTCACGCGGTTCCGCCTCAATCGTGATCGCCTGCGCAGGGCAAATTGCCTCGCAAAGCTTGCAGGCGATACAACGTTCTTCGCCGTTCGGATAGCGTCTTAGCGCGTGCTCTCCCCGAAAACGCGGTGACAATGGGCCTTTTTCGTAGGGATAATTGATCGTATGCTTTGGCCGGAACATAGAGCGCAAGGTTAGGGACATGCCCTGAACCAACTCGCCAAGCAAGAGACCTTTTACCGTGCGTTCTAGCAGCGCCATATCATACCCCCCCCAAATAACTCACGCGCCCGGGACCTTACCGAGCAAAAACAACCAGCCAGCCACCACGACGACCCAGACCAGCGAGAACGGTAAGAAAACTTTCCAGCCCAACCGCATCAGTTGATCGTAGCGATAACGGGGGAAGGTCGCCCGCACCCACAAGAAGACGAACAGGCAGAAAGCAATCTTCCCAGCGAACCAGATCGGTCCAGGAACCCAAGTGAACGGCGCAAGATCGAACGGCGCCATCCAACCGCCAAGGAATAGGATCGACGTCATTGCCGACATTAAGATCATGTTCGCGTATTCACCAAGGAAGAACATTCCGAAGGTCATCGCCGAATATTCGACGTTGTAACCAGCCACTAGTTCCGCTTCTGCCTCCGGCAAATCGAACGGCGCACGATTTGTCTCCGCCAGTGTCGAGACGAAAAAGATTATCGCCATCGGGAACAGAATGCCGCAGAAATGCCAGTTCCAAAAACCGCCCGCTTGCGCTTCAACAATCGTCGATAGGTTCAACGAGCCTACAAAAAGAAGCACCGTAATAATGACGAAGCCCATCGAGACCTCGTAGGACACCATCTGTGCGGCAGAGCGGAGAGCGCCCAGGAAGGCGTATTTCGAATTCGAAGCCCAGCCGGCCATAATGATGCCATAAACACCAAGGGATGAAATGGCAAAAAGATAAAGAATTCCGACATTTATATCAGAAAGAACAAGTCCTGCATCAAATGGTATTACCGCCCAGGCGACGAGCGCCAAAATGAACGTGACCATCGGCGCAGCGAAAAACATGCCCCGGTTTGAGCTCGCCGGAATAATGGTTTCTTTGAACATCAACTTGATGCCATCGGCGATAGGCTGCAACAGGCCAAAGGGACCGACGACATTAGGGCCCTTGCGTAATTGCATCCACCCCATGACCTTGCGCTCGGCTAAGGTCAGGTATGCAACTCCGCCAAGCAGTGGCGCGACAATCAGCACGATGTAGAAGACGATAACGATCGTCGGCCAAACGTATATGTCCCAAAACTCAGCCATCAGTGCCAGTCGCCCCGTCTGCATTGTTGACGAATTCGTGCGTGCACTTGGCCATTGTTTCGGAAGCACGGCTAATCGGGTCCGTCATATAGAAATTAGCGATCGGCAAACCAAACGGCGCTGCATCCATCGCACCGGCGTTACCAAAGTCGGCCCAAGGCGCTTCTTCCGGATCGTCAAGACGTACCCAGTGTGGACATGCCACCTGCAACTGTTTACGCAGAGCGGGTAGGCTGTCGAAGGGCAGCATCTTTCCGATCACACCCGACAACGCACGAATAATTGTCCAATCCTCCCGCGCATCGCCTGGTGGGAATGAGGCGACTTGCCCCCGCTGCACTCGGCCTTCCGTATTCACGTATGTACCCGATTTTTCGGTATAAGCGGCGCCAGGCAAAATTACATCTGCAACATGTGCACCGGCATCCCCGTGGTGTCCCTGATAGATGACAAAGGTTTTTTCCAGCTTCTTAGTATCAACCTCGTCTGCACCCAGAAGATAAACAATTTCGACTGCGCCTGACTCAGCGCCATCAAGAATAGCCTTGGTACCGAGACCGCTTTCACCCGGCACAAAACCAATATCAAGGCCACCCACCCGCGCAGCCGCCGTGTGAAGTACGTTGAACCCGTTCCATCCATCGCCCACCATGCCCGTGCTCTCGGCAACCTGCCGCGCAGCCGCAAGGACTGCTGCACCGTCGTCGCGGGTCAGCGCACCCATACCTAGTATCAGCATCGGCCGTTCGGCGTCTTTTAGAATTGACGCGAAAGCATGGCTACCGTCGGCAATCTGCTGCAGCGTCTCCGCACCCGCACCGAGATACTCTGCGTCATAGGTCAAGTCGTGTGCTGGGCCAACTATGCCCGCCTTAAAGCCGCCCTGCAGCCATCGTTTACGAATTCGGGAATTGACTAATGGTGCTTCCCAACGAGGGTTAGACCCGATAATCAGGCAAGCATCAGCCCCTTCAATGCCAACTATGCCGCTGTTGAACAAATAAGAGGCCCGCACTGACGAGTCCAGCGCCGCCCCATCCTGCCGGCAATCCAAATTGGAACTACCGAGCTCCTCCATCAACGATTTCAAAGCAAACATCGATTCCGCGTCGCACTGATCGCCGGCTAAGGCCGCGATTTTGGCGCTATCCACCCCTTTCAGACGTTCGGCAATCACGTCGAAGGCCGTATCCCAATCCGACGCCTGCAACTTGCCCTCCGTATTACGTACATAGGGACGGTCAAGCCGCTGGCGGCGCAGTCCATCGCAGGCAAACCGAGTTTTGTCGGAGATCCATTCTTCATTCACTTCTTCGTTAAGACGCGGCAAGACCCGCAGTACCTCATTGCCGCGCGCATCCACCCTAATATTGCTGCCGACTGCATCCATCACGTCGATGGTCTCGGTCTTGCGCAATTCCCATGGACGCGCAACGAATGAATAAGGCTTCGAGGTCAGCGCACCAACCGGGCAAAGATCTATCACATTGCCCGACAGTTCAGACGACACCGCTTTGCCCAAGGTCGTGATCTCTGCACTCTCGCCGCGATTAATCATGCCCATATCCGTGACACCGCCGACTTCGGTCGAAAAGCGGACGCAGCGCGTGCAATGGATGCAGCGGGTCATGATCGTGTTGATAAGCGGACCCATATATTTGTCGTCAACAGCGCGCTTGTTCTCCTCGAAACGACTGCCGTCATGGCCGAACGCCATCGCCTGATCCTGCAAGTCGCACTCCCCGCCCTGATCACAGATCGGACAATCTAGGGGATGATTGATCAGCAGAAACTCCATGACACCATGACGCGCCTTACGCACCATTTCGGAGTCAGTAAAGACTTCCATCCCTTCGCCCACCGGCAAGGCGCAGGAAGCCGCTGGTTTTGGCGGTCCCGGTTTCACCTCCACAAGACACATGCGGCAATTACCGGCAATCGACAGACGTTCATGATAGCAAAAACGCGGGATCTCAGTACCAGCCATTTCACAAGCCTGCAGGACGCTCAAACCGTCCGGAACCTCCAATTCGACGCCGTCGACCTTAATGTTCGGCATGCCCCGCTCCTACTCCGCCGCCACGGCGACAGTCTTTCGGCCGACGATGCGGCTTTCAATTTCGTCGCGAAAATGGCGGATTAACCCTTGCACCGGCCACGCCGCGCCGTCACCTAGTGCACAAATGGTATGGCCTTCAATCTGATGCGAAACTTCTAGCAGCATGTCGATCTCTTCGATCTCAGCCTGCCCTTTCGCCATGCGCTCCAATACGCGCCACATCCAACCGGTGCCTTCGCGGCAGGGTGTACATTGGCCGCAACTTTCGTGCTTGTAAAAATAGGCTAGTCGCGCGATCGCCTTGATAATGTCTGTGGACTTATCCATGACGATGACGCCCGCGGTTCCAAGGCCAGACTTGTGCTCGCGTAGCGCGTCGAAATCCATCAGCACATCGTCGCAGATCGATCTCGGCAGCATCGGTGTCGAACTGCCGCCAGGTATCACTGCCAGCAAATTATCCCACCCGCCACGCACACCACCCGCGTGTTTCTCAACAAGTTCTTTAAGCGGAATTGACATCGCCTCTTCAACGTTACACGGCTTCTCGACGTGACCCGATATGCAGAAGACTTTTGTGCCGACATTATTCTCACGGCCAAAGCTGCTAAACCAATCAGCGCCGCGGCGCAGTATCGTCGGTGCTACAGCGATGGTCTCAACATTATTTACGGTGCTGGGGCAGCCATACAAACCCGACATTGCCGGGAATGGCGGCTTCAGACGAGGTTGCCCTTTCTTACCCTCCAGGCTCTCCAGCAGCGCGGTCTCCTCGCCGCAGATGTAGGCGCCTGCGCCGCGATGAACGTATACATTGAATTCCCAACCGGTACCGCAAGCGTCTGGACCAAGCAATCCGGCCTTATAGGCTTCGTCGACTGCGCGTTCGAGCGCCACAGCCTCGTTGTAAAACTCTCCCCTAACGTAAACATAGGCGGCATGCGCACCCATTCCGAAGCCAGCAACGAAGCAGCCTTCGACCAGCTTGTGCGGATCGTGTCGTAGGATATCACGATCCTTGCAGGTACCAGGCTCGCTCTCATCTGCATTAACTACCAGATAGTGCGGTCGCCCCTCGACTTCCTCTTTAGGCATGAAAGACCATTTCAGGCCGGTCGGGAACCCTGCCCCACCGCGGCCACGCAAACCCGAGGATTTCATCTCCTCAACGATCCACTCACGGCCTTTCTCGATAATCGCCTTGGTGTTGTCCCAGTCGCCCCGCGCGCGCGCGCCCGCCAGTCCGGGATCGTTCAGCCCGTAGAGGTTCGTAAAAATTCGATCCTTGTCCTGCAGCATCAGTCAACCTCTGCGAAGTCGAGATCTTTAAGCGTCTGCGGTCCACCAACCGGTGCCGATTTCTGGCGATCAATCTGCGGTCCATGCGGTGGTATCTCACCCGCTTTCAAAGCATCGAGAACAGCGATTAGATGAGGACCTGTGAGATCCTCGTACATGTCGTCATTGATCTGCACAATCGGGGCATTAACACAGGCGCCGAGGCATTCCACCTCTCGCATGGTGAAAAGCCCGTCCTCGGTGGTTTGGCCATAATCGATGCCAAGATGTTTTCGTGCAACTTCAACGACTTCGTCGGAATTACGCAACCAGCACGGCGTCGTCGTACAAAATTGCAGTAGATATTTCCCAACCGGCTTCGTATTGATCATGGTGTAGAAGCTAGCCACCTCGACCACTCGGATGCGCGCCATCCCCAGTAATTCAGCTACGACATCAATAACCGCGTCTGAGGCGTGGTTTTGATTTTGACGTTGTGCCAGGTCAAGCAGCGGCAACACCGCGCTCGCCTGCCGCCCCTCCGGATATTTGTCGATATATTTCTGCGCAATTGCCATGTTTTCCGGCGTGAATTCGAACTTATCGCTCATCGGTCTATCTCCCCGAACACGACGTCCATAGCACCAAGTATTGCCACTGAATCCGCCAACATGTGTCCTCTACACAGATAGTCCATCGCCTGCAGGTGAGCGAACCCCGGCGCCCTAATCTTGCAGCGGTAAGGCTTGTTGGTGCCGTCTGAAACAAGGTAGACGCCGAACTCGCCCTTTGGTGCCTCAACCGCGGTGTAGGTCTCCCCCGGCGGCACGTGAAAACCTTCAGTATAAAGTTTGAAATGGTGGATCAGTGCTTCCATCGAGCGCTTCATCTCGCCGCGCGCCGGGGGACCGACCTTACCGTCCTCAGTCATCACCGGCCCATCCGGCATATTCTCAATGCATTGACGGATGATCCGAACGCTCTGCCGCATTTCTTCGACACGGACTAGATAACGATCGTAGCAGTCTCCGTTCTTGCCAATCGGTATATCAAAGTCCATCTCGTCATAGACATCGTAGGGCTGGGCCTTACGAAGATCCCACGCCACACCGGAAGCACGAAGCATCGGTCCAGAGAAACCCCACGCCATCGCCTCCTCCTCGGAAACGACGCCAATATCAACGGTACGCTGTTTAAAGATGCGGTTTTCGTTGAGCAGTGTCTCCATATCTTCAAGAAACTTTGGGAACCCATCAGCCCAGGCTAGGATATCGTCGCCCATGCCCGCTGGTATATCCTGATGCACTCCACCAACGCGGAAATACGCCGCGTGAAGGCGCGCACCGCAGGCGCTCTCATAGAACTCCATCAGCTTCTCGCGTTCCTCGAACGCCCAAAGCATCGGCGTCATCGCACCAACATCCATCGCCAATGCCGGGGCATTTAACAGATGGTTGAGCATGCGCGAAATTTCCGCGAACAGAACTCGAACATACTGCCCGCGCCGCGGCGGGGTTATGCCAAGCAATTTTTCGACCCCCAACACGAAAGCGTGCTCTTGACACATCGGTGCAACGTAGTCGAGCCGATCAAAATACGGCATCGCCTGGAGATAGGTCTTGTACTCAATCAGTTTCTCAGTACCACGATGCAACAAACCGATATGCGGATCAATTCTTTCGACGATCTCGCCATCCATTTCCATGACCATGCGCAAAACACCATGAGCCGCCGGATGCTGCGGGCCGAAGTTCAGCGTGAGGTTCTTAATTTCCGCTTCCGCTGCCATCAGTCCTATTCCACCTCCGCTTTCTCATCGCCCGGCAATTCGCCCGACATACCCTCCCAGGGGCTGATGAAATCGAAGGAGCGGAATGCCTGGGTTAGTTTCACGGGCTCGTAGACAACCCGCTTCTGCTCGTCGTCGTAGCGCACCTCGACATAGCCGGTAAGGGGGAAATCCTTGCGCAGCGGATGGCCTTCAAAACCATAATCAGTAAGCAGGCGCCGCAAATCCGGGTGCTCAGAAAAGAACACCCCGAACATGTCCCAACATTCCCGTTCGAACCAAGCCGCAGTCGGAAACACACCTGATACCGAGGGTACTGGTATGTCCTCCTTGGTACGAACCTTTATACGAATCCGCTGATTGTGCTTATAGCTGAGCAAATTGTAATTCACTTCGAAGCGCTCTTCCCGCTCAGGAAAATCGACGCCACAGATATCCATTAGGCTCTTGAATTGGCAGCTGGCATCGTCTCGCAGGAACTTCATAAAACGGACAACATCGTTTCCCGTCGTTTCAACGTTTAATTCACCATTGCGAATGTGATGATCCAGCACCGCAGTGCCGAGTTTTGCGATAACATGCGCTCCCAATTCTTTGAGCGCGCCTTGGCTGGCGTCGTCCATGAGCCGTTCCGTTCCTAACGCGCAATCGTACCGGTGCGTCTAATTTTCTTCTGCAGTTGCAGAAATCCGTATACCAGCGCTTCCGCAGTCGGAGGACAACCCGGAACGTAAATATCTACTGGAACAACCCGGTCGCAACCGCGGACGACGGCATACGAATAGTGGTAGTAGCCGCCACCGTTGGCACACGAGCCCATCGATATGACCCAGCGCGGCTCCGCCATCTGGTCATAGACCTTGCGCAATGCCGGCGCCATTTTGTTGGTCAGCGTGCCAGCAACGATCATCACGTCCGATTGCCGGGGACTGCCGCGGGGAACCACACCAAACCGATCCAGATCGTAGCGTGGCATATAGGCGTGGATCATCTCCACCGCACAACAAGCGAGACCAAAGGTCATTGGCCATAATGACCCGGTTCGGGCCCAGTTCACCAGCTTGTCGGCATTCGCGACGATGAAACCTTTATCCGCTAAGGTATCGTTGACCAGTCGCATCGCGCCTTCATGGTCTCCTTCCCTGAGCGCGGGGCTGTCTATTCCCATTCAAGCGCTCCCTTCCGCCATTCATAGATAAAACCAATTGTCAGGATGCCAAGGAAGACCACCATCGACCAGAAACCAAAGAGCCCAATATTGCCGAGTGAAATCGCCCAAGGGAACAGGAAGGCGACTTCCAGATCAAAAATGATGAAAAGAATCGCCACCAGATAAAATCGCACATCGAACCGGCTGCGCGCGTCATCAAAAGCTTCAAATCCGCATTCGTAAGCAGAAAGCTTTTCCGAATCGGGCTTCTGTTTCGCAAGAATACCACTCGCCACAAGCATCGCAACGGAAATGCCGATGGCTATAGCGAGGAAGATCAGCACTGGGAGATATTCCCGCAATAAGCCATCCATCAACTCAACTCCTCAGACCGCCTGCGCGGTCCCCACCCATAGCTTTGTTACCGGACTATGACTTAGTCCTACCGACCGAATTATGCTGCGGCGCGGGGCCGTACGCTCGGTGGCTGCAATATAAGGTTAATTGCCTTTGAAGCAAAGACTGAACGGAACAAAACAACGCCCCGCTAGAGTAATGCAATTTCAAGGTGTTAATATGCCCTGAAAGCATAAACAGTCGTTTAGGGGATCGCAGGAAAGCAGATTGATCGTCGCCGGCAGAGTGATCCCGGTGTTATGTCCGTGGTTTTGATATCCGATGGAATCCCGCCGAGGGCGACCGAGACTATTCACCCGCAGACCGGATCAAGACGGACAAACGACCCCAATCAAGTTCTGACCTAGGTCAGGGTTAATGTGACTTCGCCTAGCGGGCCGAAATCCGCGCGGAAAGTTTGTCCCTGCTGCGGTTGAAACATCCCAGTCAACGTCCCCGTGCTTACCATTTGGCCAGATTTCAGGCCAATCCCGGCACGCGACAGTTCGTTGGCGAGCCAAGTAAGGGGCACAAGGGGATGCTCCAACGCGGCTGCAGCCGTTCCCGAACGCCAATACTTGCCACCTCTGTATAACACGACCTCTTGACCGGAAATGTCCCGTTCCGCCCAATCCTCGATCGCCGGACCATATATGAGAGTCGAACCACCTGATCCATCGGCCAAAATACCGGGCAACGGTGGGAAATTGTTGTCATGCACAAAGCGACATTCCGCGAGTTCAATCCCCGGATGCATCGACGCCACCATCTCAGTGACCTCTTTACGGGTATAGGGTTTTCTCCGCGGAGGTAAGTCGGTTCCTAGCCTAACCTGATACTCGACTTCCGGTATCGGACTGCACAACCCTGAGTGGCGGACAGCAAACGGCCCCTGCCTAACGTTCGGGGCATACACACGTCCATAGATCGGCGCATCAGTGCGCAGGACGCGACGCATTTCCGTGCTAGTCGCAGCGATTTTCCAGCCAGCAACCTCCCACCCGAGTATCTCCTCCACCATCCCCGCGACACGGTAGGCAGTTTTGGTATCTGGCGGGATCAAACCGGGATCAAGACCGCTCTGTTGCCTGCCATCCCGCCGCAACTCAGCCAGGAGTTCAGCTAGTTCTCGCTGTTTCGCATTTTCCATGCACCAATGCAGCGCGCGTCGGGCCGTAGCCTAATCTTCCTAAAAGAAGACGTAGGATCGGACAACGACATTCTTCCGGCAAGGTGCATTGGTCGAAACAGTCGGGTCTATGCAGGCAGTGTGGAACGACCAGCGAGAAACCGAACCGTCCGTGATCGAATCGTAACATTTCAACATCGACACTTCGGTTGGTGCCTGCCTCGGGACCCAGTACCATTCATGGTTCTCCCGATAGGTAAAACGCGTGGTCTCGCCAACGCGGTCGTCATAGATACGATAGTTGTTGATATAAGGTTGGTCCGCGAAAGACGGCCAAGCGCAGAGTACGAAGGGAAACTGCTCTACAGTCTCCATGGGCTTGGCAAGGTTGATTGACATAAAACGGCGCGACATCTTCGCATCGGCCTCAGCTTCCGTGTAGTTCTGCTTGCGGCCAAAATTACGCAGGTTTTTCGTAAGCAGTTCGCGGCAGCGCACACGTCCGCTGTTATCGTTTAGGTCGTTGTGAACCAGATTGGCGTAACGGGCATTCACGCCGGGGTTCTTCGCATCCTGATCTTCGGTACGGTCGCCTTTGTAGTCCTTGTCGAAGACATCATGGTTATAGACCAGCGCGTCTGTCGCACCAGGGAAAAAGTCAAGGAGAAGTTTCTCTATCTCCGGATAGAGCACACTCTCGACTTCGGCTGGGTCGTAAAAATTTTTGCACTCAGATTCCAGATGCGTCAGAGAGACGCCAAGCTTATCCATGCAGTCCGAACTGTTCGGCGACAGGCCCGGATAATATTCTTCCATGCGCCGCGCATCACGCATGACCTGAGGGAAGAACAGATTTCGCCGGCGCGTATCCTCTTCCTCCTTACGCAAAATCTCCGCTTCAGAGGCGCGTGCCGGATCAGTCCAAACCGCGTTGGAGGGAACAACGGAATAGGTGGGCCGCTCGTAGACTGTATAAGGCAAAGGTAAAGCAAGACCACCCTCAGGCGCCTCGATACCCTGCTCACGGATATGGTCCATGCAGTCTTCAAATTGACTGAAGCCAAGACCCCACTTCGTCTCGACCGGGCCCGAGGGGGCTTTGTCGATCATTTCAAGAACCCGCCGACCCTCACCTTCGGCAATTGTTGCAAAGGCATCCTCCAACGCAACCGAGGTTCCCGCATCGCCATCATTGTCGAAGGACATATAGGAAAGCCCACCATGAGCAGCAATGGGTGGAGGCTGTCCCTCCGTCAGTTGAAGGGTTGGCACATATACCGAAGACGCGTTTTCCGCATCGTGATTTTCAATAACTTTGCCATCGTCCATGAGATGTCCTCCGATTGCAGTCTCATTATGGTGCCACACCGCCCCAGTCATTTCCAAGACTTAGGCTCCGACGTAAGCGTATCAGCGCAACATTATACCCCACTCAAAAGGTGTAAATAAATAGCCGCCACAGTCCCAAAAGGAAAATTTTGGATTACGCTTAAAAATTTTTTGAAGTTTAGACTAACACTGTACGCAATATACGGTGGCCGGAGTGACGGGACTCGAACCCGCGGCCTCCGGCGTGACAGGCCGGATAAAAGTGAGGAATAGCCTCAATTTGTTGCCCCCTAAAGTTCATAACGGTTCATGACGTTTCACTTGGGGGTATCCAGACTGGAGTTCGGACCTGAGTCCAAAACTTTGAAATCGCATAAAGTCCCTGACTTAATGCAATCGGATCCACTCTAAAATAGGGTGCCGATTTTAAGGTTTTTTACGCAGGAATTTGGCAAGA
>PBDC01000009.1 GCA_002717185.1 Rhodospirillaceae bacterium
GCGACTCGGACGCTGCCCCCAGAGCCTGGCATCTGGCCGATCGCGACTTCCGGCAGACCGACCTGCGTTTCCTTTATGGCGAATCGGAAGTCGCAGGCAAGCGAAAGTTCAAACGCAACTCCAAAGGCGTACTTCTCCAAGGCCGCGATTACCGGTTTGGAGCAGCGCTCCGGTGCTCCGATATTATCAGCCAGATCAGACATCTTATTCTTCGGAATTTGCGGAAAGCGCTTCACGTCACCGCCGGAAGAGAACACGCCGTTAGCGCCGCGGATCACGATGACACCAACATCGTCATCCTCGTCGAACGCCTCTATCAGTGCGCAGATCTGCGCGCGCGCAGCGTAAGAGACGATGTTGAGCGGTTCGCGGTCGAGTATCAAATAGCCGATCCGCTTTTCCGGATCGACCTCTGCCCGCAGGCCGTCCAACTCGCGCAGAATATCGCCGCGCTGCTCCGCATAGTTCACTTCCGTTGCCATCGTCTTACGTCTCCTCGATCGTGTGTTCGTAACCATTCAATAATTCGTACCCGCCAAGCCTCAATTCTCGGCGCAACAGCTTGCCGGAAGCAGAGCGCGGTATCGATTTGACAAAGGCGTAACCGCGCGGCCGTTTAAAGCGAGCCAAGTCACTGTCCAGGCAATAGCGGTTGATCGTTGCAGCGGCGGCGCTTTGGTTTTCGGGCTCGATAAAAGCGATAACCTTCTGTCCCCACCGCTCGTCTGGCACTCCTATCACTGCCACGTCACGCACCAGCGGGCATTTCGCCAATAGATCCTCGACCTCTTCCGGATAGATGTTCTCGCCACCGGAGATCAGCATATCGTCAATGCGGCCTAACACATAAAGCTCACCGTCTTCATCGAACCGGCCTAGATCGCCAGTAAAGTACCATCCTTTGCGAATTGCCTTCTCGTCGGCGTCAGGCCGCTTCCAATATCCAGCGAAGGCGTCAAGACTGTCCATGCGAGCGATGATTTCCCCGGTCGCACCGGGTTCGACGAGTGCCTCCGGTTCAACACGTCCATCCGGATCGCCTCGTACTATGCGGATCTGCTGGCCTAAGCCAGGACGACCCGCGCAACCCGGCTTGGCCCGAACATCGTTACAGACGGTAAAGGTGTAGATCTCGCTGGAGCCATAGAAATTGCTGAACCATTCGGGATTGAAACCCGAGGCACAGGCCTCAACTAACGCCGTGTTCATCGACATGCCCGCATAAGCCAAATTGCGAACTGGCGCCGGATCAAACGACGCGAAATTTGAATGATACACCATATCGTGAAACATGGTCGGGACAAGGAAGAGCGCAGTGATGTCTTCGCGAGCAATCAATTGAAGGGCTTCGGCGGCGTCAAATGACGGCATGCAGATGAAGGTCCCGTTGAGATAGACCGACATCGCCAGTGCACGAATGCCCATCGTGTGGAACAGTGGCATAACGCCGAGCGTCACCTCGCTATAGCCGTAATGTAATTGCGCAATACAGCCGATAGACGCAATCCGCTCCGCCGCACAGCTGCGCGGCACACCTTTCGGCCGACCGGTCGTGCCGGAAGTATAGAGCATCAAACAGATTGCCCGCTCATCCGTAGGTGGTAATCCAGTATAAGGGCTACCGCATATTGTTTCGCGATAAGGAGCACCTTGCCCGCCATCCAAGCTGATGACCGCGTCGATGGCGAATTTTTCCAGAGCGCCTTCCACCGCCGTCGCTGAGCGCTTCTCGTATACGACGACCTTTGCTTCCACATCCTCTAACACGAATGCGATATCAGCCGCTGTCGCCCGCCAGTTGAAGGGCGTGAAGACGGCTCCTAATTTCTGGCAGGCCCAGAACAACGAAGCGGTTTCGTATCGATTCGACAAAACGGCGACGCAATAGTCGCCTTCCGACAGGCCCAAACGCTCGAGCCCACTCGCAAGCCGCGCGATCTCGTCCGCCCATTCACGGTAAGTTAAGCGCATGCCCCCTTCGACGATGGCAATGGCCTCCGGCTCGCGAGCGACCGCAGCGTCCAGCATGCGCGCCAAGCTCATGAGGGTCCCCCAGCCACCGACAAGATAGCCCGCACCATTCCCTCGTAACCTGTACAGCGGCACAAGTGCCCGGACAACATTTCGCGTACCTCTTGCTCATCCGGGTTCGGATTTTCAACGAGGAAAAAAGTTGTCGAAATCAGAATACCGGCTGTGCAAAACCCGCACTGCAGTGCCCCTTGTTCTGAAAAGGCACGCTGCAGCGCGTTCAACGTACCGTCCTCGGACAAACCTTCAACCGTCCCAACCTCTGCCCCATCCGCCTGTACAGCATAGGTCATACAGGACCGCGCCAGCCGACCATCTATTGTTACCGTGCAAGCGCCACATACACCGTGTTCGCAGCCTACATGAGTGCCATAAAGGTGCAGCTCGTGACGAAGAAAATCGCAAAGCTGAGTGCGTGGCGCGGCGAAGCCTGTATGACGCCTGCCATTGACCATACATGTCACACGAACACGTTGATCGGCTTGGATTGAAACCGTCATGCCGACCGTTCCAATGCCTGTCGCAGGGTTTCAATACCTAGATGCCTTGCAACGGCGATGCGATATTCGGCGCTTGCTCGTGGGTCTTCCATTGCATCCATATTACCAACGAATGTGGAAATGGAATTTTCGATCGTAACGTCCACTTTGCCATCCAATATACGCGGCGTCCCTTCTACACCGCCGAAGCCCAGCGAAAAGTCCGATCGATTGCGAACAACCGCCGCCACCGCAACAATGGCGAAATCGCCATGCCGCTGCGCAATCTCCTGAAACGCCACACCTGCGTTGGAATGCACGGGCCAATGAAGCGCAGCAACCAATTCATCTGGCTCCCGGATCGTAGACAATGCAGCGTCCGCAAATTCGCGAGCCCTTACGTAACGGGTTCCCCGCTTTGAAATCAGTTCCACCACGCCGTTCAGAGTAGCGAGGCAAAGAGGAATTTCTGCGCTGGGATCGGCATGCGCAACGGAGCCCCCCAGGGTTCCCCGACTACGCGTCTGGTAGTGCCCAACATTCTTCAAGCCAAGATGCAGGAGAGGTGCTGCTTTTGCCACATCGGTCGAAACCAGAGCGTCCGCCTGCCGCACCATGGCACCAGTCCGCAACTGATCGTCAGCGCGCTCAATTTCGCAAAGCTCTGGTATCTGATTGATGTCAATAACCATCTCAGCGATGACCAACCTCATGTTCAGCATAGCGCCGAGTGATAGCCCACCCGCCAATACCAACGCATCGTCACCATGTTCTGAGAGCATCGCGACGGCGTCATCCCGGGTTTCGGGTCGAACATAAGCAAAAGGAGCAGGTTTCAAGGACGCCTCCGCATCAAGCGCCAGACCCGGTCCAAAGTCAGCGGTAGTTCGACATCGTCCCGGTCTAACGCATCAGCGACCGCATTGGCCATCACCGCCGGCGTCAGCATAGAGGAGCCATCCCCCATTCCCTTGGAGCCAATCGCGTTCGCAGGTGACGCAGTCTCCACATGGCCTACAGTCACCGGCGGCAAATCCGCCGCCGTAGGACAGGTGTAGTCGGCGAAAGACCCAGCAAGAAAGTTACCCTCGGCATCGTAAACGAGATCTTCCATCATGGCCGCGCCGAAACCATGCGCAAAACCACCACGGATCTGACCTTCAACCAGAATTGGGTTTATCACACGGCCAACATCGTGCACCGAGACGTATGTATCGACCATGATGCGACCAGTATTCGGGTCAATCTCGATCGCTGCCAGATCGCAGATGTAACCGAAGGTCACCGCGGACGCGACGCGATCGGCTTCGTCTGGTGCCTCCAGCACGCTGGGCGATAGGATTGCTGTTTCCCGCAGTCCCGGCGATAGCCCCTCCGGCAAGCCAGCAGGGTGCCAATGGGTTGCGGCGGCAACCCGAGCGATCGCGATACCATCCTCCGGCACACCGGCTATCCGGGCGCGGCCATCGATAAGCTCGACATCATCGGGAGCCACCTCCAACATATCAGCGGCGACAGCCTTCAGTTTTTGGGAGATACGGACCGAACTCTCGACGATGGCATCGACAACAATCGCAGAGAACCGATTGGCGTAGTTGCCGGACGCAAGAGACCAATCACCGTTCTGCGTATCCATTGATGTGATCACCTGAATCTCTTCCGGCTGCATGCCGAGACCGTCGGCAACGATCTGCGCGGCCGCTGTCGCGTGACCCTGCCCGGCAGGTGTCGAGTCAAGTGTCACCGTAACCGCACCGGACGGATCGAGCGCGACAGTTGCCACGGCAGCACCTCCCGAACGGCCGCCAGCTCGCGCACGCTCCTCTGGCGTCTGTGCCAGCGTGACATAAGCCATGTTCGAGCCGGACGGTTCCACACCGCAAGCTAAACCGATCCCGAACAATCTACCTTCGGCGCGTGCCAATGCACGCCGCGCCCGAAGTGCTTCATAGCCGGACAGTTCGAGCGCCAGATCAAGTCCTTTGCTGTAATCACCGGAATCGTATTGCGCTCCGGCCGGAGCGTCGTAAGGAAAGGCATCCCTGGAAATGAAATTGCGGCGCCGCAAATCTGCTGGATCGATGTCAAGCATTCGGGCTGCTTTGTCCATCACCCGTTCCAGCCCAAAATAAAATTGCGGCCCGCCATAACCCCGGTTGAGCCCAATCGGCGTTTTGTTAGTCAACACCAACCTGTTGTCGATAGAGATGTTGCGCGTCTGATAGCACCCATTCGACGCAGCATGCATTCGGTATACCGAAGCCGGCTCCGGTGCCCGGATGTACGCTCCCAAACTGACCAGATTACGAAAACGAAGACCAGTCAGTATCCCTTGCGCGTCGAACGCCGCCTCGATCGCGTCCGCCCTGTCGGACGCCGAAGAGGACGCCATCAGATGCTCACCACGATCCTCGATCCACTTTACGGGACAGCGAAACATCCGACTGGCTGCCGCTAATAAGACGAGATATGGGTAAAGACCCTGCTTGATACCGAAGCTGCCACCACTATGAGGCGCGGCTATCAGACGCAACCGGTTACCCGGCACCCGCAGGGACCGTGCCATCAGCGGCTGCAGGATGAACGGACCCTGAAAGTTCGACCAGATGGTGTAGCGCTCAGGTGCGGTCTCAAAATGCGCGACCACGCCATAGGTCTCAATCGGCGTCGACGCATGCCGTGGATAACGCCACTCCAACTCGACAACATTTGCCGCCTCCGCGAACGCTCTCTCGGGATCGCCATAGCAAAATGTTCGGTGGTGCACCAGATTGCTGCCAACCTTCTCGTGCACTTGGCCTGCGTCATCATCCAACGCCGTGACAGGATCTACCGCGGCCGGCAGCGGGTCATAATCGACAATGATACGGTCCAGCGCATCTTCGGCGACGTAGCGGTCAACGGCCGCGATTACCGCCACCGGTTCACCTACATAGCGAACCTTGTCCTTGGCAATCGGGAAATAATCGGCCGGCGCACGCACTGCGCTCGCCAGCGGATCCAATTCCGTCACCAGTTCCGCCCCGGTCAAGACACCATAGACGCCATCGAGTGCAAGAGCTTCCGATATGTCAATCGTCACAATCCGCGCATGGGCGTAGGGTGATCGAAGCAGCGCTATGTGCCGGATACCCGGGACTGGAGATAGATCATCGATGAAACGGGCATTTCCAGACAGTAGCGCCGCATCCTCTAGACGCGGTATTGCCCTTCCCACCCAAGGTTCACCTGGCCGTTTCATGCGGCGAGTTTATGCGACATTCTCTCTGAAATCGCAAAGTGCCGCTTTATCGCAAACAGAAAGCTGAACCTTAGCTCTACCCCGCAATCGCCCCCCCGACCGGATTCATGACTTCACCAATACCGATAAATCCTTTTTCATCTCGCATGACCGCGTTGAGATTGGCGTAGGCGGTAGGGTAAACCGTCTTCTGCTCACGAAAAATCGGCATATGAGCTTCGATCGCCGTTGCCACTTCGTCACTAAGGCGCGGGTCAATAGTCGCACGGCCATCACCACTGACATCGATACGCGGCTGATGGAAAGCCTCCTCCAGGGTCAAACCGCCATCTATTACCTGGGAGACGATTTGCATGACCGCCGGCATGATCCGCCGTCCGCCCGAGGCACCGACCGCAAACCAAGGCTGCTCGCCTCTGGTGACCACGACGGGGCACATATTCGAAAGTGGCCGCTTGCCTGGTTTCAAAGAGTTTGGCCTATCCGGCACCGGATCGAACCACAGGATGCCGTTGTTCATCAGGATGCCCGTTGTCGGCAGCACCACCTTGCTGCCAAAGGAGGAGAGCAAAGTTTGAGTTAGGCTGACCATATTGCCCTTGCCGTCAATCACTGTCAGATGGGTCGTGCAGGTGGGGTCAGCGCTGTCGTCCGGATCACCCATGGTCTCGAACCGGGCTGCGTAGGCTCTGGCAAGCGCCGCAGCGTAAGCCGTGAAATCATCCGCACCCGGCGCACCTGAGCCGATTTGCCCCTCAATCTGATCTAGCACGTGCATCATGGTTGGCCCCGCCGTCATGCCTGGCGGCGTATGAACCGTGCCGCCGCCATAATTACGCGACAAGGGATCGACTTCCATCGCCTTGTATACGGCCAGGTCATCAGCGCGCAGCGAACCGCCGCCTGCATGGACATCCTTGGCGATCTGCACAGCGATATCACCGTCATAGAAATCGCGATGCCCCGCCATTGCGAGCCGCTCCAAAGTCACCTGCAAATTACCCACCGGAATGTGAGGAATTGGCTGACCTAATTCCGGCACAGGTACTACCCCGTCCGGCAGATAGACCTTTCGGCTTTCTGGGAAATTCCGCAGCTCCTTCATCGCCGCAGCGATACGGATCGTCGTCATGAAGTTGACCGGCAAGCCGCGCCCTGCCAGTTCAATCGCCGGCCCGAGCAGATCGGCCCAGCCCATCGTACCGTAGCGTTCCCACGCCTTACCAATCGCGTCCACGTAGCCCGGCGTCGCCATCGAGTAGTAACCATGCACGTTGCGATCGTCCCGGACTGCAGGCCAGGTGAAGATATCCCCACCGGTGCCGCTCACCAACGGATAGTCTAGCGGATCGAGAGCGATAGGAGAGATACCACCGCCGTTAAAGCAACGCACTCGCCCCTCTTCCGCAAGATACAGCATCATGAAACTGACGCCGCCAATGCCGCTCATCCAGGGTTCTACGACGGAAACCGCAAACGAAGTCGCAACCGCTGCATCTATGGCATTACCGCCGTCGGCTAGAACCGCAGCGCCGGCTTCTGCCGCCGCCTTCGAATGGCTCGCGACGACACCGTTGCCACCGCGCGCTGCCGGCTTTCGCAAAAGCCAGTCGTGATAGGTATATGTGTCCATGTGCGCACCATCGCGCCAGAGACCAATGCGTGCAAGACTGATTTTGCAGTTCGGCTATGGCTGCCCTACTGGTAACGTTGTCATTATTGCAAGCTTCTCAGGACACGAACATGAGCACATATTTCTGGACCCCGGAACAGAGGCAGATCCGCGAGAGCGTCATGAAGCTATGCGAACGCTTCGACGACCAGTATTGGCTGGAGCGCGACGAGACCGGTGAGTTTCCTGAAGATTTCTGTCAAACCATGGCAGATGATGGCTGGGCTGGGATTGCGATGCCAGTAGAGTATGGTGGCGCCGGTCTGGGCATCACAGAGGCCGCTATCATGTCTCAGGTAATTACTGAATCTGGCTGCGGCAATGCGGGCTTTGCCGCAATGGTGATCGGCATCTTCGGGCTAAACCCGGTAGTCGTATTCGGCACAGACGAGCAGAAACAAAAATGGCTGCCGCCGGTTATACGACGCGACGACGTAGCCTGCTTTGCAGTTACGGAACCGAACACGGGGCTCGACACGACACGACTTCGCACCTACGCCGAGGATAGGGGCGATCACTATGTTGTGAAAGGCGAGAAGTTGTGGACCTCAACCGCGCTGCAGTCGAACAAAATGCTGCTAATCGCGCGTACAAAACGGATCGAGGAGACGGAAAAGCCAATCGACGGACTATCTCTATTCTACACCAACCTTGACCGCGACTACGTGGATGTTCGGCCGATCAACAAGATGGGACGTAAGAGCGTTGACTCCAATCAGATGTTTATTGACGGACTGCCTATCCCAAAAGAAAATCTGATCGGAGAGGAAGGCAAAGGCTTCCGTTACCTGCTGCATGGTCTGAATGCCGAACGGGTGCTGATTGGCGCCTCAATGGTTGGGCTCGGTCGTTGTGCCCTGCGCCACGCCGCCGACTACGCCAAGGAAAGGGTTGTCTTCGACCGCCCAATCGGCATGAACCAAGCAATTCAACACCCGCTAGCTGAATCCTATGCGGAGCTGGAAGCGGCCAACTTGATGGCTTTCCAGGCGGCAAACCTATACGACGCGGGCCAGGAATGCGGCATTCAAGCAAATGCAGCCAAGTATCTGGCCGGCGAGGCAACATTTAAGGCATGCACCAACGCGGTCATGACGATGGGTGGAATGGGCTACGCCAAAGAATTTCACGTGGAACGTTATTTCCGCGAATGTCTTATCCATCGGCTGGCCCCGGTCAGTCCGCAGTTGATCCTGTGCCACATTGCGGAGCGCGCGTTAGGATTGCCGAAATCTTACTAGCAACTTATCAATCTCACGGCGGACTTGATCGCCATAGTGCCTCCACAATTAGGCGTGAGCTCCTTGGGGCATATGTTTCACAAATGGATTCAACATGACACAACAAAACAAGAAAGCGTTGGCCGGGCTCCGCGTCATCGACGCTGCCACCGTCATCGCCGGCCCAACCATCGGCATGCTTCTCGGTGACTTCGGCGCCGACGTCATAAAGGTAGAGCACCCGCGTGGCGACGTTTTGCGCAGCACTGGTGCGCAAAAAAAAGGGGTTGGACTTTGGTTCAAGATGGCCAACCGCAACAAGCGCTGCGTCACGCTTTGTCTCAGCAAGCCGAAAGGTGCCGAACTTTTCAAGGAGATGATCAAAACCACCGATGTATTAATAGAAAACTTCCGAACCGGTACAATGGAGAAATGGGGTCTTGGTTGGGAAGAACTCAAAACGATCAACCCACGCCTCATAATGGTCCGGGTCACAGGTTTTGGACAAACTGGCCCATACAAGGACCGGCCGGGCTTTGGCACCGTGGCAGAGGTGTTCAGCGGCTTTGCAAATATCACTGGCGAAAAGAAAGGCCCGCCAACCCTGCCAAATTTTGGCCTCGCCGACGGTATCGCAGCGTCCTATGGCACCTTCGCGACGATGTTCGCGCTATACCATCGCGATGCGCAAGGCAGCGGCGAAGGACAGTTCATAGACCTTTCGATCTATGAACCGATCTTCCAGGTGTTGGGACCTCAGCCCCTGCAGTTCGACCAACTTGGTATAATCCAGGAACGCATGGGCAACCGTTCGGATAACAATGCCCCGCGCAACGTATACGAGACACGGGACGGTAAATGGGTCGCAATCTCGACCAACTCACCCGCCATCGTCACCCGTGTGCTGACCCTATGTGGCGGTGAGGACGCTGCGAAAGACCCACGCTTCCAGACACCAGCTGGCCGGGTCGAACATATCGAGGAAGTCGACGGAATGGTCGCTGATTGGATAAAGCAACGCGACCAGAAAGAAGTATTGGCTGCCTTCGAGGAGGCCGAAGCCGCCATAGGTCCATCCTATGACATCGCGCAGATTTTCGAGGATCCGCAATACCAAGCCCGTAACGACATCGTCTTGCTAGACGACACGGAGTTAGGCAAAATTCGCATGACCGGGGCGTTCCCCGTCATGTCTGAGACACCAGCAGAAATCCGTCACGCTGGTCCGCGCAAAGGGCAACATAATGACGAAATTTATAAGGAAGAGATCGGCTTAAGCGATAATGAATTAAGGGCACTCCAGAAAGACGGTGTGATTTAATCATTACAAAGTCGGGTCATTGCTTATCTGGACCAGTCTTTTACCCAAATTTTCGCCGTTCATCATGCCGATGAATGCACCGATTGTGTTGTCGATGCCGTCAACAATGTCCTCAAAATAGACTATCCGCCTATCTTTTATCCGTTCGGCAACCCAGATTAGAAATTCATCGAACTGGTTCATATGCTCGTAAACGCTGAACCTCTGCATGATCGCATTTCGGGCTTCAACGTTGGCGATGTTTCGGGGCTCGTAACGTTCCGCGATATCGTATTGCGAGATCATTCCGCAAACCGGAATACGAGCACCTTGATTGATACGGTTGAGCACCGCTTCAAGGGTTTCGCCGCCAACGTTCTCGAAATAAATGTCGATACCGTCCGGGCAATGTTCATCCAACGCGGCCCCAATTGAGTGTGCGGTCTTGTAGTTGAAGGCTGCGTCAAAGCCAAGCTTGTCGATGATATGAGCGACTTTGGCGTCGCTGCCGGCGCTGCCCACGACGCGGCAGCCCGACAGCTTGGCAATCTGTCCAGCCACCTGCCCCACAGCCCCACTGGCCGAAGAAATAAAGGCTGTCTCGCCAGGTTGCGGCTTGCCAATATCCAGCATGCCAACCCGTGCCGTCAGTCCCGGCATACCGATCACCGTGATGGCATGCGAGATAGGTCCCAACTGGGGGTCGATCACGCGCAGATCGCCCCCTCCTTTGGCCACGCTATATAACTCCCAGCCAAGAAAGCCCCAGACAAGGTTGCCTACCGCATATTCGGTATTTTGCGAGGCTTCTACTTGGCCCACTACACGGGCTGGGATGACCTGGTCGATCGGAAACGTCTTGGATTGCGGGTAGTTCGCCGTTCCACCCATCCGGCCGCGCATGTAGGGATCGCATGACAAGTAAATGTTGCGAACTAGCACGTCCCCATCATCCAACTCTGGTACAGGCTCGTCACGAACGTCGAAACAGGATGATGAAACCGGACCATCGGGTGATTGAACGAAGAAGATGCGGCGGTTTTGCATGAGCATTCCCTAACCTAATGAGCGTATCAATATGCCCTGATGATGACGAATAGAGCCTCTTCCGAAAAGGGGGTTTCATTGCTGTGACGATGAGTACGGCCGATATTTCGTATCAATTGAAAAGTACGCTCTCCGTGTTCGGGTTGTCTGACTTCGGTTGAGTAGCCCTCGCGTTGAAGCGCCGATCATGATGCCAAATCAAGATTTGTGGATCAGAAAAATTGGTTGGCCCCAGCGCGGGCCTCTTCTGCCACCCCCACCACTTTCGTTTCCGATGCGACATCCACGTTGCCGCTCGCATGCTGCACCACTCCGACCTCAAAAGCTGCTGAAAACCAAACCTTCACCGTAAATTATATAATCGAACCAACAGTCACCCGAACAGCTATGGACCTAGCAAGCGATACGGCCCTCAACGATCGCCCTAAGCAGCACCATCGGGACTAGTCCTTCTCACTCAATTAAACTCGTGTAAAATTACGAAGTTTATTTAGGTTATCTCACCGAGATGCTCCTGAATGTGCCTCATTTAACCCTCTCACAGAGCCGAATCATTTCGCTTCCAAGGCTCTATTCCCAGTTTAGGAACAAGCCCTGACGTACAAAAAAACCAATTCCAACCATCTCGAAGCCGCTCCGCTTATTTGAACCGCATCCAAAATTGAACCGCACAACCCTGGCCTCTCGCTGCTACCTTCGCTTTAGAGATCGCTATTCTACTAATTTTCGGCAAGTCGAAATCGTGAGACCGTTTGACGTGGTTTCGTGATGGTGTAGTTTAATTCAAATGTTCTTTTAATGTTCCGCTTGACACTTTCAGTATTTAGTAAGCAAGTATAACAAAACTACAATATATAGTGTTTTTTCCACATTATATTCCATACACACCTGTGGACAGGAGGGGTGATGAGCGAGTTAACAGACAGGTTGGCGCAGGATTCCACCCCTGTGGACAATTTTGTCGGCTTCGAGAGGCCCGAGATACCCGATGCATTGGACACCGATACGCCCACCGCAGATGCCGTGGGCAACGTTGCGAAAGAGGACGATCTATTAGCGACCTTAACGGACGCGTCGGCGCAAACGATAGCACCTGCAGACGTCCTGTCCTCCAACACCCATCGCCAGCCCCGGCCCGACACACCCAGCCTCACCGACGTCAAACAAAACGACCAGGGTATCAAGGTCACCGTCGACCGGTCCCGCGACGCGAAGCTTACAGAGTTCGGTAAGGCGACCTTGCTCGACCGATACCTTATGCCAGGCGAGCATTTCCAGGATCTGTTCGCCAGAGTCGCCATGCATTTTGCCGATGACACGGCGCATGCCCAGCGACTTTATGATTACATCTCTAATCATTGGTTCATGCCTTCCACCCCGGTACTCTCAAATGGCGGTACCACCCGCGGCCTTCCAATTTCCTGCTTCCTCAACGAGGCCAACGACAGCCTCGACGGTATCCTCGGCCTTTGGAATGAAAATGTCTGGCTCGCCGCCCGCGGCGGGGGCATCGGCAGTTATTGGGGTAATCTCCGGTCGATTGGCGAAAAGGTTGGCCTCAACGGCAAAACCTCTGGTGTCGTTCCCTTTATCCGTGTGATGGATAGCCTCACCCTTGCCATCAGCCAGGGCTCCTTGCGTCGCGGCTCGGCCGCAGTCTATCTGCCGGTTAGCCACCCGGAGATCGAAGAGTTCATCGAGCTCCGCCGACCCACCGGTGGCGACCCAAACCGGAAGACCCCTAATCTGCATCACGGCGTGCTAATTCCCGACGCCTTCATGCGCGCGGTGGAGAATGACGAGGACTGGGCACTCACCAGCCCCAAGGACGACAGCGTGCAACGCACCGTCAAGGCGCGCGAACTGTGGATCCGCATCCTCACCGCCCGCATCGAGACCGGCGAACCTTACATCGTCAATATTGACCATGTTAACAAGGCGCTACCCGAGCATCAGAAACTGGGTGGTCTCTCAGTAAAGACTTCCAACCTCTGCTCAGAGATCACCTTGCCAACCGGGAAGGACCGCTTCGACCAGCAACGCACAGCCGTCTGCTGCCTCTCTTCGCTCAATCTAGAAACCTACAACGAGTGGGAGGACCATCCCCAGTTCATCGAGGATGTTATGCGCTTTCTCGATAACGCACTGCAGGACTTCATTGATCAGGCGCCGGAGGAATTTAAGAACGCTACCTACGCCGCCATGCGCGAGCGCTCGGTCGGGCTTGGCGTGATGGGCTTTCACTCCTACCTCCAGTCTAACGGCATCCCGATCGAAAGTGTCATGTCCACGGTTTGGAACAAGCGCATCTTCAAACATATCCGCACCCAGGCTAACGCGGCTTCCGTCAAGTTGGCGGAGGAACGCGGTGCCTGCCCCGATGCCGCTGATTTCGGTATCCAGGAGCGCTTTTCCAACAAAATGTCCCTGGCCCCCACAGCCTCTATCTCGATCATCTGCGGCGGCGCTTCACCGGGCATTGAGCCGATCGCAGCCAATAGNTTTACCCACAAAACCTTAAGCGGNTCCTTTACTGTTCGTAACAAGTACCTGACACAAATTCTNGAAAAAAATAATAAAAANACAGATGAAACTTGGTCTTCCATNGTTGCTAATGAGGGTTCGGTACAGCATCTCGACTTTCTCACTGAAATCGAAAAGGAAACCTTTAAGACCGCATTTGAGATCGACCAACGCTGGCTCATCGACCTAGCCGCCGACCGCACACCAAATGTCTGCCAGTCACAGAGCCTGAACGTCTTCCTGCCCGCCGACATCCACAAGCGCGACCTACACCAGGTCCACTACCAGGCCTGGAAGAAGGGCGTAAAGAGCCTCTATTACTGCCGCTCAAAAAGCCTGCAACGCTCCGAGTCGGTCGCCCGCGACGGCAAAACCGCCACCCTTCCACATCTCGGAAGCGTCAATGGTGGCGACCAACCTGCCGCCATCGATTACGAAGAATGCTTGTCGTGCCAGTAATTGTCGGTTGAAGAATGCCAAGCGCACCGCGTCCCCTCCCCACTCAGATTGAATCGCAAGTGCAGTTCAATTTCCCTACTCAGAGAGAGGTGAGCACTGGCTCTAAGGTGATATGCCCCTTCGTCCAAAGAGCTGATACTTTTTCCCCCTTTTTAGGGAAAGGCTGTGTAGGGAAAAGGCATCGAACCCACCGGCAATCGCCCGCACGAACACAATCTCATAAGAAACGCCCAACAGGAGCCACGTCCTATGTCATTGCTTGACGACCGCCCCGTCTACAAGCCGTTTCAATATCCTTGGGCCTATGACGCCTGGCTGACCCAGCAGCGCATCCACTGGCTTCCAGAGGAGGTACCGCTGGCCGACGACGTTAAGGACTGGCATCGCAATATGACCGATGCGGAGTGCAACCTTCTCACCCAGATCTTTCGCTTCTTCACGCAGGCGGATGTTGAGGTCAACAACTGTTACATGAAGCACTACTCGCAGGTCTTCAAACCAACCGAGGTCCTGATGATGCTCTCGGCTTTTTCCAATATTGAGACCATCCACATCTCCGCCTACAGCCACTTGCTCGACACGCTTGGCATGCCCGAGGTCGAATACCAAGCCTTTCTCAAATACAAGGCAATGAAGGATAAGTACGATTACATGCAGGAGTGGGGCGTGGAATCCCCTGCGGATATTGCCAAAACCTTAGCTGTCTTCGGCGCCTTCACCGAGGGACTGCAGCTCTTCGCCTCCTTCGCGATCCTTCTCAACTTCCCGCGCTTCAACAAGATGAAGGGCATGGGCCAGATTGTCACCTGGTCAGCGCGCGACGAAAGCCTGCACACCGACTCCATCATCAAACTGTTCAAAACTTTCCTGGAGGAGAACCCAGAGGTCTGGACCGAAGACCTGCAACGTGACCTCTACCGGGCGTGTGACACCATCGTCGGCCACGAGGATGCCTTCATCGACCTCGCTTTCGAGATGGGCGGCGTCGAAGGCCTCGACGGCGCGGAGGTCAAGGCCTACATCCGCTTCATCGCCGACCGTCGCCTGTCCCAAATCGGCCTGCAGCCGATGTACAAGACAGATAAGAACCCACTGCCTTGGCTAGAAGAAATGCTGAACGGCGTCGAGCACGCTAACTTCTTTGAGAACCGAGCTACGGAATACAGCCGCGCCGCGACGCAGGGAACTTGGGAAGAAGCGTTTGATTAAGGGGGCAGTAGCCCCATAGCAAAGCGGTCACGCGGCAGCATTGGCAAGATTTCTTCGCGATCGGGTGCAGCCAGGAAAGACCGATACATCTTCTTAATCCACACCATCAATCACGTTTAAAGCAAGCCGCTTAACGTATTAGCGCTAAACCTGTCCCTGCCCCCAATTTACGCTGGCCGGCCGACCGACAGCTTACCTTCGACCCCATGCGAAGCTATGAAGCCAGCGACCATGCCACTTTCCTTGGCCTTCTCGACGAATCCCTTTAGCCATTCATAGGCCTCCGGGTTGCCTTTGTTGACGCCAACCGCCTGCTGCACTGCGGAAAACTGGCCATCGAGGATGCGCGCACCTGGCAGCTTATCCTTTTCGGTAAGCAGTCGAGGACGCAGGCTGGCTAGCGCGTCCATCTCGTCATTGACAAACTGGTCGAAGGCCGCATCACCGCCGACGACCGGGCAAAGCTCGGCCTTTTCCATGTTATTTTCCAGCCACAGCCCATAGGCGCTCCCTTTGGAAACGGAGATACGGTTGCCCGGCTGGTCGACCTGCTCAATCGCGGTCAATGGGGAGCCCGGCGGCACCAAATAAGTCGCTTCGATCTCCGCATAGGCGGCCGTGAAGTCCATGACCGCGGCACGTTGCGGCTCGGCACCTATATTGCCAATGTCCCAGGCGCCGGTGCCAGCAGCCTCGGCGACAGCACTAGGATTGTCGTAAGGCACAAGCTTGAGCTCGACGCCAAGCGCGTCAGCAATCGCCCTGGCGATACTAGGTGACGGACCAATCGGGTCGCCGTCCGGCGTCTTATCGACGACTAACAAAAAGTTGGACATGTTTATGCCAGCTCGCAACACGCCGGTCGGAGCCAGCTGCGTTTTGACGGTATCGGAGGGTGCGGTCATGTCGCTAAGTCCTGTCTATTGATGGAGCGTGAAATCTGCGAAGATTAAGCCAACTGACGGACGGCGACGCAAGCGACGGCGGGCACGCATCTGGAGAATACGAGAGGACGGGCAGATGAAGGTCACAGGGGTCGAAATCCTGGTAGCTGGAGCGGGATGGCGAAATTTCAACTTCGTGAAGGTAACCACTGACGAAGGCCTCACCGGTTGGGCCGATTTCAGCCAGGGTAATGTCGGCGGAGTAATTGCGCCCCTCATCGAACATATGGGCCGGCATCTTGTGGGCAAAGACCCACGCCAGGTACAGTCCGCAATTGAGGAGCTCCGCCGGCGCAGCTGGGGAGTGTCGATCGGCGCCGCGGCACGCGCAATCGGGCCTCTGGAGAACGCGCTGGTCGACATCAAGGCGAAGGCCCTCGGCATCCCCGTCCACGAGATGCTGGGCGGCGCGTTGCGCGACCCAATCCGCCTTTACTGGTCGCATTGTGGCAGCTATCACGTAACTAACCATGAATTGCTGGGCGTCGCACCGGTCTGTTCGCTTGACGATATCAAACGACTGGGTACGCGGGTACACGACAACGGCTATCACGCGCTCAAATGCAACGTGATCATGTTCGATCGCTCTCAGCCCTATCTCTATGGACCGGGATGGGTCGGCGGTAATGGCGACGGGGACCGCAACCCGATGCGCGCCGCAACCCGCGCCGCCGTCGACCAAATGCAGGCCTTCAGAGACGGTGCTGGGCCTAGCATAGGGCTGCATCTCGACACAAATTTCAATTTTCGGGCCGAGGGTTTCCTGCGCATGGCGCGGGCGCTGGAACCGCTCGATTTAGAGTGGCTCGAGGTCGACAGTTTCGACGCCACCGCAATTGCGGATCTACGCCGCGGCACTACAACGCCGATTGCCTCCTGTGAGACTTTGACCGGCCTGCGGCAGCTGCGCCCGTTCCTCGAAGGCCGTGCGTGCGATGTGGTGATCATCGACGTCATGTACAACGGCATATTGGAGGCGCTGCGCATGGCTTCACTTTGCGACGCATTTGAAATCAACGTAGCGACACACAACTACAGCGGTCCGATCGGCTCGATCATCACGGCAACCTATTGTGGCGTCCTACCGAACTTCCGGGTGATGGAAATCGATGTCGACCAGGTGCCATGGGCCTATGATCTCTTGACCGTTAAGCCCACCATCGAAAACGGTCATATCAGCTTGCTATCTGGACCCGGCTGGGGGACGGAAGTCAACGAAGAGGCAGTCAAAGCGCACCCACCAGTCCAGGAAAACTCCGGGCTTGTCTAGAGATGGTTTCTTGAAAGCAACCCACTCGATAGACTGCCAGCCCCACGGCTAGAAAGGAACCGCGATGAAGCTCGGCCTGTTGTTGCCCAACCAGGGGGTCGTATTCGGTGCTACGACCGTGCCGGAACTCCTTGATCTCGCCGGCATCGCCGAGGGCTCCGGGCTCTTTGAGAGCCTTTGGGTCGGTGACAATCTGCTGGCGAAGCCGCGGCTCGAAAGTATAACCCTGCTCTCCGGCCTCGCCACCGCCACCAAGACCAGCCGGCTCGGCGTCGCCTGTATGGCTAGCTTCCCGCTACGAGACCCAATCGTGCTGGCAGCACAGTGGGGAGCGTTGGATTGCCTATCGGGTGGCCGCACGGTGCTGACCGCCTGCATCGGTGGCGGGCCGACTAAAGGCAATATCGCTGGCGGTTTCGACAACGAATACAGTGCGATGCAGGTCGACCCGCGCGAGCGGGTCGTCCGAATGGAGGAAGGCATCCAGGTATTGCGCACCCTTTGGCGCCAGGACCCAGCCAGCTTCGAAGGTCGCTTCTTCCGATTTAACGGTATCGCCGTTCGCCCGCCCCCCGTGCAAACTCCCTCCCCGCCCATATGGATCGCCAACAACCCTTGGGTCTTCGGCACCACACAATCCGGCCCGAGTGAACGCCAAGTCGACCGAGTTGCGCGACTGGCTGACGGCTGGATGACGGTCGGCGCTACACCGGAGCAATTCGACACCACCTGGAGCGCCATTAAGGACGCCGCAGCGAGCCTTGGCCGCGACCAGGGCTCAATGGAAAACTCGATCTATTTCAATGTCAATCTGAACGACGACCCGTCTGCCGCCTTCACAGAAGCCAAGCGCTTCCTCGACGAATATTACAGTTCCGATTGGCCGAAATGGAAGGTCAATGTCTGGACCGCTTGCGGTGCACCAGAGGCCTGCGCCGAACGCATTAGGGCCTTTCGTGCGGTCAACGCGCAGACCATGATCCTGCGCTTCGCGGCATACGACCAAAAGGCCCAACTCAACCGCTTTTTAACCGATGTGGCGCCCTTGTTGTGATGTCCTGACGCCTCAATGTGAACCGCGATCTCTTTCGCTATTCATCACGGAGGCTTATAGCGAGTGATGTCAGCCCAGCGTTAACGGCGAAGGGGATGGCTTCACAGCGGCAGCATACAATCTGCTCCGCGATACTAAACAGAGCAGCAGGGGATGATCTTATAGTCACTGTTGCCGGTCCGGCGAAATTCGATCACACACCAGGCAAGAAAGTTAAAGACACGCGGCTGTCACGGACGAAACGCGATAAAGGCGGCCAGAAGATCGTCGGCGAAGCTCACAACAACAAGCCTGCAGTCCTTGTCACCGTGACGAAGAAAGTGCCGAAATAGCTATCTTCCGCGTGCATTTACGATAGAGGCGACCATCAAAGGATCGGCTTGGGAACACTTTCTCGCAATTTTCTAGGTTTCCGATTGCATGGCCCAGCCTCGCCCCCTTACAGTCCGGCGCCCAACGTCACAACACAGGAAAGCCCAAGTGACTGGATTCAGAGAAACCTTCCGCGGCGATGTCGCCCCTTGGGAAGTCGATGCGACGGAGCATTTCACCGTCGCCTATTATTATGAGAAGTTCGAGTCAGCGACTTGGCGCTTCCTTCGACAGAAGGGCATCGACCCGGCGGCCGCACACACGGTCGACGCTTTGACCCACTATAAGGCGGAGCTTCGTGACCGCGACATCTATCGCATCGAAACAGCGCTGATAGAAGCCGGCGACGCGCCACTGATCGCGCACAAGCTCTATAATGCTGAAACAGATGAGTTGTGCACCGCAATGCAGCAGCAGCTCGGAGGCGTAACCTTGTCCGGCGAGACGGTCGATTGGGACGGCGATGCGCGCGAACAACGGCCGGTACCAGGCGATGGGCCAAACTGGGTCGCGTCACAACGCAGCGTGGTGAGACCGGAAGAAGCAGACTGGACCGGATATTTAGCGATGGCCGGGCACATACACCGGTTTTCAACTGCAAACTCCTTCATCATGGCGGCGTTTGGCCTCACCCCAGAATACATGACAAAAGAGCGGGTCGGCCTATCGACCTTTGAGTTCCAGCTAGCGTTCCACGGCAGGCGGGCCGCTCCCGGCACCTTGATCGACGTGGATAGTTGTGTGGCTCAGTTGGGAGGCTCGTCGATCCGTCTATACCACCGGCTGCGCGACGGTGAAACCGGCGAAGATATAGCAGGCCTCAGCCAATTCGGCGTGCAACTCGACCTCAACGCGCGACGCCCGAAACGGATCGCGGACGATCTACGCAAACGGGCACAAGCCTTGCTGGCAACGGGGTAAAACGAGAGGCAGACGCGATGCAAGAAGACCGTCGTATCAGAGCCTTCCAGCCAAGCGACTTGGTGCGCCTGCACGAGATCCGCACAGAAGCCTATGAACCGATCTTCGCCGCCTTCCGAAAGATCGTGGGTAACGTGATCGCCGACATCGCAATCACCTCAGCCGAGAAATCACAAGCAATGTATCTCGACAAAATCTGCGCCAAAGGTTCAGACCGCGATGTATTCGTCGTGGAGCGCCAAGGCATGATTATCGGCTTCTACTCTCTTGGCCTCGATCATGAAATAAAGGTTGGCGAAATTGATCTCAACGCAGTCGACCCTGCGTATCAAGCTGGCGGAATCGGTACCGCTATGTACGAGGATGCACTCGCTCGTATGAAGGCGGCCGGCATGAAAGTAGCCAACGTCGCCACCGGCGCTGACGACAGTCACGCTCCGGCCCGCCGAGCATACGAAAAGGCGGGCTTCGGACCAGTGCTGCCGTGCGTGTATTTGTATAAAAAGTTGTAATGAATTCTATCGAGGGTTCGTCAGAAATTGTGTATTCACGCAATTCCGCATCGGAGCACCCATCAGATAATTGATTACCGTCGCTGCTCCCTTTTCGCGGCAATCGCGGGCGCCATCTGGGCTGTACCAGGCAGCGTGCGGGGTGACTATGAGGCGACCGTCGGTCCAGTCCTCGCGGTTCTTCAGCGCCTGAAACAGCGGGTGTTTTGGGTCCGGCGGTTCTTGCGGCAACACATCGAGGCCTGCAGCAGCGATACGGTCGGCCTTCAATGCCTCGGTTACCGCGTCTACATCAACAACTTCACCACGTGAGGTGTTAAGCAGGATAGCGTGTTGCTTCATGCAAGATAACGCCTGTCCATTGATCATTCCTCGCGTCTCCTCAGTCAGCGGCGTATGGCATGAGATCACGTCCGCATCGCGAAGCAGGTCCTCCAGGCTCTCGCGCCGGCCAAAGCCAACCGACTGCTCGCTGCCATCCGGCAGGTAGGGGTCGTAGAAGATGACCTCCATGCCGAGCGCCTTAGCCCGCAAACCCGCTGCAGTGCCAATTCGGCCTCGCCCGACCAAGCCGAAGGTCTCTCCGCGCAACCTGCGTACCACTGGAGTCTCGATACCCCGCCATTTGGCAACCGGCTCGTCTACTAGATTAATGTGGTGACGCACGATGCCGCGGGTCAGCGCCAACATCAGCCCGATCGCATGGTCCGCAACGTCCGTGGTGCCGTAATCCGGCACGTTGCAGGCGACGACACCTCGCTTGCCAGCCTCTTCGATATTGATCGCATCGAAGCCGACCCCCATGCGCACGACAATACGCACCTTATTCGCCTTATCGAGCATCGTGGAGTTACAGGGTATACGACCCCAGACCATCAACCCGTCTGCCGCTGCCCATACATCGTCGGCGACGTCGTCCAGCGATTGTGCCTGAAAGAGCCGGAAATCAGCGCGGTCGCCAATAACGGACTTCTCGAACTCCGCCGTATCGAACCGCGCGTCGGGCATCACGATTAACATAACTGGATATTCTCCTTGTCTTGAAGCGGCGCGAGCATCGTGCCTTGTGCCCGGCAGGTCAACCAGCGGCCCGGCCAATTACGGCGAAGATTGGGTCGGAAGTGCTCATCTGTCGATAATAGGGGTCGTCCACCGGGCGAGGGTAGCCGCGATAGGAACGGGTTTCGATTTCCGTGAAGCCGCCCGCCGTCTCGAAATACTGCACAACAAGTGCCATCTGCTCAAAGGGGTGCAGCTCAGTCCACAACCGCGTCACCTTGGGCGGAAACCAGCGGTTGGAAAAGGTCACTGCGAAGGCAGCATTGGGCCTAAGCAACCGCGCCACCTCACTTAGCGTTCGTACAGGGTCGACTAGATAGTCGATCGAGACGGTGCAAATTGCTGCATCGAAAATGCCGTCAACAAAAGGAATGTCTAGTTTAGAGTTGAGATCGGCAACCACCGCACCTGATAACACCGGGTTCTTGTTCATCTCTTGCCCATTTAGGCCAAGCCCGTAGCACGCTCCCATCATTTGACCATCCAACAAATTGGAATGCACGCTGCTCATCAGATCCAGCACCAAACCGTCTTCGGGGATGATTTCGTTATAAACCGCGCCCAAGATCCGTTGCGCACGGCTATCTATATGCGCCACGATACGTGCCGGAGCGTAAAATTGGGGATCGGGCGCCTCATCTGGTCGGCGGTAGGATTTTTCGTCGAGAAATTCTGTGGGTTGCCCTTGGTGACAAGCCTGCATGCCCGGTCCGGTGGCAAGGTCCGATAGCCAATCAATCGGCATACGCTCGATTGGGTCGCTCAGCGTCCCGACTACCTTGGTGCTGAGGATGAGTGCGCGGCCCGTCAAAGGGTGCCGAGCATCCACCGTCAACCCAATTGGGGAGGCGGCCGTGCAACGCACACTTGGAAACCAGCCCCGGCGATCACTAGTCGAAAACCAGTTAGCCGGATAAAAGCGGCCGAATTTTGGTGTAAGTGGCGTCCCATCCGCGTAACGCGCTCCGAAATCAGACCGTGGCAAGGTCAT
>PBDC01000010.1 GCA_002717185.1 Rhodospirillaceae bacterium
ACCCTGCAATTTTACCAAGGATACTAGGGTTGTGAGCGCTATCATGGGAAAAGCAATAAAAATTAATTTATTTAGTCAGCGCGCATATATAATTCCGTAATAATTTTAACATGAGCGATAAAGGACTTGCTTGAAACCAATGCCCCGCCTTTTAGCCTTTTTTTTATGTGTTTACATTGCGGTTTACAGTCGAGATAGTTTCAGCATTCATAGTAAACCTGCGCCTGAGCACTTCGCGCCCTTAGATAATTACAGTATGCGTTTATTGATTGGGATCGCGGTTGTCGTGCTGACCTTCGGCATATCGTCAGTAGAAAAGGTAAACTAATGCCATTAAGTTCGAGGTTCTACGAGGTTGAGGACCCGGAGGCAATTCAAGAATTGTTTCATAGCCGCGGGTGGACCGATGGGTTGCCCATAGTGCCCCCAACGCCGGAGCTTATTCAGGGTTGCCTTGACGTGGCAAAGTTGCAAGCCGACCATCTTATCGGGATTGAACCGGTGCGGAAGCGTTTTATCTCAGCCGAAAAATTGGCGGTCAATACCATCATGGCCGGCTGCCTACCAATTTATTTTCCTGCTGTAGTTGCGTCTATAACCGCCATGCTGCAGGAGCCCTTTCTCCTGCACGGGGCTATCGCCAGTACCAGCGGATGCGCCGTCCTGATGATTTTCAATGGGCCAATACGCAAGGAACTCGGCATGAGTGGCACGTTCAACGTGCTGGGGGGCTCCGGCAACCGTGCGACCACGGTGATCGGCCGCGCTGTGCGGCTGACACTTTATAACCTGTTAGACTTCCGTCCCGGCATGGTCGACCGAACTACCATTGGGCACCCGGGCAAGATCAGCTTTTGCTTGGCTGAGGATGAAGAAAACACCCCCTGGGATTCGCTAGCCGTGGAGCGGGGTATGCCAAAAGACGCCTCGGCTGTCACCGTGATGGCGGCTATGGCGCCGCGTCAAATCATGAACGAATGGACCACTGCACCCGAGGAAATCCTCGACACCTTCATCGCCGAGATGAAGGCTAATATGCGCCACTATTCTATCTATCCTGGAAACTATGTCATCATCGTGCCGCCACAGTATCGTGTCCACTTTGAAAATGCTGACTGGTCCAAACAGGATATCCAGCGCTATGTATTTGAGAAGGCACGCGTGCGCAGAAGCGAATGGGCCGACTGCGGAAAGGGCGCTATTGTCGGCAGCAAGCCCGAGACGGAGTTCAAAGCTCTAGTAGATCCAAGCCACCTACTGATCATTGCCGCCGGTGGCCCAGCTGGTGGATTTGGTGCCGTGATACCGCCCCAGCGCGGTGAAAAGAGCAAGGCGGTCACAGTTGCCATTGATGCTTGCCTCGACTGTGGGTAAAACACTCTCTCCTTAGAAAAGGTTTAGAATGCCCGGCTGGGCATTGAGTGGTTACAAAACACACGCTACAGCGGATAGTGCGAGCGTTAACCAGCTCCTCGCCCTCAGTCAAATAAACCAATTACTTAAATATAATTAGTAAAGTTTTTTGACCTGCCCCAAAATTGCAACATTTGTTGCCACTTGTACGGCACTAGGGCCACAGTCCGACTGCCTTTCGACAAAAGCAGACAATGTGCTGATAGGGTATTTTGTTGGGTACAGTTCAAATTGCTCCACTGTCCGTCTTAGGCACCCGCGTCTTAACAAAAGCGCATCAGTACGCCGACTTAGAAAGCTGCGAAGGATCAAATTGTTCAAGCCAAGCCTATAAGTATAGAGGACGCTAATGTTTTCAAAACACAAGTTGAGTTACTGGATCAACAATCGCAGCAAGGTCTTTTCATACTGCGATAATACGAATGCTAACTACCGTCTAATTTCCTCTATCGAAGGCTTTAAGTCCGTTCAACGAGACATCCATTTAAAATTCAAGTTATTCCGCCGCCTCGGTACGCCGCCATACAGGAAATGGGTCCGATAAGTTGGGGAGCGTCGCGATATTATCAGCAAGAGCTTCCTCAAGAAGACAGGAATCGAGACGCGCTTTTAATTCTGACCAGTCAATTCCGCTACCAATAAAGACGACCTCCTGCCGACGGTCACCCCAGGGTTCCTGCCAATTTTCTCGCATGTAAGCCCGCGCCCTTTCATCCTCAGGCCAACGTTCTTTTGGTACAGAAGCCCACCAAGTGCCAAGTGGATCGATGGAAGACAGCGCGCCGGCGAGGGAGAACTCCGCCACCCAGTCTGGCCGCGTAGCAATCCAAAAATGCCCCTTGGCGCGGATCACACCAGGCAGATCGCCGTTTAGCGTCGCATGAATTCGTTCGGGATGAAACGGACGCCGGGCACGGTATACAAAGCTCTCGACGCCGTACTCCTCAATCTCGGGGACATGATCGGCATACCCATAAAGTTCTTTGGCCCACATTGCATGCTCATGCGCCTTCTCGAAATCAAACGAGCCTGTGTTCAGTATAGAATCTATATGAACATCAGAATGATTTGTCTCGATAATTGATGCGTCTGCATTGAGGCTGCGGATAATCTTGCGCGCGGCGTCCACTTGGTGTGGCTCCGCATCAGAGACCTTATTGAGAATGATCACATTTGCGAATTCGATCTGGTCAGTCAAAAGGTGCACAAGGGTTCGATCATCTTCCTCCCCCATAGTTTCCCCCCGGTCCCGCAAAAAATCGTGGCTGGAATAGTCGTTGAGTAGGTTTACCGCGTCGACAACTGTAACCATGGTGTCGAGACGGGCAACATCCGACAAGCTTTCGCCCGCTTCGTCTCGAAAATCGAAGGTCGCCGCGACAGGCAGGGGTTCGGAAATTCCAGTTGACTCTATCAACAGGTAGTCAAATCGCCCTTCCTCAGCAAGGCGTCGCACTTCTGCGAGCAGATCATCTCGCAATGTGCAACAAATGCAGCCATTAGACATTTCGACCAACGTTTCATCGGTGCGGCTAAGTTCGGTGTCTGCGCGCACCAAATCAGCGTCGATGTTCACCTCGGACATGTCGTTGACGATGACGGCGACACGCCGACCCTCACGATTGTTAAGCACCCGGTTTAGAAGGGTAGTCTTACCTGCTCCAAGAAAACCGGATAGTACGGTGACAGGAAGGCGGGAGGCTTCTGCGGCCATTGTTTTAACCTTTTTCGTGATAGATATTTTTCCTTACTGATGGATATGCAAATTCAAAAGCCGCATAGGATGATGCGGGCATCATCATATAATGTAATGTAATGTTATAACATAACATTACACCCAAGATTTTTGATGAGAAGCAAAAGGTGTCGTGTAAAACGTACGAACGAACTTACGCCAGAATTAACATGAAGTAGAACACACGGCGTGTTATTGCGGATGCCGCTTCACCGCGCCTTGCTGCGGCAGAGATAACCCTTCAATGCGCTATAGAGAGTCCTGCCGCAACTGGTGTCTTAAAGCAGACCTGTCAATATCAGACGTGCCCGGCGGTGTTCCAAAAATTTTGACTGGCAGCCCTTGGCTATCGACATCGATTTCCGAGCACCGGAAAGCCGTTGCAGGACTTTACGTCAAAGATCATGGGCGATGATGCGCAGAATGGAACATTTTAATCGATCTAAACGTTACATCATTTAGGCTTGTAACAAAGCCAGTACGCCAGACCAATGGCTAATGCAATGCCCATAATTCCATGCTGTAGTTCAGCGGTGACGACCGCAAGGAGGAACCCAGTTACCAAGGGACCAAACGCAGCGCCGAGGTCCCGCCACGCCTGCATCCGCGCGAGAGGTCCAATAGCTTGATCATTGGCAGAAATACCTTGGACGATTACGGCGGGGCCCAAGGAGGCCAAAGCACCGCGGAAGAAAAGCATAATAAGTCCGCCCGCAACCGTTAGTCCTCCCGCGATTAAGACAAACCCCATAATCGTCAGAACTACAGACCATATGAAGACACGGCGCGCACCAAAGTGATCTGCGATCCAACCGAATAATGGCGCCGCAACCGCTTCACCCAAATGGCGCATAGCGAGCAAGGCACCGCCACTCATGACCGCCACGGATAACGCAGTGTCTCGAGCGAAAATTAATGTGATGCTGATAGCAAAGACACCGTCGACCCCGTAGCCTTGCAAAAAGAAAAGAATATCGATCGGGCGAGGCCTCGCCAGCGACGATGGCTTGTCTTTTCTTACGGCCTCTGAATGATGTTCTGGCAATGTCAGCGCGATGGGGATCGCCAATGCAGTTGGTATAGCAAGGACCAGGAAAGCGGTGTTCGGTCCAATCAATCCAACAAACCAGGAGCCTACCAAAAGCGCCGTTATGGGACCTATTCTTTGGATTGCGCGGCCTACACCAACACGCACGCCGACTTGAGCCCGGTATTCGATCGAATAGGCTAGCGTCACCAGTATGAGCGCCGCATAGGTCAGCCCGTACACAATTCGCGCGACGAGAAGCACCGCGGGGCCCTGTCCTAAGCCGTATAGAGCGGTCGAAAGCGTCGCAAGTACGGCGCCGGCGACACATATGCGGCGTACACCGATTACTGTCGTCATACGAGCGATCACGCCGTAGGCGAACACTCGAACAAACCTGTTGGCCGAAAGCAAAACGCCGACCCAGGGCAGCGTGAGCCCAAACTCATCCGCGTAAACTGGCAAAACAGCATAGATCAGTGCATCACCGAGTAAGGCCAGTGACAAGATCGCAGACGAACCGATGACTGCACGCAAACCGCCATTCTCCGTGCTACTCATCGCGTCATCCAAATGTAAAGCAATTTTGGTCGGGTATCGTTAATCCTAGATGCCGATAATTCCGCCAACCAAATCCGATGTATTGATTGTGCCACGGTTAAATGATTTAACGAAGATCTGCCTTTCTCCGCTTCCTTGAACAAAAAGCATGCAAAGGTTTTCCGAATACTTACGCGCTGACGCTGGCTAGGTATCGCAATCACGACTTTGGTGGTGCCATTGCCATATTGGAGGGACTTGATGACAAACCTTCCAAGGTCCTGGCTTCACGGACCAGAGAATTCCTCACAACCTCACCCTTGATTCTAGATATCACCCCAAAGATAGTCCAAAGTTTCCATTACCCGACCCTCGTTAGGTAATAGATTTTATAAAGATTTGATTGTCTGAGTCCGGGCAGTAATTTTATCGGAAAATTGATACCATCCCCGCATGGCTTGAAATTCTGGCGTTTCGATAGTGTGCGTACCTTCTATCTGATAGATCGTTGTATAAATTTTTGTAGAGTTCGTGGTACGCCTACCATGATCAATATGGCTAGCTTCACCTTGAGACACATAGCGGGTACCACTCATAACGCCTGGACACGCAAGAGCCGCAGGTAAATGAACCTTGTCATACCAATCGTTCCATTTGTCTTCAACGTCGGCATCAATTTCAGCAGTTACGACGAGTAAGTAAGCCCCCAAATTATTCATCAGTCTCTCCACTTAATTATGGTCATCGATATCTATTCTAAACAAACGGAAAACATTTTAGATCAACTTTCAATGTTTCCTTAAGAAAGTAAGTCCAAGGTAGTTAGACTGCCCTTTTCTTAGTGAAAGTTGGCCTGAAACGTTATTTGCCATGAAAGTTAATAACTAAAGGGTTTTCAGTTCAGACCGCATGCTCTCGTCTGCAGTAACCGGTCTCACTCGTGTCGAGGCGCACTGATAGGCCATGATGGCATGACCGATACCGGGTCCGTTCACAACTCACACTAAGCCCTGTGGGCACCGTTCACGATCGTTGGCGTGGATGCTTTCCTTTGAAGTTGGTCTTTTTCCTACTTAGAAACACAGCGAGCTCGCCCAACTCCGCAAAATCTCCAACGAGTTCAATTAAGCATGACTAATAATGTTGGTATATATTTCCGATCAAAAATCCCAAAGGCGATTAGAATATCGGGTAAGAGCAGTTACCTCTCGAGTAGGCACATTTTTTGCGAAATGGTAAATTTCCGAATGAAGCCAATCAATTTCGGCTTCCTTATCTCGGCAAGTCGTCCACCACACTTTGCCGTTTGGTAAACCTGCAGGCCGCCAACGATAACCTCGGTTGCGTAAGGTATCTTTCTCATCAAAAGGTGCATCAATTGCACAAATCAAATGTTCCGGTCGCTGAGCAACTTCGCGCACCGCGTCTAATACCCGCCGACCAGACTTCGGCAATGTTTGAGCGAGAAGCGCGAGGCAGGCTTCGCAATCTGCCAGGGCTGTATGGCCGTCGTAAAACCAGCCAAACTGGGTTCCAAGATAGTCTAGCTTACCAGCTGTGAACCCCTCACGTAGCCAGTCGACCGAGTGAAAAGTGCAGGCCCAAGGCTTATCAACAAAGCACGACCAATGTTTCTCCACCATTGTCCTATCAAAGAGTGCGTTGTGCGCAAAGATCAGGTCGGCCCGCTCCACGAGTTCGTTAACCCTTGTTTCATCGATACTTCGACCAGTGACCATCTGGTCGGTAATTCCGGTAACGATAGATGCTTCCTCTGAAATTGAGACGGCTGGTTCCCGCAATCCTTCGAACGACAAATCCTTGTGGATCTCGGTTATGCAGCCATCTAACGGATCGTAATCAAAGGGAAGTAGGGCGAGTTGGATAATATCGTCTTTTTCCAACGAAAGTCCGGTCGCTTCGACATCGAGAACTAGCCCACGTTTGACTGTTTGACCATGGACGTTATTAAAGCGATCCGGTATTTTTAAACGCCGCAAGAGGCGCCAATCTCTCACAGGCACCTCAGCATCGGCCTTAATCACTTCATCAAAACCGAATGAATATTGATCAAATTCATTCATCAATATCACCTGTGTCTAGATTGAATATATCTCATTGAGCACAACATTCGTCGCTTCGTAATCACCCTCTGTGTAGTTGAGGATACACTGCTTCTCTGTCCTGTCTTCCGTCTGTGTCCATCAATTATAACATTCTATCGCTGGTGTGCCCGCAGGCTTTGTATCTAGGCAACTAGGACGGAGGCACTCGGCGAGCGTCTTAATATAATGATCGCGCGCGGGCCACTAGGTCGCCTTCTTCACGATATGGAACTTTGGAACAGATAGGGTAGCTGCAAATCAAACACGTCCTCGAATTCTTCAGCCTTGCAGCTAGCATCCGGATGCACGGCACCACAGCGACGAGGACCTCCTCGTGCAGACCTTTTAAATATCGAAACGGATTGCGGATTACTGAAGACTACGGGGCAGGCGGAGACGGCTCAAGTAAGGGTTCCCTGACTATAACTTCTCGTCTCCACGCGTGTTGCGGCCATCGGTCGGCGCAAAGCTTTGGGTGCGATGCCGGCCTTGAGCGCGGTTATCACGCCAACAGCTTCCCAGTAGTTCTCCACCATATGCAGCTGGCCTGGTGACCAAGGAAGTGACTGCAAGTCGTTCTGCATCAGGTTGTCGTTCTCGCGCACGGCGATGACAGGGATACCCTGTTCCAGGGCCGCCAGCGTGGGTAGGCCGATGCACTTATCAGGAATGACGAGACACGAGACATCGGCGGCCGTCAGCAAACCGGCCTCGCGCATGACATCCGGATCGGTGACCAGGCGCGGACTGCGGTGCAAGCCCTTCAGCATGCACTGAACAAAGGTGAGCGATACCGCTTCAGCGGCCAGCCTCGGCTCAACCCGCCCGAGATCAAAATTCGCGACCTTATGGCTTTCAAGCATTGGTGAGTGAGCGGTAGGGACTTCATAGAGCAGCGATAACACGTGCGTCAGCATCGCTTCAACGCCGCCCCAAGGATTGATCATCCTGCCACCACACTGAAAATATTCTTCGTGAATTTTGTCATCAACGTCGATAACAGAGGCAATCGCCACCGCATCGAACGCTCCACGATGCTGATCTAAGACTGCGCAGACGCGATCGAGACCCTCAATCTCACCCGCTGCCCTGCCCGAATCTGTAAATTTCGAGGTCATGCGGAGCGGCGGGTTGAGTTTCACCACCTTGGGACAGTCGAAGCCATAGGTCGCGCGCGCGGCACTTACTGCATTGACCGTATCGTTGGCGAACAACTCAATCTCGTGTTCATCTATAAGTACCAATACCCGGTTTGCCCGCACACGCTGCAGACCAGCCGTTCCCATCATCAGCCGTGTGATCGCGCTGCCCTCGACATAAAGGGCGTTCTCCGGCATCTCGTTGAGATCGGAGGCATTGACGACGTTCGGATGCGTAATTAGCGTGTCGCACACCGCCGCGATAGCCCGAGCCGCCGGGGTCGCATCTCCCGCGTGCCCGCCGATCTCGGCACCGATACCTGTCGGCACAAGGAATACGGTGTTGAAAGCCTCAGCCCGCTCGATTTTGCGTGGCACGAACCGAAAGATCGAATCGAGTTCTTCGGGAGGGTAATTATTCAGCCCCTCAAGCGTGCCAAACTCGCATTGGTAACCGGTCTCATCCATGCGGGTGATCGCAAAACGTATTGGAACCGCGATATCCTCGTGTCTGGATTCCATCACTTTTCGTATATGGTCGATCATGTCTCGATGGCCGGGCGACGCCGGGATCAAGATTTCCTTTTCCGCCAGCTGCACGTGCGACATCTCAAACTCGATCGATGAACCTGGCCGAGCAGTCGCCAGCCCCAAACCATTTGACCGAGAATTGCTCCGCCACTTTGGGATCGAATTCCTTGCACGAAAACATGTTGATATAAACCGCCCTCAACTGATCCAGCGTATGGATAACGATCGAGCTGGTCAGTATGAACTGCACTGCCGACGTGCCCTGGGTGTGGGGTGATGTTTGCTTGTCTTCTTCCGCAACGCCAATGTCATCCCAGAAATGCAGCGCTTCGCGTTTCATGTCGATAAGCACGCACAGGCGTTCGAAATATGCACTGATACTTTCGCGGTTGAACGTCGAAGGGTCGCAACCGTGGAGGTCGAGGATGAGTTCGACGCCGTATTTTCCCGTCGTCTGTTCGGGACACATACCAGTATGTTCGTCGCCAACATTCATGTCCGCAGAACCCGGTAAACCTCACGGCGATGCAACATTGTTAAGTCCTTCTCCCCGCGACCGCCCAAAATGAGCGAGATGCGGTGTAGCGTCCACAACGAATAGGTGGCCACCCATCTTCGGCTTTCCGAATTATCTAGGTGAGCCTCGCATTCGCTCCTACGGCGGTCAATCCAGCACGACGTGTGGGATGAAACGGGCATCCTTACTGGTAATCAACGTCCGGTCCTCCCGTATACACAATCCAACCGCCTTGCTGGCAACCAGCCAGCAACCGACCAGCGGATAAAATTCTCCAAATTCTGGCAGAGGGTGAAACCCCTGCACAATGCAACTGTCCCCNCCATAGAGGCCGTCGCTACNGATCTGTGTCTCGCCATCCCGAAATATCTCAATATTCGCTCCCTGGCGTGACANCAGGGGTTTGCGNACATAGGTGCCGGCAAGCGTCGCTGCGTCAGGATCGTCCTCAAAAAATGCGGGCANCAGATTAGGATGGCCCTCAAACATACTCCACAACAGGGGCAACAGTCCTTTATTTGACAAAATTGCTTTCCAGGGTGGTTCGATGAACCGGACGCCACTTGTAGGCAAACTTGCCCCAAACTCTTCATCCATAAGCCATTCCCATGGATACAGTTTGATCAGGGTTGAGATGACCTGTTCATCGAGATCGGTGAAGCGCCCCCGATCATCGATGCCGATTTCTTCAATTGCCAGGAAGTTCGTCTCAAGGCCAGCTTCCTGAGCGCACTCCTCAAGGTATTCGAGAGTACCTTTATCGTCCTCAATATCCTGGTTACACGCGAAGTGCGATAATCCCTCGATTCCCAAAAGCGGGAATGTCTGCACGATGCTCTCATGGAGGTCATTGAATTGATCGCAATTTTCGGGGATCAGGCCATTTTCCATGGCCTGTTCAAGCCATTCCCATTGAAACACCGCCGTTTCATATAGCGCTGTTGGCGTGTCCGCATTGTACTCGAGCAGTTTCGCCGGACCCTCGCCACTATAGGAAATGTCCATTCTCCCGTAGAGATTTCGGTCCTTATTGCGCCAGCTTTCGGCGATATAATCCCAAAATAGCTCCGGGATCCCCAGCCGTCGAAGAACCACTTCGTCATTCACGGCGCGCGCCACGACCTCGAAACAAAGGCGCTCGATTTCTTCGGCCGACTGCTTAAAATCCTCTTCGATTTGCCGCGAGGTAAACTTGTAGTAAGCACTCTCATCCCAGCCAACGATGCCTTCGCCAGCAAGGAATTCTAAACCGTGTTCGGCTGCCGCGCGCTCCAAATCGGGTCGCTCGGTCACGGAAAATCGCTGCATGGGTTTTAGAAGCCTATCCGCTAGGGTGTTGGAAGCCAGATTAAGTGGCAGACGACCCGAAACGCCTGCCAGATGCACCAAATCCACCACGCGAAGTTGTCGAAGATTTGAACGAAGGACGACTGGTGGCCGATTTCGCGACCTGGGTCCGGCCTGTCGCAGTGCCCACATTCCGGCTGTCAGCGGTGCGGAAGATACCCGGACTTTTGTTGCTTCGATACAGCGGCTGCGAAACCATGGAACGGCGCCCGCCGATCATCGACCCCATCATATAACCCATCATAAGTGGCATGAAGACCGAACCACCGCTTTGCGTCTTGTAGGGCGCTTCCTCGCACTGCCCGGCCCCAAAATCAGCCAGACAATCCGCTTTGGAAGCGTATTTCGGTGCCACGGCAGCGTGCTGAGCACGGGCTTCCTTATAATTCGCCTCACACTCGTCACGAGACATGGTGGTATCGTCGAGGCATTGCGCTAGGTTTTCAAATACCAACGCATCCACCTGGGGTTCCTCACAAGCTGTAAGGGCGGTCAGGCTCACGCTGGTCAGCATGACAATGGGGATAGATTTCCAGCGTTTCATCGTTTTTTCTCCAACCGGAATGTACCTTTAGGGCGAGGTGTCTGGTGCAATGGTTCATTCAGCTCGTCATGGAGGCAGCGTTAAGGATACCGCCAGCTAATGAGGCGGTTCCAAGCCAAAGACCACTGGCGACCTCACTGTTCTCGATTCGCTCCGAAATTTTAGGTATAGGCAGACGAACGAAGAAGAATATCGCGATCTGGACGACCAGTGCAATCGCCCCCCATACCACGCAATCTACCAAAGACATCGAATTGGCGATTGCGCTTGCCAACGGCAAGCAAAAGCCAACCAGACTGCCAGCAAAGGCAAGTGAGGCGGCCAGGTTGTTTTCCCGGATAAGCTTGATCTCAGGGTGCGGCGTCACCCACATGTAAATGACGACGTAAACCAGCGTCAGAACCACTGCGGTCGCCATATAGGCAAGGAACCATGGCAGACCGCTAAGCGAAGCACCTACTATTTCCATAAGGTCTTATTTCCTTGGTAGCTCTACCGAAGTCCCTCGGACGCTAACACAATTCGCTAATGGTCAAAAGTTGAAACACGTGACGAGTATAGGCCATTGGGAATTACTTTCAGTCTAATACGCCTAGTCTCCAATTGATCAGGAAATGCCAAGCTCTTGCGGCAAGTTGACACAATTCCGCCAAGGCAGCCATACGGTTCTTTTTGAAGATTTAGCAGCAGTCAGGTTGGCGACCTTGATTGAAGTGGTCGTCAAGTGAAGTATAGATGAAAGTGTATTTATATAGGGTCTTAGCGCCTTGTTTGTCTCTCTAGTTACCCAGATGCGCGCCGCCATTGATATGAATGCATTGCCCAGTGATAAAGCCTCCGAATGGCCCCACCAGGTGCCGGACCATTGCAGAAATTTCATCCATCATACCTATCCGTCCAAGCGGGATCCGATCGAGAGCACCGGGTGAACGCACCCCAGCAGCAGCACCGCGTTGGGTGTCGATAGCACCAGGCGCAATAGCGTTGACCGTAATATTGTCGGCTGCAAGCTCCATGGCCAGGCCCCGCACGAAACCCTCCAGACCGGCTTTCGACGCATTGACATGAGCGCGCTCCTTTGCACCGATATGATGCGAAATGCCGCTCATCGCCACAAAGGCACCGCCACCACGCGCCTGCATGTGGGGTACAGCATGGTTTGCCAATAGAAACGCCCCATCCAGAGCGACAGATAAAATTTCCCTCCATTCACCAAAGGTCAATTGCACGAACGGTGTCTGGCGACGCAATCCGGCATTGCTGACCAAAATATCGATGCCACCCACCTCCTCCACTAGACGCGCGATCATCTCCCGTACCGCACCCTCGTCAGAGACGTCAGCGAGATGGCTCAACGCCTGTGCGCCAGCGTCGTTGATTTCGTTTGCAACCGATTCAATAGCGTCACGATTGGACCGGCCATTAACCATGACAAATGCGCCGTCCTTGGACAGACCGAGCGCAATAGCCCGGCCGATATTTTGGCCGGCGCCAGTTACCAGCGCGACCTTTCCCCTAAGCGGTTTGGACTTTGTTTCGGCCATGCGTTTATCGCCTTTAGCTAAATTACTGGAGAACCAATTCCAACTCGAAAGTGTTAAGTGGCAATCTATCTAGTCCGGAATTATCACCCTTTCGAGGATCATGTGCAGCGTCCGCAGCCGAAATCGGTGTATCCGCCTGATCCACGGGGTTTGGTTCGCTTCGGCCCAGCTACGCTGTTTGTAAACATCGGGGGACTCTAGGTGATATATCGCGACGTATCGCGGCAGTCCGGAAAGCGAGCGAAAGCGCCTAGCAGCAATCACGCCAGGTACTGCATCCAGCAAAGGCATGTGCTCCATATTGTACCATTCGTTGAATTCGTCCTCGATCGCAGGTTCCACTTCCATGGAAGAGATACAAAGGCCACCGGCTTCCTGGGGTGAAGGCTGGTCGCCAGGTCGAATTTGTTCCAGCACCCATTCATGCACGGGCGCGCGAGCCGAAGATGACCAAAGGTCTTGAGGCAGCGCAATCATGTCAGGGTACGGCGCTTCAACTAAGACCACACCGCGTTTTGGATGATCGGTAGAGCTTGCACGAGTTTTGCGATCCGTGACCCCGCCGACAAAGATTTGAACCCTCGGTAAAACGCCACCGGAAACTCTTGGGTATTGGTAGTCTACCGCGTCCTCCGCTGGGACGAATGTGGCTAGCCGCATTCCCAATCGGGTTTCCATATCCACTTGCATACGAGCCACCTTTAGAAGTTACGGAAGTCGATATTTGCCTGGTGTCAGCCAAATCAAATCATAGTACGAGAGGTATTTCGTACGAACACGCTCAGCTCATAAACCCTGATTTGGTGGAATGAAAAGCAGATTCTTCCTTTGCACACGATAATGCCGACGCCCGCATAAAAACACTATAAGAGTCGGTGCGGACTGCAGATAAAATCATAATGTCAGTGGCTTAATGAAAATAGCTGAGAGGAAAAGCTATCGCCATATTGCACCGGATTCCATGCTAGCGGGCAAACCCCGCTTGCTTACTGTGCTTGCATGGCTAACTAAAACAAGTTTGAGCGTTGCCTCATAGGAAAGGAGTGTAGTAACGCCCCATCCTTATCAGAGGGTGAGTGAAAAATAGCTTCCAATTAATTGGCTATTCTTTGCCTTTGTAAGCAGCAAGCGGGCGGGTCCGATTTACACTCACATCACTCTGCGGTTCTAAGGGCAACGACACCACGCGCAATTACCGCAACCGCAGCACAAGCGAAGACGATTAGTGGACCGACTGGCATATCGGACCAGACCGCCAGAACCGTGCCGATCGGCACCGCAGCCCAACCGCAAAGGACCGCGCTGTAAAGGCGTCCGGACCGCATCGTATTCACGGCGAGCGCGGGCAGGATTAGGCTCGCGAATACGACATAAACGCCTGCAAACTGCACGGATGCAGTTACCACTAGCGCAAAGATACCGAAGAACCAGGCGCCTTTGCGGGCCCGTGGCCAGGTGAACCACACCGCTGTAGCCGCAACGTAGAGCGGTGCGAAGGAGGCAATCTCCGACCACGACACAAATAGAAGCTGACCGGAGAGGATATCCTGCATCTTCTCGCCACCATGCGGGTGATTTGCTAGCACCAGCAGTACGGCCGATGCCGCCAAAACGAAACATGCACCGATGATGGGTTCCTGCTCCTTCGGCAGCCGCTTCTCCACATTGCGGAAGAACCATGCAGCCAAGAGCGCCGCCCCCATCGCGACGACTTGGCGTAGAGGCCAGGACGCTTCGTGCGATATAAGGTCTACAAGTACGACGCAAAGACCAGCAATCTGCGCGATAGCGAGATCGATAAATATGATCCCACGCCGCAACACTTCGAGCCCTAGTGGCCCGTGGATCGTCGCGATCATCAATCCGGCAACGAGTGCCGGCGCAATGATGGTCAATAAGTCATTGCCGCCCAAGACCCGTTTCCAAACGCGCAAGCAATTGATTGAAATACGCGGCGAGCGCACCAGGACCAGCATCCCGCTCCACCGTCGCCGGCAATTCGAGTACGGGTATGCTCGTGCGGCTGGTTAGCCAGTTGGAAGGGCCATCATCATCGTAGGGGGTGCGCAGGACCGCACGCACTTTATTCGTCCGCACGGTCGACAATAGTGAATCCAGATGTGCAACACTGGGCGCGATGCCTGGTTTCGCTTCCAAAGTGCCCGCCTCCTGCAGACCAATCCATTGCAGAAGATAGGACCAGAATTTGTGATGAACGATCACAGGTTGCCCCTTCAGCGCAGCAGCGCGCTTCTGCCAACCAACCATCTCAGCAGACCAAGCTTCGGTAAAGCGCTGGAGGCGGCCAGCGTAGTGGCTTGCGCCTGCTGGATCGATAGTTGAAAGACGCTGCGATACAACCTTTGCCAGACGCAACATATTTTGCGGATCAAGATGAACATGCGGATTTCCCTCAGGGTGCAAATCCCCAAGGCTTCGGTCGATCGAGATAGGTTTCTCGATGACCTCAACGTGGTCTGACGTCATCAAGTGTCCAGACGTTCCTGGTTGGATACCTTTACCACCACGTTGTAAAAGAAGCGGCAACCAACCAACCTCGAGACCAGCGCCAGAGCAGATAACCAATTTGGCGCGTCGGATCTTGGCCACGAGGCTGGGCCTCGCTCGTATGTGGTGGGGATCCTGTCGAGCGTGGGTGGCGGCGTAGGCAGTCACCCGTTCACCACCGATTTCCCGAGCAAGCGCGGCCCATTCAGGTTCACATGCAAACACCTTCACTGCAGCGCCTGCGGATCCGGTCGTCACCAACAGCATCGCTGCGGCAACGACCGGCAAAACACATCGATTGAACATTAGCATTCTAGTATGGATGTGCCCCGTGGGCTCCGATGCTCATGATGTACTGCAGGAAGAACTGATTGTCCGAAGCATTGTTCGCCAGTTCCTCGCGATTGTATTGCATGCGGATACGGCCGTATTCGCTGTTAGTCCAATCGCCCATTATCGCGAACGCATCCGGGTCATGTCCCGACGAGTCGAGGTCGCTGCCGACTAGGCCCAACGGCGCGTCAGGCGCATGCAAACGTGAATATCGAGCGCCAACGCGCCATGCAGGTGCAAATTTATAAACCGCCTGCGCATACCAACCGCTAGCATCTTCGTCGAATGATACGAGACCGTTGCCGATATTATACTCGCCATCCTCTAAACGATGGAAATACTCAGCCTGCAGGATGAGTTCCTTATCACTGGCGTTACCAGTTGGCGCCCAAGTGTAGCGCAGATCAACTGCATAAAGGTCCGACTGGCCAGTGAAGGTAATCGCATCTTCATTGGATGCCCGCGCATTGACATCACCATGCACCCCATAGGCGCCAAGACGCCAGCTACCATCGTCACCGATATCGCCGCCTACCCGCCCAAATGCAGACCATCCGCCGAGACCACTTACCGAGCCGCCAAACGGGAAGTCATCGCCTCGAAAGACGCCGCCACCAACTTCAGCGTAGGTATCCGTCGGCAGCACGTAGGAAATTTCAGCACCGTCATCATTGAACGACTTGTTTAGGAAAACACGATGAGTGAGAGGCCGGTCAGCAAAATCGTCCGCATGCTGATGGTGCTCATTCAAGTAACCTAATTTCCAAAATGCGCGACCAGCCTTAAGTTGTACGCCATCCGGCAAGCCTGCTCCCGGGAGAGTTTGAAAATAGGCTTCTTCGAGTTCCACCAAGTCGGAGCCGTCCTCGCGAACTATTGCCGCTGTGACGCTGCCATAGAATTTGTCATCTATATTAGAGGAAAAATTCAGCTCGGTCTCGCCGAGTGACAGGCCTTCGCTGCCCCGTTCCCCTTCTTCACCAACACCGAAACCAGCAAACTCAGAAGCAGTGCGGGAAAAGGACGTCGCCGTTCCGACGACAACGGCGCTAACCGACGGGTTAAAGGCGTTGCCCTTTACTTTGGTGTTGCCAGAGCCAGGCACACGCTTCGCCTGCACTTTTGACTGGCTTTGAGACAGTGTCTTAATTTGTGACTCAAGAGACTGAATTCGCGTTTCATACGCCTGTTTCATATCGCGGACCTCTTTCAGGATCGCTTGCAGATCCTTCGAGTCAGCGGCCTGCGCTACTGTCGATGCCAACAACATCGGTGCAGCGAGCGCGTAAAGTAACTTTTGTTTCATTGTTTCCCTTCTTTCCCAGCCACAGTGCCAAAAAAATCACGGCCAGAAGCAATGTTATGTTATAACATAACGTTATAATCAACCAAAATATGCAAAACCGTGTTTTGCCTTGTTTAGATTCGGTCAGTGACCTCAGCAGCTATTTTTTAAGCGAACCTGTTTTGGTCATCCGCAGGTCGGAAGCAAACTACGAAATGCCCAGAGCGTCCAACAGCGTGCCGTAGTTGTGGCGCATCATATCAAGATATGTGGGCGCCGGGCCGGTCGGCCCTGACAGTGCGCCAGGGTAGAGTGTCCCGCCGATCGAGGCTCCTGTCTCCTTTGCGATCTGCTCTAGAAGGCGTGAATCAGTGATATTCTCGACAAAAACAGCCGAAATGCCCTCCTTTCGCATCTGCACGATCAGGCGCGCAACATCCTGAGCGGACGCCTCTGAATCGGTACTTAGCCCCCGGGGTGCCAGGAAGGTCAGGCCATAGTCGCGGCCGAAATACTGAAATGCATCATGCGAGGTAACAATGGTACGGCGGTTGGCCGATAGTCTTGCCATATTCTCACGGATGACAACGTCGAGTGCTTTGATCTCTGCCACATAAGCAGCGCGATTCTTGTAGAAGGTTGCGGCGTTAGCGGGATCAGCCTTGGCAAGAGCACCGGTAATATTATCCACGTAAATTACAGCGTTATTTAAGCTTTGCCATGCATGCGGGTCAAAGGCGCCATGATCGTGACCAGCATGGTGGTCGTCATGCTTATCGTCTGAATGCCCGTCACGATGGTTCTCTTCGGTGCCTTTCTTATCGCGGCCATGATCGTTCTCGCCGTGGCTGCGCTTACCATCGTCTGCTTTTTCATTATGACCGCCATGTTCTTCGCGTTCCTCGAAGGCAATCGGCTCAATCCCTTTGGTTGCTATCACGTGCATACCTTTAAAGTCTGTGGCATCTATCAGCCGATCGAGCCAACCTTCAAATTCCAGCCCATTCACGATAAGAACTTTTGCTTCGCTCACCGCACGTGCAGCGGCAGGCGTGGGTTGATAGACATGCGTATCACCATTGGGCCCGACGAGGGTTGTGAGGGCAACGTGCTTGCCGCCAATACGCTTTACCATATCGCCGAGGATCGAGAACGTGGCGACCACATGCGTGGGTTGGGATGGCTGCGCTGCCAGAGAACCAGTCAAAGAAAGGCCAAAAAAGGCGATTAAAAATTGAAGAAGAAGCCTGCGAGAGACCATGGTGTTTCCTTTTAGGTTTCGAAGTGTCGGCGCAGTGAGGCCTGCGAGATAATTCCGCCTGAGGTGCCGAATACGATCGACATTCCGTAGGCTATGCCGGCTACAAGAATGATCGCTGGCCCGGACGGAAGGCTGTAGTGGTAGGACAATAATAGGCCGGTCATGCTCGCCAGCATCGCGACGCCAACAGCGACTAAAATCAATCCACCTATACTCGCGGCCCAAAAGCGTGCAGCGGCGGCTGGCAGGATCATGATGCCGACCGCCATAAGCGTGCCAAGCGCATGGAAGCCTGCGACGAGGTTTAGTACGACCAGCGCGAGGAAGGTGAAATGCGTCAGCGCGCTCAGCCTGCTGACTGAGCGGAGAAACTGTGGATCAGCACATTCAAGGACCAATGGGCGAAAAAAAAGTGCGATAATGAGCACGGATAGGCTCGCAATTGAGCAAAGCAGGATCAGCGCAGCATTGTCGAGTGCGAGTACTGTGCCGAAAAGCACATGCATCAGGTCCACATTGCTACCGCGCGTCGAAACAATCAGCACGCCAAGCGCTAGTGAGATAAGGTAAAAGGCAGCGAGGCTTGCATCCTCGCGCAAAATCGTGATCCGCGTCACGAGGCCTGAAAGTAAGGCAACGGTCATGCCAGCAATTAAGCCTCCAACCGTCATTGCACCAAGTGAGAGGCCTGCGACGAGATATCCGATGGCGGCTCCAGGGAGGATGGCGCACGCCATCGCATCTCCAGTCAGACTCATCCGGCGCAGCATCAAAAAAACACCGACAGGCGTTGCACCTACAGAAATAGCTATGCAGCCAAGCAGCGCCCTGCGCATAAAGCCAAATTCGGCAAATGGCTGGAAAACAACGTCCCAGATCATGCAGCACTGCGTCCGCAAACATGGGGTGGCCCGACGCAAGCTTCACACATCTGGCGCGCGCGGAACTGATTCTCGGCGGTGAGAACCTGGTTGGTTGGACCATGAGCCACCAATTCACGTGCAAGCATCAGTGTCTGGGGAAAATGTGTACGAACCGTCTCGTGATCATGAAGCACTGCGAGTACCGTACGTCCCTCGCCATGCCAGTCACGGACGACACCGATAAGATCGGCCATCGTACGTGCGTCAATTGCGGTGAAAGGCTCATCCAGCAAGACCAGCTGCGCATCCTGCAGAAGAAGACGCGCAAATAGTGCCCGCTCCATCTGACCACCCGATAGAGAACCAATGGATCGCAACTCGAAGCCTGTCAGTCCCGCGGCTGCGATTGCCTCATCTATGCGTGCCTGACGTTTCCGTCCGAGCCACCCGAAGGGACCAATTTCGCGCCAAAGCCCCATGGCGACAAGGTCGATTACTGAAATTGGAAATGAACGGTCGATTTCCGATTGCTGAGGTAGATACGCGATATCATCGCGGCTCAGTCCTTTGATTGACACGCCGCCTTCCAGTGGCGCGAGTACTCCGGTCACCCCCTTCAATAAGGTCGATTTGCCCGCGCCATTAGGGCCGACGATGGCAGTGAGGCTTCCTTTATCGATATCGGCCTTAAGTTGATGCACAGCCGGGTGACGACCATAGCCTAGAGTGAGATTTTGAAAAGCGATCGCAGGCGTCATAGCGTCCCCAACGATGATGTCGCCCAGAAAAAACCAGCCCAAAGTGCTGCAACGATGAGCGACACAACGGCCACCCTGGCTCCTGCCCCAAAAGAAAGAAGCCGCAATATGGCTTTTCGCGTCATCATGCAGCTACCTGCCCAGCGACGCATGAACCACAAATGCTACGGAGATCAATCATATAACAAGCCGACGAGGCATCCAGCTTCACGATGAACCCAATCAGCAGCATCAACGGTAGTGAATTACTGATCATATTCTCACTTCGGGCTGTACTGATAGACAGTTGGCGCAAGTACCTCGGATTTCGATGCTCGCTGCCTTAAAGGCTATCCCGGTATTGCGGGTGCTTTGTCTTAGCTGTGCGCTGATCCTATCGTCACATATTTCTGTGACTATGTTGCACAGCTCGCAAATAACGAACGTTGTTGCGGTTCCGTGCGTGGGGTGAGTGCAGATAACATATGCATTAAGGGCTTCGATCCGATGGACAGTGCCGTCCGCGACCAGCCTATGTAGCGCGCGATAGACGGTCGTCGGCCCCGTTACACCATGCTTTTTAAGCTGACCCAGAATCTGATACGCAGTCTGCGGACCACTTGCACACCGGAGCGCATCTAGCACCCGCAGATCGTTCTGCGATTGACGCCTTTTCGCCTGTGCCTCCTGCATCGTGTCTTTCGTTCCAACCTTGGCTGACTAGAGATAGGGAATGATGTCTACATTTTAATACAGACTTCGTTGCCCAGCATGTTATGATATAACATTTCACTTCATAATCATCAAAGGTTCAATATCTTCCGTCTTCGATTGCAAGGCGGATTGCTACGGTTTGACAGACTATTCTTGGCATCAATGGCCTCGGCGGAACCAAGGCTACGAATGAAATGCATATTTGGAGACTAAACCTATGCCGCTGAAAGTTCATCAGTTCCCCTGTAGATCAGACAATTACGGCTTCCTTGCACATGATGCCGACCAAGGCTTGACCGCTTGCATCGACACACCTGATGACGACGCCATCAACGCCGGATTGGAAGAGAAGGGTTGGCGCCTTACCCACATCCTGAATACGCATCATCATGGTGATCACACCGGAGCAAACCTGTCACTTAAGGAACGTTGGGGTTGCACTATTGTCGGGGCAGCCAACGATGCTGAACGCATTCCCGGCATCGACGTGCGAGTTTCGGATGGAGACGCGTATGCATTCGGCTCAATGAACGCCAAAATATTGGAGGTGCCCGGTCATACTACCGGCCACATCGCGTATTACTTCGCGAGTGAAGACATCGCATTCGTTGGTGACACTTTGTTTGCACTTGGTTGCGGCCGTCTATTCGAGGGAAGCCCATCAATGATGTGGAACAGCTTGCAGAAGCTTATGGCACTGCCGGATGAAACCATCGTGTATTGCGCACACGAATACACGCAAGCGAACGCCGAATTCGCACTGTCAGTTGAGCCAGGCAATGCTCAATTGGTCGCCCGCAGCAAGGACATCGATAAATTACGCGCACAGGGCTTGCCGACAGTACCCACGACGATAGGCCTAGAGCGCGGCACGAACCCATTCGTGCGTCCTATGAGCCAAAATCTGCAGGCGACAATTGGCTTGAGCGGGGCCGACTTGGTGGATGTTTTTGCCGAGACCCGAAAGCGCAAGGACAACTTCTGAGTGCAAAGCCTCGCTCCGCGTAAACTTGGGTTTTTGTTTTAGGATCCACCATGGCGACACTGACATATTTAACAACAACGCATTTCGATTACGGCGCTGTCCAAAAGGTTCCATCCGCTCTTCGCCGTGCAGGAATCTCCAGGCCATTCATCGCCACGGATGTCGGTGTCAGGACGGCAGGACTCGTTCAGGCGGTTACAGGGACGCTCAACAAAGATATGCCCGTCTCGCTCTTCGATGGCACGCCTGGAAACCCTACGGAAGCCGCCGTCTTGAAGGCGCTCGACCAATTCACATCCGACGGTTGCGACGGTGTACTCGCTATCGGTGGTGGGTCCTCAATGGACTTGGGCAAAGCCGTAGCGCTACTCTCGGGAAGCGGCGGCCCGCTAGCGCAATACGATCCCCTGCAAGGGGGCGGAAAGCTCATTAAGTCGGTCGCCCCATTGATAGCGATACCGACTACGGCAGGAACGGGCAGCGAAGTGTCAGTCGGCTTCGTCATCATCATGTCGGATGGCCGTAAGGTCACTTTTGCCAGTCCGCACTTCGTTCCGAGAGCGGCCATTTGCGATCCAGAACTTACATTGGGCTTACCCAAAGCCTTGACTGCTGCCACCGGCATGGATGCAATCACGCATTGCATCGAGGCTTTCCTGACCCCAACAATCAATCCACCTGCGGACGGTGTGGCGCTAGACGGTTTGTGGCGCGGCTGGCACGCTCTGCCAATTGCTGTCGAAAATGGACAGGACCGTGATGCCCGATGGCAAATGATGATGTGCTCGACGGAGGGTGCACTGTCCTTCATAAAAGGGCTTGGCGCCGTTCACGCCATTAGCCATGCGGCAGGGCGCATCGAGCGCCTTAATTTGCATCACGGCACCCTGAACGCGGTCTTGCTACCTGCCGTCCTGCGGTTCAACGCATCTGTATGTGGCGAAAAATACAAACGCCTCGGTCAGGCCATGGGGTTAAGCCCGAAGGCGGACCTTGCTGAAGCCGTCTCCGCCATGAATGCAGAAATCGGTTTACCAAGCGGCCTTGGCGACATGGGCGTTGAAGAGGAAAACATTCCCGAACTAGTCGCTTACTCGATGAAGGACCTGTCCGCCGCGACTAACCCACGCGGTGCGACGGAAGACGACTTCGAAGCAATCATTCGAGGTTCACTCTGATATGAATTTAGTTGAAACGCTTAAAGTTGAGGCCATCGCTTCTATCAGCGAAGGTATTAAGATGTGCGACGCCGCTGAAGGTCTCTCCGCATTCAATAGCAAAGGCGCCGAGCTCGTTATCTGGCGGAGGACGCTTCCCGCGCGCTTTCAGACTTGGCTGGAAGGAGTGGAACCTTCGAACCTGCCAGAACAACGTGTTCTAATCCGGCCGCGCGATGTCCCTAGTGCTGTGATAGGCATTTTTAACGAATGTGCTATGCCTGTCGGCGACATGCGAAATCTATTAGCTGGCGACATCCACGATCTCGTTTCACGTTTCGCCAACATCACCCAGAGCGAATTCGTTGATGTGCGACTGGAGCGTATCAACCACAACTCCTGCTGGAAGTTCCATCGTGATAATGTAGAGGCACGCCTACTAACAACCTACTGCGGTCCCGCCACCGAATGGGTCCGCCCGCTGGACGCCGAGAATGCACTGCTCCAACAAAAGAATTTCAACGGACCGATAGAGTTCTTACAGGGCAACGACGTGGCGATTTTCAAAGGGAGCGTCGCTGGTTCAGGCAGCGGCATCGTTCACCGGTCGCCGCCAATCGAAGGTACTGGCTGCACACGATTACTGCTCTGCCTGAACCAGCGATCAGAAATTTCTCCAAGTCCGTGGCCGGCAGGCCGTTAAGACAAAATGCCAGTGTCTGCGCCGCCAACAGAAATTACCCAAATTAGAGAACCTTAATACCCACGGAGGCTGAAAAATTAGCAACCGCGCCAGTATGGCACCGACATTGCCCAAAAATTAAGCCTCCGCTTCAATAGGTTATCCTGATATATTAAAATTTTTACTTAGGTCAAATTGCTGCTGCGCTATGGTTATGTTAACATAGCTTGTCAACAGTTGGGCAGCAGATCGTAAAGAGCGACTATCAAATAATGTTGCTGTCCAGGCGGGGACGCGTCGGAGGAGACTCCACTACCCAATTTGTGTGGGTAATAAGAAAAATGCAAACGCGTCTGTCAGACTGGGTTTTGTTTTTCGCAAAACAGTACCTAGGCTGCTGTCACCGCCTAAACATAATCTATCGGGTGCGGTGAAGCCTGTCCTAAGGACGTTTTCTCGCAGAAATTCTAGGTACTACAGGACAATAATTGATCTCCTGTAGTTAGCCGGCTCTTCAGGTGTGCGACCACACGTGAGGTAGGCTGTGCCATATCGTTTTTGGGAGAAAAAGAGTAATGCAAGGGAAAGCAGACGCTGTAACGAAAGCTGAAGAATATTACGACAGCACGCCAGCGGTTGAGTTTTACAGAAATGTGTGGGGTGGGGAAGACATTCATATTGGCCTCTATCGTGCGGATGACGAGGATATTGGTGAGGCAAGCAAGCGAACTATCATCAATATGGCGCAACGTCTTTCCCCTTTGGGACCTGACACGAAGGTGATTGATTTAGGAGCCGGTTTCGGCGGAACGGCTCGGTTTCTCGCCTCGAACTTCGGTTGTCATGTCACATGCGTAAACGTTAGCGAAAGACAGAATTCGATAAATAGAAAGCTGAATAAGGATGCCAACCTTACCAATTGTATCGATGTCATCCATTGCAGCTTTGAAGACGTGCCCTTGGCAGACCAAAACTACGATGTTGCATGGTCACAGGATGCGATACTGCATAGCGCCAATCGAGGGACTGTTCTAAATGAGGTCCATAGACTTCTAAAAGCTGAGGGCGAATTTATCTTCACTGATCCGATGCAGAGCGAAGATTGTCCGCCTAACGTCTTGCAACCAATCCTCGACCGCATTCAACTGGAGACGCTGGGCTCTGTAAAATTTTATCAAAATAATCTGGGAAAGCGCGGATTTGTTGAAATTGATACAATCGAACGTGTCCATGATATGCGTACCCACTATGCCCGAGTAGGTGAGGAACTTCGGGAAAACTACGACGAAATTTGTGAGCTCTCTGGGCCTGATTATGTGGAAAACATGATCGAGGGCCTGGACCGCTGGGTGGAAGGCGCAGACAAAGGGTATTTGGC
>PBDC01000011.1 GCA_002717185.1 Rhodospirillaceae bacterium
CGGTCTCGGAAGCGGTGACCGGTATGCTCACTTTCTACGACAAGAACGATCCCGAGCGTTACGGCGAGCGAGGCGGACCTTTGCACGATCCTTGCGTTATTGCCTGGTTGTTGCAGTCAGATCTTTTCGGTGGCAAGCATGTGCATTTGACGGTGGAAACTGGGTCGCCGTTAACCATCGGCCAGACCGTGGCTGATTGGTGGGGCGTACAGAATGGCGAACCGAATGTAATTGTGATGGATCGCGTTAATTCCGACGGATTTTATAAGCTCTTGGTTGACCGTTTAGCCAGATTGTAGAGCCTTCTCGACAAAGTCCAGCCGGTCCTGGCCCCAGAAGAGTTCGTCCTTGTAGATATAGGTCGGAGCGCCAAAGACATGGCGATCTATGCCTTCCTGCGTGTAGGTGTCGTATGCCGTGCCAATTTTATCCGACTGCGCTGCGTCCAGCAGGGCGTTGCCATCCATGCCCTGCGCGTTGGCTATACTGACGAGTGTATCGTCATCAGCGATGTTTTTTTCCTCAACCCAGATGCCGCGCAGGATCGAGTTCGACAGGCGCCCAGTGTCGAGCCCTTGCTTGTCCGCGGCGATAACCATGCGATCGGCGATGGATCCGTCAGCGGGAAAAAAGGCTGGTTCCAGCGTAATCTCCACATCGAGATGGTCGCGCCAGCGTTTTAGCTCGTTCATACGGTAACGCTGCCGCTGCGGCGCCCGCTTCGGCAGTGGCAGACCACCGGACTGTGGAAAGATCCGGCCGAGATTGCAGGGCCGATAGTTAATCGACGCTCCGGTGGCCTTGGCGATTTCGTGGAAACGCATGGAGCCGAGATAAGTCCAGGGTGAAGAGTGGGTGTAGAAGTAATCGATCATCTTATTCATACGTCTATCTCCCTAGCGAAGAAACTGGGTCAGAACGTTTTCCAGGATCCGCGAAATATTATTATTGTAACCGTTGTGTGCCAGTGACCCGCAGAACGTGATCGAACCGACCGAGAAGACCGATCCGCCACCCGGGCAATCGAAATACACCATGTCGGCGCGGGTCAGCTCGTCATGTGTTCCGCCGGGGATCGTCGTGACATGTGTAAGCCACTCTTCGGGTACCAGTACGAAGTGATTGGGCGGGTTCTCCGAGACAGCGAGAACGATAGCGTTCTCAGGCGTACCCAGCAGACGGTCCGCACGATCCAGTTCGAAGCCGGCCGCGCCGCCGCCAGACAAGCCGAAATCGCCAATGATCTCGTCTGGCACGCCTTCGAAGATCCAATTTGTTCGCGGGTCGTCGGCGCCGGGGGCTCGGCGGTAGTAGGTGCCCTCAAATAGACCCTGCGCACTGAAACCGACCCCAGCCAGCATTTGTGGCGGTCGATTGTTGCGGCGCCAGATACCGCCATACTGGCCGTCGAAAGCTTGGTAGTATTCACCTGGTTCGGCTGCCCAGGCTCGGATGCCATCCTCGGCGCGGCGTACTTCGATTAGCCCGTCTAACTCGGGATGAAGTGCCACGCGCCAGTAGAATCCGTTGCCGCCGAGATAAGCGAAATGACCGCCGCTGTCTCGGTAGCCGGTGAGCGCATCTAGGGTTTCCGTGGTATGATATTCTGGATGGCTCCCGGTGACGACGGCCTTGTAGGGTTTCAACAGATCTGCGCCCTCATTATGCAGTTCCCAGTCGGTGACTACGTCGTAGGCGATGCTCTTTTCTTCCAGCCAATCGGTGAGGTGCGTGTCAGCTGGATAATGACGCAAGCCCGACCCGCGTCTGTCCATTATAGGGAAGTAGCCTGGACGGACATTGAACATCGGGCGATGCCAGCTCGCATGGCAGATGCCCGACCCATCCGTGTGATGGTTGTAGGTGGACAGTCCGTATTCACGATTTTCCATCGGGTTCCAGGGGAAGGCGTCCCAGTCGGCGGCGCGTTGTTTCCAGTCTTCACCGAAATCGACCCGTGCTTGGTTGCCATAGATTGTGTAGGTGAATGTGGAGATCAAAACGCAAAGATCAGCTGTCTGCTTGCCTTTTGGTGGGCAGACGAAAAAGGGGATGGCCTCCCAATAGTCGCCGCTGGTAAGGCGGGCGGCATAGGCGCCGCTGCGCAGGCCTTCCGGAATGGTGAAGCTGAAATCGGTCTCCCAGCCGCAATCCGCAACATCGTCCTCATGGAAGTGAATCGCTCCATAGGATTCCGGCGCATGGGTCCAATTGCGCTCCTGGCCTGTCCAGTTCGAGCCAGTCATGGCACGAGCGGGCGCATTGACCAGTGTCCCATGCAGCCCGTTCGGTCCGGTATCGCTGATTCGAAAAGACGACATATCCTGGGAAAAGTCCCATGCCGCGAGTGGAGTTGCACCGGCAAGTTCACCCTGTGTTAACGCGGTGTCGTAAAGCGCGGGTGCCTCGATCTTGCCGTTGAAGTGCCCACCGATCGGTGATCCGCCAATGGCGCCGATCAGTAGCGGGGTATCAGCACGCGAAGCAGCGTTTTCCACTACTTTGCTGGTCAGGCTTCCCGCATCATCGACGAGGGTTGGCGGGCCGAGAGGCTCCTGGCTGACCGTAACTTCACCGCTGGCGGAGTTGTAGGAGGCCCAAATTCGGTACCAGCTGCGGTCCCGTAAGGCTTTGCCAACGGAAAGGGGGGAACCGTCACCGACACGTATCTCGGCACCTCCGGGGCCGATAGCAAGGGTCGCGCTGGCACCTGGCAGACTGATGACGCCTTGATCGGTTTTTTCCGGCCTTGTTGGCCAAATTGTGGCGATCAGCGTGAAGCTGTCTATCGACCGATCACCCAAATCGACCATTGCGTGGGAACCTTGCAGGGCTGCTTGTGTTCGCGCGGGATAAGACCCAGCGAAATCGGCGTCTATGTCCTCTTCTTTGATGCCGGGTCCATCAGGGTTGGGGTCACCGCAGATAATTCGGACTAGTCGTGCCTCGTAGGGATCGGGGCCGTTGCATGAGACTTTGAAGTTTATGGTTTCCTTCGGCCGTAGCGAGAGACGGTCGGCGTATCCGATCAGTGGGATCATGGCGGTTTAGTCCCCGTATGTTCGAGTTCGTTATGCATTATCCCCATGTTGCTGCTTTTGACCCGGTGGGGGAAGAAGCTCCTCGCAATTGTTGCATACTATGATCTACTCTTGCTTAGGTATTAACAGGCAAAAAGGGAGGGAGCGGCATGGCCGTATCATCAGAAAATTTTTATGACCGCGCACGAGGGAGCCTAGCCGGTGGCGTGTCGCATCAAAGCCGATACGTAGCGCCCTACCCTAAATATGTCGAGCGGGCCCAAGGTTCCCGGAAATGGGAGGTCGATGGCAAGGAATACATCGACTACGCGATGGGTAGCGCCTCGCTGCTTCTGGGCCACGCAAATCCCGACGTTGTCAGGGCTCTGACCGAGCAGGCGTCGAAAGGCACCTTTTTCGCCGACAGTCATCCGCTTGAAGTTGATTGGGCGGAACTCATCCAAAGCCTTATCCCTTGCGCGGAGCGGGTGCGTTTCGTTGGCTCAGGTACTGAGGCGACGATGCTGGCGATACGTATTGCCCGCGCCTATTCCGGCAAAAACAAGATCCTACGCTTCGAGGGTCACTATCACGGATGGCATGAATTCGTTGATTTGGGCATGGCCGCGCCCTATGACCAGCCGTCGTCGCTGGGTATTCTGCCAGGAACTATCGAGGCGACGGTGGTTGTTCCACCGGATGCGACAAGGGTCGCAGAAGTGTTGGAAGGGGACAGCGAGATCGGCACGATTATTTGTGAGGTCTCTGGCGCTAACTATGGCAGCGTGCCGTTACCTTACGGTTTCTTAGGGGCTCTGCGCCAACTTGCAGACCAGCACAACGCCGTTCTGATATTCGATGAGGTCATCACTGGTTTCCGTTGGAGCCCGGGAGGGCTGCAGGCGCGCGACGAGATCATCCCCGACCTGACTTCGATGGCAAAGATCGTTACCGGTGGCTTGCCGGGTGGCGCAGTGGGCGGCAAGGAAGAGATCATGCGGCTGCTCGATCCGACACATGAGTACAAAGGCAAGAAACCTGGTGTTGTCCATAAGGGAACGTTCAACGGCAGCCCGCTTGTCTCCGCCAGTGGCGTCGCGGCGCTTACTCAGGTGAAGACGGGCGAGCCGAATCGCTTGGCTGACGCGGCTGCGGAACGGCTTCGCAACGGCATGGGGGAAATCATCGAGCATCATCAGGTCGCCGGTGCGGTCTATGGTGAAGCCTCGACTTTCCACGTCTATTTTGGCGATGGCATCGTCGATGGATCGGTCACCGAATTGGGGGCCGAGAAAATCCGTGGCGTGTCGCCGGAGATCATATTCGCATTGCGCAATGGGCTGCGGGAACGCGGTGTCGATCTGATGTCGCATATGAGCGGCGTCACATCGATGGCGCATACTGACAAGGATATCGATCAAACCTTAGAAGCGTTCGAGGATACGCTGCGCGGAATGATTTCCGATCAACTGGTTGGCGGAGCCTAAAACTGAATTGATGTCCGCACCTTCGATAGGGACGGGGCGGACCAGCGCTGGTCGTTGCGCAACGGTGCCATCAAGACGTTACTTGTTGGAAACCCTATGTTCTTCCAGCGCGACCGCTAATTAGGCGATAGCGATCAAAGTTTTGAATATTCGAATTTAGGCGTTGAGAACGCGAACAGGAGCACCATCCATGAATGCGACGATGTTCTCGACGGCGTGATCGTACATGTGTGCCAGATTTTCGACGGTAACGTAGCCGGTGTGTGGAGTAAGGATCGTGTTTTCGATAGATCGGAGGGGGTGATCGACAGGAAGCGGTTCAATGTCGTAAACGTCGAGCCCGGCTCCGGCAATTCGTCTTTGTCGAAGGGCATCGATCAGCGCGGCCTCGTCTATGATTGGTCCGCGGGATGTGTTTACCAGAAAAGCGGTTGGTTTCATCAAGGCGATCTCCGGAGAGCCAATCAACCCCCGGGTCCGGTCGCTGAGGATCAACTGCACACAAAGTACATCGGCCGATGACAGTGCTTCTTCTTTATCGACACGCCTGACCCCGACCTCCGCGGCACGCGCGTCGGTTAGGTTTTCGCTCCAGGCGATAACGTCCATCTCCATGGCGAGTCCAAAACGGGCAACGTAGGCACCAAGCTTGCCTAAGCCGAATAAAGATAGCGTTTTGCCACCAACGCTTTGGCCGATATCGGGCTGCCATGCGCCATTGCGCATCGACTGGTCGTCGGTTGGGATATTTTTCATCAGCGCAAGGATCAGTGCGCAAGCGAGCTCCCCGGCTGGTGCGCCCTGGCCGGGCGTCCCACAAAAGGTAATGCCTTGTTCGCGCGCTGCATCACCATCAATGGAGCGATTTCGCATTCCTGTCGTGATAATTAACTGCAATTTGTCGAGACGGTTGATCAGGCTCGCCGGGAAAGGAGTTCGTTCGCGCATGCAGATGATTGTTTCAAAGTCATACAAGGACGCGACAATGGCATCTTCGTCACCCAATGGTTGGGTAAAGACATCGATAGTAGCCCGCCCTTCGAGTGGGCTCCAATCGGTTATTGTTTGAGAAACATTCTGATAATCGTCTAGTACTGCTACGCGCATATAGTCACTACCTTAATGAGATTTCTTTAGATGAGTTGTTCCTAGGTGTGCCTGGAAAGTGTTTGGTCAGACGTAACAGTTCAAAAACACGCGTTTATAAAGATGATCGCTGGTATTTCATAACCCGTGTCTTCCCAATGTAAGGGATGTTTTGATGGGACTACATGATTATGAATTTGATACAAATTGTATCAGCTAACTTGGTTGGCATACTCAATTTTTTTGTTGATAGCCAGAGTGAACCATACCACTCCTTAAGAATCGAAAATATGCTAAATTTGGTTCCCAAAATTTATTTACGCCATTATTAAGCCGCCATCTACGTAAAGCGTTTGACCAGTCAGGAATTGTGCCCAATCTGAGGCTAAGAAAAGGACTGGTCCAACGATGTCCTGTGTTCCAGCGATGCGGCGGAGGGGTGTTTGAGCTATAATGGCGTCTTTGAGGTTTTCTTTAGTAGAGGCACTAGAATCTGTTGGATAAACAAGGCCCGGCGCTACCGTGTTGACGCGAATTCCCATTGGCCCAACCTCTGCTGCTAAATTTCGACTGAAACCGACAAGCGCCGCTTTAGCCGTCGTGTAGTCGTGGTATGGCACGATAGGTCTAGCAATTAGATCTGTCGCAATGTTGACGATCGCTCCCTCTGCTCTTTTCAGCATCGAAGGCAGAACAGCTTGCGCTAAACCATGTGCAGACTTTACAGCGCCTTCGAATTGGGACTGGTAGTCTGACCAGTCCAGCTCCCAATGCAACTTTCTTTGTTCGGGATCAAACCGGTAGGGTCGAAAAGCATTGTTGACTAGCACATCGATTTTACCGAATGCATCCACAGCTTGTTCGACAAGCGAGAAGGCCTGGTTTTGTTCCGTTACATCAGCCTTAACTGCGATTGCGTCACCACCCGCAGCATGGCATGCGGCTACACTTTTATTTGCCGCATTTTCATTTTGTAGAAAATTGACCGTGACAGAAGCTCCTTCGGCTGCAAAACCACGGGCGATCTCTGCACCAATTCCACGGCTGGCGCCTGTGACAATGACCGATTTCCCGGCGAAATCCATTTGGAGGCTCTATTTTTATTTCGGGATGAGATCGGTTTTAATAACCTTACTCATATCCAGGTTAGCCTTTATGAGGCCTAGGCCTTTGAATGTCTCTACGCCTTTTTGGAGTAGGTCGACATCGAAGTGACCGAGACCTTTCGACCTTGTTGTCTCTGACTGTGAAGAGATGTTACGAATTTTAATAATCGCTAAATTGACTGCCTCATTGCGTCCATTTATGGATCGTTTGATTGCAATTTTTGCTGCTTCTTCTGGTTCCGCGATCATCCACGCTGCACTATCACGGTATGAAGCTAAAAAACGCTTTAATAGCATTTTGTTTGCCATGTAATAGGCATCTGTTACGACGAACATATCACTTGGGACGTTTAGGCTATCTGCAACGTTGATGACATTTACCTTGCCAAGGCCTTTTAGCTTGCCGACAAATAGGCCAGTATCTGTCGCCGCTGTCGCATCAACTTGGCCTTGTATGACTGGAGCAAAATTCAAAAGGCCTGTTACTTTTATGGTTACGTCTTTCTCCGATAGACCGACTTGGTGTAAGAGAACCTGCAGGTTTTGGCGCGTCCCACTAGAGAGACTATAAACACCAATTGTTTTACCCTTTAGGTCCTCCGGTTTTTTTATACCGCGTTCTACGGGTGATACGACGTTGAAGACGTTCTGTGGATAAATATTATAAATTGCGACTAGGTTTTCGCCTTTATCTAGAGCCTGATAAAACGAAGCAGGATCCGTAAATGCTACGTCTGCAGCGCCAGAGAGCATATTTCGAATAGCAGATCCACCGCCTGCGCCTGGCACATATTTCATTTCGATGTTATTGGCCTTGAAGAAGCCTTTGTCGGGCTCCGCTAGTATGTTTGTAATTTCGCTGATTGGCTTGCTCCAACCCGCGATGCGTACCGTATCCATCGAATATGAAGCCGTGAAAGCAGAGCTCAATAAGAGTGCTGTTGCGGCCAGGATGGTCCTAATTATCATTGGTCTTGTCCTTTCATCCAGCCAGATAAGAAGCATTTTTCGACTAGAACAGTTAGTTGGTAAAATAGTAATCCGAGTGCGGTGATTACGATAAATAAGGCGAACATCAGTGTGGAGTCCATCATGCCCTGTGCTGTTATGACGCTGGCGCCAAGACCGCTAGATCCGCCAATAAATTCACCGACAACAGCGCCTACGAGTGCCAAAACTATCGCAACGCGGACACCCGCCATAATTACTGGTAGTCCGGACGGTATCTTTAGCCTAATCAGGGTCTGCCAGCGGGAGGCACCTAGCATTCGGAAGAGGTCGCGCTTATCGGGAGACACAGATTGAAGGCCGGTCATTGTATTCTCCAGCAGAGGGAAGAAACAGATCAAGGCCGTGATGACAATGGTCGACGTCATCCCAAATCCGAACCAGACTATGAAGATTGGGCCTAGAGCTAGCTTGGGCACTACTTGACTGGCAAGAACATAGGGCCAAAGAAATTTTCGCAAAAATTTGATCTCGCCAAGAATGACGCCCGCCATAAACCCAATGATGCAACCAAGGGCAAACCCTATTAGGGTTTCAGCTGAAGTCACCCAGATATGTGGCCAAAGAAATCCAACAGTCAGGCCCTCCCAAAGCACCATGAGAACGGCCGTCGGCGCAGGAAATACCAGTGCTGAAACGCCGGTTGTTTTGACCAAAATTTCCCAGATTATTAGAAGTGCAATGAACAAAATGAGAGAAAGAAGGCTTGTTTTCTTCAAGCTTCACCTCTGGTCTCAGGTGCCATAGCTTGTCGCAACTTGAGACAGGTGGCATTAAATTCGCTTGAATAGCGTTGTGTCAGCTTGCGCGGTCGATCGAATGTCACATCTGCCGTAAAAATAAATTTTCCCGCATCCATAACCGCCACTTTGTCCGCTAAATAAACTGCTTCCCCGATGTCGTGTGTGACGAAGAGCACAGTGGTTTGTCGCAGTAACGCGAGTTGAAGCAGGTCATCCTGTAATTCCTCTCGCGTAATGGCGTCTAGGGCCGCGAAGGGCTCGTCCATCAAAAGGCCGTCAGGCTCCATAATCAATGCACGTGCAAGGGCAACGCGGCTTTGTTGACCGCCAGAGAGCTGTCTTGGATAACGGTTAGTATGCTCTTGCAAACCAACGAGTTGAAGTAGTTCTTCCGCTGCTGTCAGATCCGCCTTCGTTACGGCCCTATGCAAAGATACTGGCAACAGAACATTGTTTAGGACAGTCTGCCATTCCAAAAGCGACGGTGACTGAAAGACAAACCCCACATGTTGCGAAGGTTCTGAAACATCGGCTCCAAGCATTCGAACGGCCCCAGAAGTAGGTAACAAAAGTCCTGCTGCTAATTTCAAGAGCGTTGTTTTGCCGCAACCGCTTCGACCGACAAGACAATGAACGCTACCCTCTGGTATGGACCAGTTGATGTTTGAGACAACGTCGACCGTTGACCCTTCATAAGAAAATGTTGTTGAACTCAAATTAAGGAAAATGCCGTCACTCGGCATAGGGTGCCAGCCTGTCTGCAGCCTCAAAGGCACGACCATCGATCTCAACCAGGCGCACTAGGTCAACCAAATTAAATCTACCATCATGATGCCATCCAGCTTCCGGAGCCGTCATGTCACCAACGGCTGCGATCCTCGTGACACCTTTGGCACCCAGTTCCTCCGAAAGGCTGATTAATCGTTTTGGGGAAACCGCAATTCCTACGGTTTGGAGAAGTCGCTTATATGGCGCTACACGAATGGGAATGTCTGCTAAATCATTAACCGCGACGACGCGAATGGTGCGGTTTAGTCCGCTTGGTTTAAAGCCATCCTCGTCTTCAATATACGATACCGACCAAGCACCACCTGCATCTCCGACGACTTCTGCACCGGCAGCTAGCTCCTCCTCATAACGCCAAGTAGAAATGCTGGAGGCTTCAGCGATGCTAAGTGGGCGGCGGGGAAACTTACGTTCCAGCGCCGCTAATTCGTGAGCCAGATACTGAGCGAACTGTTTCGGTGCAACTTTTCCACCTTTTTCTAAAAATAGGACATGCGGGCTGTAACAGCCTTGTTGGTCATAGCGCGCAACATCGTACGCAGCTAGTCGTGCTGTCGAGGAGGCTTTTGCGGCGTCCAATGCCTCCCTGCCAATTAGGCTAAAACTGACCTTATGGCCGTAGGCAAGAAACCTTGTCGTAACCGGTGTCCTAGACTGGATCGCTGAAAGAGCTTCATTGCTCCCGTAAGCCAACGCAACATCGGCCTCTTCAAGTAGCGCAGTTTCTGCATCCTTATCTCCTCCTTTCCACCAGACGATAGCGATGCAGTTAGCTAATTCGGGCTCAATCTCTGACACTAATTTTACAAACCAGGTTGCGAACATTGGTTCAGCACTTGGTACTTTACCAATTGTTCCGGACTTAACCAGAAGCCCCGAAACAAGGCTCCAAAGTGGTAATCCGGGCACATTACCGGCCCAAATATGTGCGCAAATTTCGGGTCCAAAGGCTAAGCCGTGGCCACCTTTGTTTAACGGTTGAAATTCATCCAAGATTGCTGGATTTGGAAGATCTTCTGCAAGAAATCGTTGAAGTTCTGGCTTCCGAAAACATTTTAGATATTCCGTTAGCCCGAGGTGAAGCATTTCTCGGTCATAGCCTGTAATAACGGGTAACATCTCTTCCATACGGCGGCGGTATGGGTCATTTCGGTCTAGCAGGCGGCTGATAGCCTTATCAATAATTTCGACAATCCGTTTAACCGGGTACCCTGCTAGGGACTGTTTCTTATGAATACGAATATATTCTGCTAACGCTTTAACATCGGCTCCTTTGAGAACAGGGACATCAATTTTTATATCCTGTCCTGATTGATCAAAGTGCAACGTCTCCCAACCCAACGACCTTGGATCAAGTCCAGGTAAATGGCATGCATGTTCAATCATGATTGTTAGTTGCTGCCGGCTGCTTTCAAAAATTCATCAACCGCCATTGAGCAGCCCTGTGCCTCTATTCCAGACGCTCGCCCAATTAGTTGAAATCCATTATCTACGACGACGCCAGTATCCTCCGTCAAGACCGTCGTGCAGATGTTGAAGTGTGCTAGGTCTGTGTGTGCAAGGATGCCTGTCTGGCCGTCAGGTATATTTTCACCAGTTATTGGGTTGACGACCCGTGAACGCAGCCAGTTAGGGCCAGATTTTACGGATGGACAAATTAGATTACCGTCATCGTACAATTGGGATGAAAGTTCTGTCATGCCGTACATGTTAATGCAATTCTGACGCGGCACGCCAAAGGTTGCTTCAAGGCTATTATAGAACGCATCCGGTTCCAATTCCCGAGATTGACCCTTAAAACCACCGGTATCCAATATTCTGCTGCCTGGGGGCAAATCAGCTGTTTTGCCGGTCCTCTTCATTTCATCAATAACATGCACAAAGCTGAAGCTTGCGCCAAGCAATGCATAGGGTTTGCCAGATTGTTCGGCTTCTGCAAGGTCTTCAAATAGGCTGGTAAAATTTATTCCATTGTCGTCCATCAGGTGCCGGCTTATGCCTAGTCCAAAATCTCGGACCGCCAGGTCGAGATAATGTGCCAAAGATGAATTCGGCATTAATGTTGGCGAAGGGAACAGGATACCCATTTTTATCCGCTCAAAATCACCCATGAAGCGGTTTTGGAAGTTTCGCTTCATTGAAGCATCGTAGACATCGAGTAGAGGATGATAGCTTTTGCCGCGAATGCCACCCAAGGTGGTACCGCTAGTCATAAAGACTGCTTTCGCTTCAGTTACGGGTGAACAGGATAAATCCAACGTCTTAAAGGCATTGATCGGGACGGCAGGAATATCTGTCCAAGATTTAACGGTGCGCGGAGTTTTGCCGCGTTCGCGGGCGAACTTCATGAATGGGCCGTTGCAATCGTATTGATAGGCAAAAAGTTTGAGCGCTAATTCGTTGAAAGCAATGTCATTAGCGCTGTCTGCTGCGATAAAATCTAAGACTGCCGTGACAATGTCGTTTTGGTTCATCAATATTTCCTGCACGTTCTTTGACAGCGCTGGTTTGCTGCGAGGAAGAGGTCATTAACGGACTTTGGCATCCCATTTCTTCCGCTGGTGTATTCTGGTTAAGTTTAAAATTTCGACTTGTATTATAAGGTTGGAATAAGGTCCCCATTCCCACCACCTACGACCTTTGGAGGGCTCAGACTAAATAATACAAAAGTCAAATCGTGCTGCCTTGCCTTGTGTTTTACGTAGCCCAGAAAATTAAAAATTACAACTTTTGGCGAGAACTATCAGGCCAGAATGACCTAACATTAAATAAGTAGATCAAATCATTACGTGGTATTTTTCGGTTTGGTAAATCAAATTTAGGGTTTTCCTCAAGGGTATTGGAAATTCATTTCTTCAACCATGTTTAGAGAGCGTCAAGCCGAACCCGGAAACAGGCTTGCGCGTAAGCTTGCGCATCTATAATTAAGCGGCTCGCCAGCCGGTCACAAATGATCAACCATTCACGAATTTGGGGAAGTTATTATGCAGCTGATGCTGCCGACTGCAGCGATGGCTATTATCGTCGCGGTTTCCAACTATGCGGTTCAATTTCCCATCAACGAATGGCTGACTTGGGGTGCTCTGACCTATCCGGTGACGTTCCTTGTGACCGACCTGACCAACCGTTGTTATGGTACTGCGACAACCCGCCGCGTCGTTTATGTCGGGTTTGCCTTAGCTGTGATCTTGTCCATCTGGCTTGCTACGCCCCGGATCGCGTTGGCATCTGGAAGTGCCTTTTTGATAGCACAATTGAGCGACGTTTACATTTTCGATCGACTGCGCAATCGTTCTTGGTGGCAAGCCCCGCTGGGCTCCTCGGTGATCGCGTCAATGATTGATACGTGCTTGTTTTTTTCGGTTGCTTTCTACGGTACCGGTGTGCCGTGGCCGACCCTGGCGCTTGGTGATCTGATCGCTAAGTTCTCGATGGCGGCCGTTTTACTCGTCCCGTTTCGCATGCTGTTGTCGAGGATCCGGCCGGCTGTCATCGCAGCCGATTGACGGCGGTGCTGATGCGGCTCGACGAATTTGATTTTGATCTGCCTAGGGAGCGAATCGCGCAGCAACCGGCGAGCCCCCGCGATTCAGCTAAACTGTTAGTTGTCGGAAACGGTAATTCGGACTGCACGGTTTCCGATCTCCCTGACATACTTAAGCCAGGCGACATGCTGGTCGTAAATGAAACCAAGGTAATTCCAGTGCAGTTGTTCGGCCGGCGTGGTGCGGCTGCAATCACCGTCACCTTGCACACGGATCTTGGTCACGGGCGGTGGCGAGCATTTGCGAAGCCAGGACGCCGCTTGCGGGAGGGAGATCGGGTTGTCTTTGCCGACTCTTTTTCCGCAATAGTTGACGGGAAGGCACCAAACGGAGATGTAACACTCGATTTCGAAAGCACTCCTGCCGAGCTTCTCGAAGCGCTTGAGGCGCATGGCGCGATGCCGCTTCCACCCTATATCCGGCGTGATGGGGAGGGACAGCTATCCGATCGGGAGAACTATCAAACCATGTTTGCTGCACAGCGTGGGGCTATTGCAGCCCCCACCGCCGGGCTGCATTTTACACCGAGCCTCATGGATCGATTTGCATCACGGGGTATCGGGTGTACACGGATTACCTTACATGTCGGGATAGGGACGTTTCTGCCGGTTAAAGTCGAGCGACTGGAAGACCACCGGATGCATTCCGAGTACGGGATCGTTAGTGCACGGGCTGCGGCGGCGATCAATTCGGCGCGCGGCGGGGGAGGTCGAATTGTAGCGGTGGGCACCACTTGCGTCAGACTTTTGGAAAGCGCGGTTGACGAAAGCGGAATCGTGCATCCGTTTGAAGGCGACACCGATTTGTTTATCACGCCAGGTTGGCGGTTTCGTGCGATAGACCTGATGATGACGAACTTTCACTTGCCGAAGTCGACGCTGTTTGCCCTGGTTTGTGCATATGCGGGTCACGATCGGATGTTGAACGTTTACCAGCACGCCATTGAGATGGCGTATCGGTTCTACTCCTATGGCGATGCTTGCCTGCTGTCGCCGGAAAGGCAGGAAAAGTGACCGAATTTGCCTTTGAAACGAGTGCGATTAGTGGCAGCGCCCGCAGGGGCTGTATCGATAGCGCGCATGGCCAAATCCAAACGCCTGCCTTCATGCCTGTGGGAACGGCCGGGACGGTGAAGGCGATGACTGCTGATGCGGTGCGAAGTACCGGTGCCCAGTGTGTTCTTGGTAACACTTATCACCTGATGTTGCGTCCCGGGGCAGAGCGAATTGCAGCGCTTGGTGGTCTGCACACTTTTATGGATTGGCGGGGACCTATCCTGACTGATTCTGGTGGCTTCCAGGTGATGTCGCTGGCTCAACTGCGTGAACTTGACGAGAACGGCGTGACTTTCTCCTCTCACATCGATGGCTCTCGCCATGAATTGACGCCGGAACGAGCAATTGAAGTTCAACACCTACTGGGATCGGACATCACAATGGTATTGGACGAATGCACTCAACATCCGGCAACCTACGATGAGGCCGCAAAATCCATGGCTCTGTCGACCCGCTGGGCAAAACGCAGTAAGGACGCCTTCATGAAGCGGCCGGGCTGCGGATTGTTCGGCATTGTTCAGGGCAGTGTATATGAGGATTTGCGTGTGGACTCCGCGGCAGCGTTAATTGATATCGGGTTTGAGGGTTACGCGGTCGGCGGCCTTGCGGTAGGCGAAGGGCAATCGGCTATGTTCGATGTCTTGGACGCCACCGTGCCACACCTGCCGTCGGAACGGCCGCGTTATCTGATGGGCGTAGGTACGCCAGACGATATCGTGGGCGCGGTCCAGCGCGGGATCGATATGTTCGACTGCGTGTTACCTACACGATCGGGCCGCACCGGCCGGGTCTTTACAGCGCGCGGGATGCTAAATATTCGCAACGCTCGGCATGTGGACGATCCGCGGCCGCTTGAAGAAACTTGCGATTGCCAGGCGTGCGCGAGACACAGCCGAGCTTATTTGCACCATTTGCACCGCGCCGGTGAGATGCTCGGCGGGATGCTTCTGACCTGGCACAATCTGCACTACTATCAAAAACTCATGGCAGGACTCCGCGAGGCAATCGCGGCGGATACGCTTGATACATTCGTCGATCAGTTCCGGGAGCAGCAAGCACTCGGTGACATCGATCCTCTGTAATGGAATGAGGACATGACAGATACCTCAACGCTGACCCAGTTAGGGGGCACTGCCAAATTACCGGACTCGCCCGAGGTTGCGGTGTTGGAGAAGGTTGCGAACCCGCAGGTGGGAGAGCGCTATATCGTGCGGTTTACCTGTCCAGAATTCACGTCAATCTGTCCTGTGACGGGGCAGCCAGATTTTGCCCACCTCGTTATCGACTATCTGCCCGGTGACTTTTTGGTTGAGAGTAAATCGCTGAAGCTCTATCTCGGTGCCTTCCGCAATTACGGCGCCTTCCACGAGGACTGTACTGTGGCCATTGCGAAGCGGGTGCATGCGGAAATCGCACCGCAGTGGCTGCGTATTGGTGGCTATTGGTATCCGCGAGGTGGCATGCCAATCGACGTGTTTTATCAGACTGGACCGATGCCGGACGATCTCTGGATTCCGGATCAAGGGGTGCCCCCTTATCATGGGCGGGGATAATCATAAAGCTTCGGAGATCCGGGTGGCGGTCCGCGATAAATCGCTGTCCGAAGGATTCGATGCGGTCGGTTTCGCGCCTCCTGATGCCGGTCCCAAAGCTAAAAAAAGACTGAGCCAGTTTCTGTCGGATGGTTGGCACGGCGATATGGGCTGGTTGGAGGCTAAGGCCGACCGCCGCGCTGATCCGTTAGTTTTGTGGCCAGAAGCGAGGTCAGTCGTAGCGTTGGCGATGAATTACGGACCGGAAGGCTCGCCGCTCGACATCTTGGATTATAAGGACCGTGGTGCGATATCAGTCTACGCGCAGAGCCGCGATTATCACGATGTCGTCAAAAAGCGGTTGAAGCGGGTGGCCCGCTGGATGCACGAGGCTTTCCAATGCGAGGTTAAGGTTTTTGTCGACACGGCACCAGTGATGGAAAAACCATTGGCCGTGAGGGCCGGCCTTGGCTGGCAGGGAAAGCACACTAATTTGGTGTCCCGTATCCACGGGTCCTGGCTGTTTTTAGGCGAAATTTATACGACGTTGGATCTATCCGCCGATGCGGGTGAAACCGACCATTGTGGTAGCTGTTCACGTTGTCTGGATGTCTGTCCTACAGCAGCGTTTCCTGCACCATATCAGCTCGAGGCACGGCGCTGCATTTCCTATCTTACGATTGAGCATAAAGCACATATTCCGGAGGAATTCCGTAGAGCGATAGGAAACCGAATCTATGGTTGCGACGATTGCCTAGCGGTCTGCCCTTGGAACAAATACGCTTCCGCTGCGACTGAACCCGGTTTACGGAAAAGAGGGACGCTGGCTGCACCGCGTCTTGCCGAACTCGCATCGCTCGACGACGCGGCATTTCGTGCGCTGTTTGCCGGCACGGCCATCAAGCGGACCGGTCGTGACCGCTTCGTGCGCAATGTCCTGATTGCTGTGGGCAACAGCAAGGATACCAATCTAGTTCCTGCAGCTGAACGTTTACTCGATGACCCATCTCCTTTGGTGCGCGCGATGGCGGTTTGGGCCTTATGTCAGCTGGTGTCCCGGAAGCAATTTTCAGAATTNCGGGAAGTGAGATTGGTCAAGGAAGNGGANCCAGANGTTTGCACTGAATGGAAAAGAGGTCCGAGGGAGGGTGATACCGCTTCCTTGTAACCCCATAAAATGTATATCGGATTACAAANCCAGTTGNACTGTGATTTCGTTNANTTTCAGCNAAAACTGGTTNGCCCAAGTTGGTTCTGGAACGTGATCGGNAGNNAATTATTATTTAGNTTCCCCAAGCGTTGTCAGGCTAGATCGGNATGTCNCCCTGGATCGTTGTGCGATGCATGGTGCGGGCATAGCTTGTGTCATACGCCGTTGCGCAATGCATGACTGCACGGTTGTCCCAGAAGACTAGGTCGCCGACACGCCAGTTGTGTGAATAGACGAAGTCTGGTTGCATAGCGTGAGAGTTAAGCGTATCGAGTAAGTCGCGGCTTTCATCCATGGGTAGCCCCTCAATGCCTAACGTAAAGCCTTCGTTGACATAGAGCGCCTTCCGGCCGGTTTCCGCGTTCATACGGACTATGGGATGGACTACTTCTGGAACTTCAGCTAGCTGCTCTGACGACAGCTTGGGCCGCTTTCCCCCTTCGCCCATCCTCGTGAAGCGCGCTTCGTAGCCATGAATTGCGCGCAGGCCGTTTATCCGCTTTTTCATGTTATCGCTGAGCGTATCATACGCGGCATACATGTCGGCGAACATCGTATCGCCGCCCTCCGGAGGGACCTCCAACGAATAGAGCAGTGAACCCATGGGTGGTTTGGCTTTATATGAGATATCGGTGTGCCAATAGGCGCCGCCATTGTCGATTGGCGTGGTGCCGTTCTCGCCACGGTTAGCCAGAGCTATAATTTCCGGATAGTCCGGCAATAAGTACTGCTTGACGGTGTGTATTTCGAGGTCACCAAAATTTCGGCTGAAGGCGACATGCTGGTCGTTGTCGATGGTCTGACCACGAAAAACCAGAATTGAATGCTCGTTAATCGCCCTACGCAGGGCGGCAACTGTCGAGCCTTCGATGGGTTGGGAAAGATTTATATCTTTGACCTCTACAACGAACCGGGTAGTCGTCATAGGTTTGAGCGAGAGGGACATGATGTCTTCCTTTAACAAAGGGTGGGTCGCCTGTGGATCGACATATTATCCGCTAATTAATGCCACCCCTCAACTTAAGGGTAGAAGGCTGTTGCGGTGAAGCATCAAGGTTATATGAAGAATTGATTTTATGCTGCCGGTCCGTGCTTCGCCCTGGAAGGTAGCTTTGTGTGCAGTGCTCTAGCGTTGCATGCCCCATTTGGCGATCGTCTTCAGTTCGACGTTACGAAACAAGACGTTCTCAACGAGTAGACCGATTACGATGACCATGAATAGTGCGGCGAAAACATAGGTGGTATCCAAATTTTCGCCTTTTTCGTAGACCATCCAGCCTAGACCACCTTCGCCCGATAAAGCACCAAAGACGAGTTCCGCACCAATCAATGTGCGCCAGGCGAAGGCCCATCCAACCTTTAGGCCGACTAAGATTGAGGCAAACCCAGCTGGTACAAGAATCTTAAAGATGTATGGAATGCCGCGCAGTCCGTAATTCCGGCCAACCATTCGCAAGGTCTCACTGACCCCCATGAAGCCGACATGGGTGCTGAGCGCGACCGCCCAAAGGACTGAGTGGATGGTGACGAACACTAGGCTCGACGCGCCGAGGCCAAACCAAAGCATCGCAAGCGGCAACAAGGAGATTGCTGGGAGCGGCTGGAACATCGAGGTCAGTGTTGCTAGCACGTCGCTGCCGACACGTGTTAACACGGCCCAGGTCAGCAAAATCGCTGCGCAGCCGAGGCCCGCCGCATAGCCAACCAGCAGAATTTCGACGGTTACCCAGATCTTCTTAGGCATCTCGCCGGTTAGCATTGTTTCCCATAACGCCCCGGCGCTAGCGCTAAAACTCGGAAATAGCAAAGGTTCAACCTCGGCAATCTGAGTATAGGCTTCCCAAGCAAACAGCAGGCCTAGCAAGATGCTTAGCTTTCGGACCGCATTTATATTTGCAATTCTTTCAAAGACTGAAAGTGGACGCTCAATATCGACATTCTCTGCCTTACCGAGATTGTTATTCTCGAATTCTGGGCGAACGTGAATTTGCACAGCGTTATCGCTCATTTTAGGCCTTCTGCATGCCCCATTTGCGGACTGTTTTTTCTTCGATGTTTCTGAAGAACCCGTTCTCGACTGTGATGCCGACCAAGATGACCATGAAAAGTCCGGCAAAGACGTATGGTGTCTGATTTTCCATCTGGCTCTCGAAGATGATCCATCCCAGGCCGCCGGAGTTTGATCCTTCGGCGCCGAGTTGTCCCGAGGTGTCGACGACTTGACCGCCAAAGACTAACTCTGCCGCGATCAAAGTGCGCCAGGCGTAGGCCCATCCAATACGCAAGCCGGTTAGAATTGAGGGGAAGGCTGCTGGGACTAGAATCTTGAATATGTAACGCAGCCCGCGAAGCCCATAGTTTCCGCCCACCATCCTTAGTGTTTCGCTGACGCTTTGGAACCCTGTATGAGTGTTAAGAGCGACCGGCCAGATAATTGAATGCAACAGCGTGAAGATGATGGCACCAGGGCCAAGGCCGAACCACAGCATAGCCATCGGAAGGAGCGCGATCGCGGGAAGCGGGTTGAGCATAGCCGTTAAGGTGGTCAATAGGTCGCTACCAATTCGGCTGCCCACCGCGAGAATTACGAGAATGGCGGCGATACCGATACCGATGGCATAGCCTGATAAGAGAAGCTTCAACGAGTTCCAAACATTGACTAACAAGCTCGCATTCACCAATGCGTCGATAAGGGCCGTCCCAGTTGCCGAGAACGTTGGGAACATCAGTTCGTTGATTTCACCAATGCGGGCGTAGAGCTCCCAAACGACAACCATGATGATCAGGATGGTGAACTTGCGCAGCGGGTCGATGTTGGAAAGTCGTTCGACAACCGAGAGTCGACGCTCGACTTCGCCCGTACCAGCCTGGCCAATTTCGTTGACGATTTCCGATCTTACGTGAAGCTCGCCTTTGATCGCCGGTTCTTCAGGCATTTGGTAATGTCTCGTCTTCCAAAACCCGGTCGGCGAAGATCATCGCGTGGATTTTTTCCTGAAGCTCCGAAAATTCCTTATCGCCAACGTCGCTGTGCCCCATTTGGTGGGCATTGAGTTCCGCTTTAACCTGGCCTGGGTGCGGCGATAGGATGAGGATACGGCTGCCGATGATTACGGCCTCTTCGATTGAGTGTGTAACGAATAGAACCGTAAACTTGGTGTCGTCCCAAAGTTGCAGCAGCTCTTCTTGCATCTGGCGCCTGGTTAACGCGTCGAGTGCCGCAAACGGTTCATCCATAAGTAATATGTCAGGTTCCATCGCCATGCCGCGCGCAATTGCGACACGCTGTTTCATGCCGCCGGACAGCATGTGCGGGTAGGTGTCTTCAAACCGTTCCAATTTTACTTTGGTTATATATTCCATTGCGACATCGTTCGCTTCCCTTGCGGAAGAGCATTTGCCGCCATTCATCAGCGCAAAAGTAATATTCTGTTTTACAGTCTTCCATGGGAGCAGTTGGTCAAACTCCTGGAAGACCATAACTCGGTCAGGTCCCGGTTCGCTAATCTCCCTGCCTTTCAGCTTCATCGTGCCTTCTACCGGGTGCATGTAGCCGGCCACACCTTTCAGAAGTGTAGATTTACCGCAGCCAGAGGGTCCTAAAAGGACGAAGCGGTCGGACGGGAAAACCTGAAAATCCACCCGATAAGTGGCTGTAATTAGGTGTTCTTTTGTTTTGTATTGAAGCGTAACTCCCGACACGTCGAGAATCGGTTCAAGAGTAGGAACGGCAGGAGAGACCCCTGCCGTTCCGGTAGCTGCCTCGTTCATACTGTTAACTACCATTGAACTGGTAGTTGTTATCCCAGTAGTAATCCTTCCAGCTAGAGGCTTTCGGAATATCGCCAATCTGGTTCAGGAAGTTGGCATATTTCATGGTGTGCTTTGGCACCATAGAGAAGTCCATCTCGCCCTTATCATGTAACAAGGCCTGGACTGTTTTTCTTGGCAGCTTTGACTTCGTATAGCGGATATAGGTTTCTGCTGCTTTGTCCGGATTGGCATTGACCCAGGCGAAGGCCTCTGCAAACGCGTCAATGACCGCTTGATAGGTTTTTGGATTATTTTCCTTGAACGATTTGCTGGCACTCATCACGAGAACCGAGTGCTGTCCACCAAGGATTTCATAGGAATCCGTGACTTTCCATACCTTACCGCTTTGCAGTTCTTGATAGGAGTACGGCAGGGTCGCGAAGTGGCTTTTCACAGCTTGACCACCGGAAAGCATAGCGGCAAGCGCCGTTGGGTGCTTCATAGAAATCACGAGATGGTCGAGTTTGTTGGGTTCGTTCCAAATTCGTTGCGCTGCCATCTG
>PBDC01000012.1 GCA_002717185.1 Rhodospirillaceae bacterium
TTGGCAACCCGGTTCGATGAAACGGATTCACTTGTTGTCTATGACAACGTCTTCGTGCCATGGGAGCATGTCTTCGTTTATAAAAATTTGGATATTTGTCGCGACCAGTGGTTCGAGACGCCAGCCCATATTTTGGGTAACAACCAGGCGCAGATCCGTTTCGTCACGAAGCTGCGTTTCCTGACCGGTTTGGCGCAGCGTATCACACAGATGAATGGCATCCATAAGATGCCGCCCGTTCAGGGTCAGATCGCTGACATCGCGGTGCAGGCGGCGATCTATGAGGGGCTGCTCGACGGGCAGATCGCCAAGGCACAGCCGAATGAGAACGGCGTCTACGTGCCACACCCGCAGATCCACTACGCAGCGATGGTATTGCAGTCACGGCTCTATCCAGAAATTCTTGAGGTGCTGCGGGAACTTACGGGTGGAGGCATGATCCAATTGCCATCCAATGTGAAAGATTTCGATACACCGGAGGCAGGCGATGATATCCGGCGCTACGTGCAGTCGCCAGATTGGCCGGCAGAAGAACGGGTAAAACTACTTAAACTCGCCTGGGATGCAGTTGGTTCCGAATTTGCTAGCCGCCATGCCCAGTACGAAAAGTTCTACGCTGGTGCACCTTTTATCGTGAAGAACCGGTTCATGTGGAACTACGATTTTGAGACCAGCGAACGCCTCGTCGACAAAGCGCTTGCCGGTTATGACATGAAGGGCCGTGTGGTTGAAGAGTAACAGGGAGCAGAGAATGAAAGCTGGCTGGGGCATACCTAACAATTGGGGCGGCGACGATCCAAACGATCTGATTACTATTGCGGTTAAGGCGGAGGCGCTAGGTTTCAGCAGCATCTGGGTGCGCGAACATTTATTTCACGCTTCCTACGTAGCTGACCGGCTGCATGATCGTCCCTATTACGACGCTCTAACGATCCTGACTGCGATTGGGCAGGCGACGCAAAATATACGGCTTGGAACGTCGGTTTTGGTGCTGCCGTGGCACAACCCTCCAAGGCTTGGAAAGATGATCGCGACGCTCGACCAACTGTCCGGTGGTCGGGTCGATATGGGTATCGGCGTGGCTATGACTGAGGACGAGTTCGAGAACCTTGGCGTCAATTTTAAGACGCGTGGCAAACGCACAGACGATTTTCTTGGTGCGCTGCAGGCACTGTGGACACAGGATATCCCGGACTACGCTGGAGAGTTTTATCGTTATAGTGGTCAGCGGTTTTCGCCAAAACCACAACAACAGCCTTACCCGCCGATCCTTGTTGGCGGCTACAGCAAGGCGGCCTTCCGGCGGATCGCGCGGTTTGGGGATGGTTGGCATACCCTTCGCCAGTCACCCGAACAAGTGTCGGCCGGCATTGCAGAGATTACTCGGCAAATGGAGAAAGCGGGCCGCGACGCGACGCGATTGCGTCATTCGATTACTTTGCCGTTAGATTATTCCGGCAGGAAAAACCCGGACCCATCCGTCAAGGACCGGACAATCCTGCGAGGTAGCAACGACGATATGGCGGAAACCATCAACGCCTACCGTCAAGCTGGTTTGGATGAGATCATCGTTAGCGTTAACACCGCAGACCTGACTGAGAACACCGACACCATGGCTCGTTTCATGGAGGGGGCCCGGGCAAGAATTTAGCGTGTCACCCTGCCGCGTGGGTGCCCAAAGCGCTCGGTGAGGACCGTTTCGAGTTCCTTGTCACTGCTAGTAACCCAGGCGCCGGGACGGGTGCAGAATGCCTCCGCGTCGCGGGCGGCGGGTGGCTCCTTACCTTTTTCTGCGAGCGCTTTTGCCTGACTGATTAAAAGTCGCCGAAAATGCACAATGGCGGCGTCCGTTGCCGTCAGGTTCTCGTTCGTGCGGTCGGCGATCCAGCCCTGGCTTTGCTGGATCATGATGTCCTGTTCGGCGGTGCCCTTGACGCCGGTGTATGTCTGGTATTTCTGGACTTCTCGGTCGATCTCGTAGTCGTTCGACCGGTTGCGCACAGGCATGTAATCGGGACCGACCTCGGCGAAGATGCCGTGGCCTTCCTTGATTTTTGCCAGTTCCTCGTCGTGCAGATCGCGCTCTGGGTTCCAGGCGTAACAATACATCCAGCAACCGGTATCTGTGGTCGGCACCAGGGTAAAGCCGTAATAGGTCTCACCGGGCACGGTCGCTGGGCCGGTGCCGTGTGAAGGCAGCATAAATTGGGTCATGCGCCAGTAAAGTTCCCCTTCATCATCGGTCGCCCGCGCGCCGCCGGCGACAAATCCCGCATCGTGGTCCAGCAAACCGAACTTTGGCCGTCCGTCGCGGCGCATCCATTCGAGATGCCGGTTTGGCGAGTTAGCGTCTTGGTTTACCGTTGTCTGTTTGCTTGGTGCGGGCATGTGCAGGAAGGAGAAATGCGAAGTATCTAGGTCGCCCTCCATAATCTGTACCCAGTTGCACTCGATGCGCTGTTTCATAACGTAACGCTTGCTCTCGGAGACCAGGCCAAATTCGAGTTGTGGCACCTCCGGTAGATGGTCGGTCTCCGGCCCAAGATAGGCCCAGACAAAACCACCATATTCGCGGGTCGGATAGGCTTTGATTCGCATCGTGTCGTGCATGCGCACACCGGGCGGAACGTTGGGTAAATCCGCGGCATTGCCCTCTCGATCGAACTTCCATCCGTGATAGACGCAACGCAAACCGCATTCCTCGTTGCGGCCGTAATACAAGTCGGCTCCGCGATGCGGACAATAGCGGTCAATTAGACCTACCACTGCGTTGCTGTCACGAAACGCAACCAGCTCTTCACCCAGAGCAGTCACGGGAACCGGTGTGCCATCCGGTTCAGACAGTTCCTCAACAAGGGCCACCGGTTGCCAGAAGCGGCGAAAATATTGGCCCATTGGCGTGTCGGAGCCGGATTGGGTCAATAGTTTGTTTTCTTCGACAGTCAGCATTAGAAAATGCTTTTCCTTCGTGATTAGCTCACCATACAAAAGGGCGCGACGAATGCCGCGCCCTTCTAGGGTGCTTAAAACGATGCGGCCGTTACTTGCACTTGAACGTCATCTTCTTCTTCTTGCCGTTCAAATAGGCAGTGTAGGATTTCTTTTCACCTTTGACTTTGACCAGTTTGTACATCTGGGGTTCGCCAACGACGCCAAACTGCAGCGACAGCATATCCCCGGAAATCTTCCACTTTCCGCCTAAGGTCGTAGATTTGCCGATGTTCCTGTCGGCGTTTCCGGAGGTCGCAGTTTCGTCTTTATAGTAAAAATCGGTACCCTTATCTTTGCCCTTTTTACCGGCCTTCCAGGAACAGGTTATGCTGCCCTTGGCGAAGGCTTTTTTCACCTCGGCCGCGGACATGAATTTTTTATCGCCAGCCTGCGCCATAACGCCACTTGTCAGAAGCGCGATGGATGTTGCTGTGATGAAGGTCTTGAGCGATTTCATGGAGGTCCCTCTGTCATTTGGTTACTTGCTTGCTGCGTATTCTGCAAAAACTGGTCGCCGCCGTCCATAGATGACTTGAAACAGCGTTGTATCAACTTTGATAACCGAGTTCGGCGCAAAGTTCGTTTATGCGCAACTCGCCATTGCGGGTCTGGCCGCCGATTTCAAGGAACCGCTGCATATTGCGCTGAGCCTCATTGGTTCGGAGCAGTTGCTCAAAAAGGTAGGCTTCTTCGGTCAAGCCTTCTGTCCAGGGGCGTTCAGCCTGGTTGACCGCTAATTTCGCTTGCCGCACTGCTGGCAGTGGAAATGAGGCGATGCGTTTTGCCAGTTTGCTGACAAATGGCCCAATTTCCTCCGGTTCGAAGATACGGTTTAGATAACCCCAGCGTTCCGCTGTTTCCGCGTCTAAATCGTCTCCGCTGAGAATTAGTTCGAGCGCACGGCCACGGCCCAATAAACGCGGCATCCGCTGCGTGCCTGTCCCGCCCGGGATAATACCAAGCGGGACCTCCATCTGATTGATTTTCGTTTTGCCACGAACGCCGAAGCGCATGTCGAAGGACGCCGACAGCTCGCTGCCGCCGCCGCCGACCCGGCCTTCAATCTGGGCGATGATCACTTTGTTCATTGTGCGAAAGCGTTCGCACAGGACATGGAACGCCTTCAGCTGCGCGTCGCGTTGCGGTTCGAACCCGGTTGGCCGGTCGAGGATGGCCGCTACGTCGAAATGGGCAAGAAAGAAATCCGGGTCGGCACTACGCATGAGGACAACCGAAAGAGTGGGATCCGCTTTTAGTCGGGACGACAGAGTGTCGAGTTCCAGCAGCAATTCCATAGTGATAATATTGGCTGGCGGATTGTCGATGGTGACGGTCGCGACGCGGTCGTCGCATTCCACCGCCAATAATTTGAAGTCGTAGGCCAAAACGGCCTCCTTCCAAACCAGTTTAAATGATACCTGCCGCCGGTTTTATGGCTATATTTTCTGCCTTAAGTGCTGCGGCGACGGCTTTCCCCATCTCTGCCGCGCCCGGAGTGTCACTGTGCAGGCAAAAGGTGTCGGCTTGCATCGGCACTCGTGCACCGTCCTCGGCGACGACATACTTATTTCGTACAACGTTTACGATTTGTGCGGCAGCTTCCTCTGCGCCATCCAGCAAAGCGTTTGGTTGGCTGCGGTCGACGATCGCTCCTGCGCTGTCATAGCGGCGGTCGGCGTAACATTCACGCGTAACACGCAGTTTAGAAGCCTGAAGCTGCTTCAAGGTTTGCGCCCGAGCGGGTGATACAACAATGATTTCTGGATCGAAGGCGCGAATGGCCTCGATCATTGCGGCGCAGGCCCATTCTTTTGTTGCTACGTCGTAATAAAGCGCTCCGTGGCACTTGACCGTCCGGATCCGCTGCCCGAAATCTCGCAGAACCCCATCGAGAGCACCTAACTGATACAGAAATACGCTGGTTAGCTCCGCTGGGGTCATCATGACGTGGTCCTGACCGAAATTGAAAAGGCCCGGGTAAGAGGGGTGCGCGCCGATCTGAATGTTCCGTTCTAGCAAATTTGGAACCAGCCGATGCAGGACTAATGGGTCACCGGAGTGCAGGCCGCATGCTAGGTAGGCGGAACTGATTACTGATAATAGTGCGTCGTCCGCGCGCGTCATCGTTTGCCGAGGGTGAAAGCGGGCGCCCGTTTCGGGGAGGGCTGTGTGCTGGAGGACGTCGACCGGGATACCGGCCGGTGGCAGCACGAAACCCTCCGCGAGTTCGGTAGATAGGTCGACGGCCTGCGCTTCCATCATCCTGTTACCCCGTATCGTCTAACGCTGCGCCTTCAGCCAGCAGATTTGCTATTTCCTGAGCATCGTAGCCATGCTCCGCCAGTATTGCGCAAGTGTGTTCTCCGAAGCGTGGCGGATCACGCCGGATCGTCGCAGGGGATTTGCTAAGGCTGTAAGGCGGTTTCATTAGTCTGACGCGCCCCTCGCTTGGGTGATCCATCTCCTGCCAAAACCCAACGTCTGCGAGATGGCCATCGGCGACGACCTCCTCCAGGGTTGAAATCGGCATGCAGGGTACACCTGCCTTCGCCAGAAGCTTAGTCCATTCTTCGGTGGTACGCTCTAGCATCAATTCGCCGATCAGCGCATTTACCGCATCAATATTAGCCGTGCGCGCCTTGCGGTCTTTCAGGATCGGGTTTTCCCACAGATCCTCACGGTCAATTGCCTGCAGGAAGCCGCGCCAATGTTTGTCGCTGCCGGGTAAGGCACAGATGTGGCCGTCCTTCGTTTTGTAGGGCCAGCGCATTGGCTTGGCGTGCCGGATCGATCCCGGTGGGCCAATAGATGGCATGAATGTCTCGCCGCACAGATGTTCGGGAAATATGAAACTGACCATACTCTCGAACATTGGTACCTCGATTTCCTGCCCTTCACCGGTCGCAAGTTTGTGATACAGCGCCGCCGCCATGGCGTAGGCGGCGAACAGGCCTGTCGTCTTGTCAGCGATTAGTGAAGGAACGTAACGCGCTTCTTTGCCACCGTACCCTTCTAATGCGACGAAGCCCGAGGCGCCCTGGATGACGTCATCATAGGCCGCCTGACCCGCATAGCGGCCCTCCCTACCAAAGCCCCAGATATTGCAATAGATGATATTTGGGTTGATCTCGTGAACACGTTCGTAGCTGAAACCAAGCCGCTCTAGCGGTTCCGGCCGCATATTGTGCACGAATAGGTCAGTTTCGCGCAGCAATGCCCGGAACGCTTCGGCGCCGCTGTCGGTTTTCAGGTTCANCGCGATGGCTCGCTTATTGCGGTTCAGATNCAAAAAACTTGCCGCCATGCCTTGGTTGAAGGCTGGTCCGCTGCCGCGGGTTANGTCGCCGTCCGGCGCCTCGACTTTGATTACNTCAGCCCCCATATCACCCAATAATTGACTGGAGTAGGGGCCGACAAACACCGTTGTCATATCGACTACACGGATTCCGTCGAACGGTCCTGGCATGCTTTTCTTTATCCTTGTGCGTTTGATTTTCCGCAGTTAGCGGCTTGCAAGAGAGTTTTGCGACATAGATTCCATAATGGAGATGCCAAAGGAATAGTAGAACATGGTGGCATTTTCTGGAACAGTCGTGGTCCGTGTGTGCTTTTCCCCTATGTCCTCGCAGGAGTTACAACCTTAAACGCCGACGTTGCCCGCTTGATCGCGCGCGACGTCGATCCGCTCCACCAGCACAGTATTGGCCAGCAACCATCTTCCACAGCTATTCTTCAGCAGGCCTGTTTTGGTGTTTCCTAATATCCGACGTAGCTGCCTGCGCGCTTTTCTTTAAAGGCTGCGATCGCTTCTGGATGATCAGCACCAGCCCGGGCAACCGCGATGTGGGAACTTATAAGATCTAGTGCGGTTTCCATGTCAGTGCTTGCGCTTTGGTAGGCCGCTCGTTTGATCAGCCGGATCGAAAGTGGTGGCATTGAGGCAATTCGCTGTGCGATTTTTAGAGTTTCCTCCATCAACATCTCATTCGGGAACACGTGGTTCACCAGTCCAATCTCCTTGGCGGTATCGGCGTCGATGAACTCCGCCGTCCAGAGGAGTTCCAGGGCCCGGCCCATGCCAACCAGTCGTGGTAGGAAATAGGCGCCGCCGCCGCCCGGTGCGAGGCCAATTTTTGCGTAGGTCTCGGCGAAGCGTGCGGATTGTCCGGCGGTTCGAAAATCGCAGGCTAACGCCAGATCCATCCCGCCACCGACGGCAAGCCCATTCACTGCTGCGATGATGGGTTTGTCAAACCTCGCCAACCGCTTCGGAAAGGCCTGAACACCACCATAGATGCGGTCCTTGGTGGTGTGGGGCCGGTTGTCTACCTCACCACCCATAGACGTGACGTCTCCACCGGTCGAAAATCCACGGCCGGTGCCGGTGAGGATGACGACCCGGATATCTTCGTTGTCTTGGCAGTCGTCAATTGAGGCGACGAGGGCTTCGAGCATTTCGTTAGTGAAGGCATTCAGTTTTGCGGGGCGATTAAGGGTTAGAGTGGCGATATGTTCGCTCACCTCGAAGGTGAAGTTCTCGGGCATGTGTGGCTCCTTGTGAATGTGTGGTTCTATTCCGTGTCTTCGCGACGACTGGAGAGTTTTTTACCGGTTTCGTAGTAGCGGCCTGTGACGGCTAATTCGGCCTCCTTCTCGTTCTCCTTGGTCCATTGGGTCAGTGGATAGCCGTGCCAGGGCGTTTTGAGATCGAGATCGGGCAGCCCCAGTTCGGACCAGCGTTTTAACGCGACTTCCATGAAGTCGTGTCTCGGTAGCGATACCGGCATATAGGGGTGTTCGCGACAGGCGTTGATTAGCAAGGCTGAGGCGCCTTGTCCGTCAGGATAGGTCTCGTCCGGAGATTGTGGAATCGAGGGGTCCAGCCGTGGTACTTTGCCGCGAATAATCTCCGCATCACGGTGCGGCTGCATGCTGTAGGATAAAGCCCAGAGGATTTGGTCCATTGAATCCGGGTCCACATCGTTATCGACGGCGATGAAGATTTTGCCGAGCGAAGCGTCGAAGGCTGACGCGGCGCGCAATGCCTGCCAAGGCTGGCCGATAGCTGGTTTGTCGAGCTGAATTACGAACATCATGTTGCAGCTGGCCATCTCGTGGCACGCTACCTTGGTTACCGATGGTATATTGCAGGCGCCCTTCAGGTGGTTGAGGTAGATCGCGTCGAAAGCGATCTTGCGTATAACGCTGCTTTCGCTCGGTGGATATTCGCTAATGATGCCTTGGCAGATAGGTTGATCTCGATGGGTGATAGCCTTCACCTCGAATACTTTCTCCATCTTGCGCGGGCCGAGATAGCCGCTCGCCTCGCCGAAGGGGGCTTCCGGCTCCAGGACATCTGTTCGGATGATGCCTTCAATGATTATCTCTGCCCGGGCGGGTACCAAGCAGTCGAAGGTTTCTGCCGGGACAACGTCGATTGGTGCGCCGTTCAATGCGCCGGCAAGGCCATATTCATCGACACCGTAGGGCACCTTGCTGGCTGCCGCGAGCAGGAGGGAAGGAGGGCCGCCAATGATAATCGCTGCCTCCAGGTGCTGGCCCATGCGCCGCGCTTTGTCCCACTGTATTGCAAGATGCTGGGTTGGCACATCGGTGGCGCAGCCAATGCGGTCTGGCGCTTTGATCATCCCACGATAGATACCAAGGTTGTAATCGCCATTCTCTGGGTCGCGGGTTACCCAAGCGCCGGCGGTGATGTAGGGCGCCGGGTCGAAGCCCGGGGTCGAAATCAAGTGTGGAAACTTGCCGGCGCCGTCGCCCAGATCGGGTGCATGGATCACGTTCTTTTTGACCGGTGCATCTGCCGCCGCGACCACGTTCGGTGGTTGATGGTCCCCGTGCGCCTTGGCCCAATGTGGCGCAATGGCGTCTTCGTCGACACCGCAGGCCGCGGCGTAAACTGCCCGAGAACTACCCAATGCGCCGAGCACGACAGATGAACCTTCGAAATCGTAGCCGCGCTGATCCGTCACGTTTTGAAACCAGAAGGCTTTGCGCTGCGGTTCGGGTAGGCCGCGAAACTGCAACCGGACTAACGGTACTAGCTCGGTGTCCTTATTCATTGGCGCGTCAATGGTCTGCAGCAGTCCGCGACGATCGAGCTCCTTGATATAGTCCCGTAGATCGCGGTACGGCATCGTTTGTCTCCCTGTTGCAGCGGTCGCATTCTGCCGGGCGCCGCTGCTTCATCCTGCGAAGATCGGTGCTAGTTTGTCCAGCGGCCGTGAAAGGTTACGATATTCGTTGGATTGGCACGAACCGCAGGAGTTGTACTCATGACCGGCCCCGTCTTTCGCACGCCGCTGTGCGAATTGCTTAACATCGAATACCCGATCCTGCTCGCGGGTATGGGATCGCGGGGGTTGGCGACGCCGCCGTCGCTGGTTGCGGCGGTCTCCCAAGCCGGTGGCATGGGGGTTGTCGGCGGTTCTGGGTTGACGCCGGAAGAGCTGCGCAATCAAATCCGTGAGACCCGCAAACTGACTGACAAGCCGATCGGTGTGGATTTGATCTTGCCGGCCAAGGTGGCCGGCGGCGCAGGTAACACTCGTTCGGAAGTCCGCGAACAACTGAAGGCGGATTTCCCGCAGCATGTCGCCTTTGTCGAAGAACTGATGGTTCAGCACGGTCTTGAACAGACAGCACTCGACAATGAGTTCGTCGTGGCAAATACATCGGGTGAACGCGGCGATACTCCGGGCTCTAACCAGAAGAATATGATCCAGCAGCAGGTCGATGTCATTATGGAGGAGGATGTGCAGATGTTTGCCGCCGGACTGGGCGATCCTTCGTGGGTTGTGCCAATGGCGCGCGATAAAGGGATGACTGTGATGGGCTTGGTCGGCTCGCCGCGCAACGCCATGCGTCAGATTGAGGCGGGAGTCGATATCGTCGTAGCGCAGGGCTATGAGGCAGGCGGTCACACCGGCAAGATCGCAAATTTTCCGTTGATACCACAGGTCGTCGACGCAGTGGCACCGCGACCAGTTGTCGCCGCCGGAGGTATCGCCGATGGGCGTGGGGTCGCCGCCGCCTTATCCCTTGGTGCGGTTGGCGCCTGGGTAGGGACTGCCTTTCTAGTTTCGAAGGAATGCGCTATTCACGATACGCACAAGCGCCAGATCGTCGATGGTGAGTCGCGCGATTTCGAAATCAGTCGAACCTATACTGGCAAGACAGCGCGTATGTTCCGCAATGAAGTCGTTGAGGCCTGGATGGAAGCTGATCTGGATCCGTTGCCCATGCCATTCCAGAAGATACTTATGGATGATTTCAACGCGTCGGCACGTGCTGCTGGTCGACTAGAAGTGCACAGTAATCCAGCCGGTCAGGCCGCTGGACTGCTGAACGACGTCCGGCCGGCTGCCGATATTATGCGAGACCTCGTGTCCGGAGCAGTCGAGGCACTGGATAGTGTCCGCGACCGGGTTACGACGTCTTAGGGGGCATGGATGGAAGATCTTTTCCCCGAGGAAATCGGTCTGATCCGTGACAGCGTCAACCGCTTTATGGAAACCGAAGTTGTGCCAAAAATGGATGCAATCGAAGCATCTGGCAGGTTTCCGCGTGATTTGGTGCTGCGAGCAGGTGCCGCTGGCTTCTACGGCAACTTATTTCCCGAATCTGTAGGCGGTAGCGGCATGGGTTATTTAGCTGCCGCGGTGGTCAGCGAGGAACTGGCGCGAAATGATGTCCGCTTTGCCGCCTGTTACAACCAACAGGCTGCGACATGCCCCTATTGTATTTTTACGGCGGGAACTGTTGAGCAGGTTGTAAAATACGTCCCTAGACTGTTGGCCGGTGAGACTATTGGCATGATGTCCTTAACTGAGCCAGGCGGCGGCTCCGATGCATTGGGCAATATGAATACGCGTGCGGCGCGTGACGGTGACTTCTACGTCTTGAACGGTTCAAAGATGTGGGCCTCTATGGCGAACGAGACCGATGTCGGCATTTTGCTAGCCAAGACCGATCCTGATGCGGGCCATCGCGGTGTTACTGCCTTCATCGTGGAACCGAAGAAAAATCCGGGTTTCGAGGCCAGACCGATTGAGATGCATGGACTATCGAAGGCATTGCGCACGAACGCAGTGTTCCTTGACGATTTTAAGGTTCCGATCGAAAATCGGTTGGGTGAGGAAGGCGAGGGCTTTCAGATCGTTATGCAAGCGCTGCAAGCTGGCCGCGTGACCGTGGCGGCGAAGGCGCTAGGGGTTGCCCGCGCTTGTTTTGATGATGCGGTGCGTTACGCAAACGAACGCATGGTTAAAGGGTCTCCGATTGGCAAATTCCAGATGATCCAGTCTGATATCGCCGACATTGCGGCGAGCATCGAGGCTAGCCGACTTTTGGTCTACGATGCGGCGCGGCGCATGGATGCTGGGTTGCCTTGCAATCGCATCGCAGCAATTGCCAAATACCATGCTTCGAAGACGGCGAAAATGGCGGCCGACAAGGCGCAGCAAGTGTTTGGAGGTTACGGTCTAGCGACTGAATACCGGGTTTCATGGCTGAAATCTTATGCTGACCTGTTCTTCACGGGCGAAGGCACTGCGAATGTGCAGAAAATACTGATTGCAGAGGACGCGCTTGGCTACAAGGTGGCAGACCGCCATCACGGAAAGACTAAGTTCCGCGATCCGCGCAGTGACGACATCGTCCGGCCAATGACTGCGGAATAGCGAAAGATAAAATACGAGACATGGACTATAAATTTATCGAAGTAAAACCTATCTCCGGTGCGATCGGCGCCGAAATTTTTGGCGTCGATCTAGCCGAAGAGGAGATGGCAACGGAAGTTTTCGAGGAGGTGCGCGATGCCTTTCTGGAGCATTGCGTGATATTCTTCCGTAACCAGGCGATGAACGACGGTGTTTTAGCGCGCTTTGGTCGCCGCTTCGGTGAACTGGCGCCGCTGCCGCCGCACCGGCAGGTTCCAGGGAATTATCCGGAACTACTGGTCGTAGAAACCAAGCCCGAGGACAAGATGGTGTTCGGCTGGGAGTGGCATAGCGATACCAGCCATCTGGAAACGCCAACCTTGGGTTCTATTCTTTACGCAAAGGTGTTGCCGCCGGTAGGTGGCGACACGATGTTCGCCAACCAGTACCTCGCATACGAAACCTTATCAGACGGGATGAAGGAACTGCTTGACGGGATGGTGGCAGTGCATGCCAACGGCCGCATCCTCCGGACGCTCGCCGAAGGTCAGACGCCGACGCCAGGGACGGAAGGTGTGTCCGCAGGCTGGTCGAAAATGTCGGCGGAACATCCGGTCGTGCGTATCCATCCGGAGACGGGCCGTAAAGCTCTTTATGTCAACGAGATGCATACTGAACGGCTGCAGGACATGTCTGTGGAGGAGAGCCAACCTCTTCTGCAGTTTCTTTACGCGCATGCCTCCAAGCCGGAATTCACCTGTCGCTTCAAATGGGAGGTTAATTCGGTGGCCTTCTGGGATAATCGCTGCGCTATGCACTTAGCTATGAATGATTATCCCGGCTATCGCCGCCTGATGCACAGAGTTCAAGTTAAAGGAACGCGGCCGGTTTAAATGTAGGAGTGTTGAGACAATGGCCTTGGACACACTCATGCTGGGTAAAGGGTTTGCGGTGGAGATTTTGGATGTTGATCTCGCCGACATTGACGATGCGGCTTTGGCACAAGTTCGCGATCTATGGATGGAACACAAGGTCGCGATCATTCGTGACCAGACACTGAGTGATGATGCGCTGGTGAGCTTCACCGAACGGATGGGTCCGCTGTTCGTGCATGTTCGGGACCAGTTCCGTTCACTCGACCGACCGGAGATTATGTACATATCCAATCTCGAGGAGGACGGCCGGCCGCTTGGGGCGCTCGGTAACGGTGAGTTGCATTGGCATAGTGATCAGACCTACACGCGTCAGCCGGTGTTCGGTACTATGATGTATGCGATCGAAGTCCCATCAAATGGTGGCGATACGTGGTTCGGTGACCTGTCGGCGGCCTACGATGCAATGTCGGCCGAAATGCAGGCTGCAGTTGATGGGCACAGGGCCTGTTATTCAATCGAAAAGAAATCGCTCGAGCGCCGTTATGAGACACCGCAATACCAAAAGGATCAGGCACCCGACCAGTGGCATCCTATGGTCCGCACCCATCCTTATCTTGATCGTAAGGCGCTTTATCTCAGTCCCGGTCACATGACGAGGATAGGTGATCTCTCCTTCGAAGATAGCGAGAAGGAAATCGCGCGGCTAAGTGACTGGGCTGCACAGGACCGGTTCGTCTACAAGCATTGCTGGCGCAAAAATGATGTGGTCATCTGGGACAACAGTTCAGTGATGCACCGGCGTGACAGCTTTCCGCCCGAGCAGCGGCGTTTTATGAAGCGCACCGGCTTCCACTTGCCCAAAGAACGCGGCGTTCCTTTCTAACTAGAAAGGTTTATCACCTTTGATGGTGATGCGGTGGGTGACGCGACGATGGCCGTTATAGTCACCTATCGCATGATGCTCAGTGCAGCGATTGTCCCAAAACGTTAGTGTCCCCGGCTCCCAACGCACGCGGCAGGTGAATTCTGGTCGCGTTGCGTGCTGTTTTAAATAGTCCAGCAAAGGTTCGCTCTCCGCATCGGTCATATCCGCAAAGCGTTGCGCGTGACCCCCGATATAGAGCGCCTTTCGACTGGTTTCGGGATGGGTGCGAATTAGTGGGTGTTCGCTTTCAGTCTGTACATCACCCGGATCTCTTACCTGATCCGCCATTGCGCTGGCACCCTGGTAATCGTCCTTACGCGATTTGCCTCCTGCCGTTTTGAAGCGGTCGCCAACGTTATAAGTCTTCACCTTGGAGAGCATCTTCTTCATACCGTCGGACAGTGCGTCGTAGGCCAGATAAAGATTAGTGAAAAGAGTGTCACCGCCCGCCGGAGGGACTTCCAGGGCGTATAGCATAGTGGCCATGGCCGGTTTAACGGTGAACATTTGGTCAGTGTGCCACGCTGCGCCAAAAGTATGTGTGTCGTTCGGGTCCTTCACGATCGGCATTACTTCTGGGCAGTCCGGCAGTCCTGAAATGTATGGGTGTTGGTGGATACCGCCGAAGCGTTTGGCAAAGGTAAGCTGCTGCTTTGGTGTGAGCTTCTGATCACGGAAGATGATTACTTGGTGGTCGAGCAAAGCCTGGTGCACGTCGTTGAAGGTATGATTTTCGAGTGGCAGGGATAGGTCTACGCCTGTGATTTCGGCGCCCAACGCGCCGGAGAACGGTTTTGCTTTTAGAGTTTGATAGTTCATTTGTGGAATTATTTCTGGTCGATTATTTCGCGCACAGCATGCCGCTTTAGGGCGCCTCATCGCAAGAGGTTCGATTGCCGAATAAATGATATTACGGCGTTACTTCCTCTTACTTACCTTTTCTCGTGGTAGGGCGAGGGGTTTAATAGGCGATTACTCTTCTAACCTCGCCTATCGGCGGGGAGGGCCATGATAAGTATGGAGGGTGGCCTAAACTATGTTTGGATTTCGCTAAGGGGGGAGCAAGCATATGCGTACTTTCGAAGGGGTTCGGGTAATCGACTTCACCCAGGTGATCGCTGGGCCCTACGCGACGTTCCAACTCGCTCTGATGGGCGCCGACGTCATTAAGATCGAACAGCCCGGCATCGGGGACCAGGGGAGGCAAATGTATCCGCTCAATGAACCCTACAACGATGAGGGATTCTCGGCGATCTTCATGAGCGCCAATGCGGGTAAACGTTCGCTTTCTCTCGACCTTAAGCACGCGGCTGCTGCAGGTATCATCGAACGGCTGATGCGGGGTGCCGACGTGGTCGTCGAGAACTTCAAGGCTGGCAACATGGGGCGGCTCGGATTTGGTTGGGAGGATTTGCGTAAGATCAAGCCGAATTTAATCTACTGTTCTGTATCTGGATTTGGGCAAACCGGACCGCGTGCCGCGGCCGCGGCTTATGACCCTACCATTCAGGCGTTGAGTGGGGTCATGGCCTTGAATGGGACGGAGGCGACCGGTCCGATGCGCTGTGGGGCGCTCATGTGCGACATGTCTTCGGCATTGACTGCGGCTTTCGCTATCTCCGCCGCCTTGTTTAAGCGCGAACGGACCGGTGAAGGAGCACATCTGGACCTGTCGATGCAGGATGTTGCCGCTGGTATGGTCTCGCCAAGTCTGTTGCAGACCATGCATGGCAAGGAACCAAAGTTAATGGGTAGTCGCTCGCTGTCTGGAAATCCACTGGCTGAAACCCATCCGACCAAGGATGGTGTACTGCTGTTGATGCCAGCGGTCGAGGCACAGTCGTTGCGGGTTTGGGAGGTGGTCGGTTTACCCGAGATGGCGAACGACCCACGTTTTTCTACTTTGGAAGCGCGGATTGAAAACGAAACAGAATGCCTGTCCATTTTGCGTAGCGCTCTCGCTAATGAAAAAGCCAAAATTTGGGAGCAGCGCTTCGTTGATGCCGGAATTCCTGCTGCTGCGGTGGCGAGCCTGTCCAGCGTTCTGGACGACGAGCAGCTGTCGCATCGGGGTTCCTTTCGCTCGGTCACCGCGCCCGCCGTCGGCGCCGAGGCGGCCTATTGCGCCACGCCGTTCAAGATCAGTGACGAGGAAACGGGGGCGAGTTGCCCGCCGCCCACCATTGGCGCGGATACTGATGCGGTGCTCTCTGAACTAGGGTATTCCGATGAGGATATCACGGCGTTTCGTGTCTCCGCCGCAATTTGACATTGTCAACACGAGGTATCGAGATGACCAGTCTTCCTTCGCTCAACCGTTTTCCCTATTCCAGTCTGCGATCACGACCCGACTTTAATTGGCCAGACGGCAAGCGGCTCGCCGTACATATCGCGATCAATCTGGAACATTTCATATTCGGTGAGGGCGGGGTTGACCTCGACCGACCGACGCCGGCGCCAAACCATCGTTCCTATCTTTGGCGCGACTACGGAAACCGGGTCGGTGTTTGGCGATTACTCGATCTATTCGATGAGTTCAAGCTGCCGATTGGAGTGATCACCAACGCTTCGATCTACGACCACTGCCCAGAATCGATTGCTGCCTTCCGCGACCGCGGTGACGAGATCATTGGCCATGGCATTACGAATTCAAAGCGGGTCGCTGATATGAGTGAGGCGGAGGAGACCGAGATGGTCCGCACCGCGACTGATTTGATTGCACACAATGAGGGTGCCGCGCCGGCCGGCTGGCTCACCCCTTACTTGACGCCGTCGGACGTAACGCCTGACATACTGAAAGAGGCCGGTTACGAATATATCCTGGATTGGGGTATTTGCGATGACCAACCCTTCTGGTCGCGGACCCGGTCGGGGCCGCTTCTCGCCGTGCCCTACCCGTTGGAACTTAATGACCAGCCGAGTATCGTCTTCCGACGCAACACGGCCCGCGACTACGCCGACATGGTGATCGATCATTTCACCGAGATGTTGCGTTCGTCGGACAAATATCCGGCGGTTTGTTCAATCTCGCTTCACCATTTTATCGTCGGGCAGCCGCACCGACTGCACCATTTGCGCCGCGCCTTTGCCCACATCGCCGAACATCGCGATGAGATCTGGATTACTACCCCAGCTAAAATTGCACAGTACTACAAGAATTTACCGGAAGATCAGCAGATTAAGGCGGACTGACCGATGGTCGGGGCCTTCTCTATCTCTACCGTGCCATTGTTAAGTAAGGTTTGTCGTTGCCCTGCCTTTGGCTCGACGATACCTTGCTTCGCCGCCGTAAAACTTAATGGAGGTGTAGGGCCATGTCCCAGCCGTTTTTGACGACCGTCGTGGGTTCTATGCCGAAGCCAGCGTGGCTCATGGAGCAGGTGCCGTTGAATGAGGCGGGCAAGCAAGTGCATGGAAAGGGTGCGGATTGGGGTTTCTCTGGCCATTTGTTGGCCGATGCAATGGATGATGCAACGCGGGTGACACTGCACGACCAGGAGAATGCCGGGATCGATATCGTTAGCGATGGAGAACAGCGGCGGACTTCTTATCTCACTTACATTACGCAGCGGCTTGACGGATTTGATTACGAGGTCTTAACCAAGAAATGGACCCGAAACCGGCGCCGGCTGGCCGAAGTAGGACGCTGCGTTGGACCGGTCCGGCGCAGCAAGCCAATGCTGTCAGAGGATCTGAAATTTTTGCTGGCAGAGACAGACTGCCCAGTGAAGATTACCATGCCTGGACCGATGACCGTGGTTGATTCGACTGCCGATGAGCATTACGGCAACGAGGCGATGATGGCGATGGACGTGGCAGATGCGCTGAATGCGGAAGCGCGTGAACTGGACGCGCTGGGAGCGGCGGTGATCCAATTCGACGAACCAGTGTTTAGTCGCTATCCCGACAAAGTTCGCGAGTGGGGTGTTGCTGCGCTCGATCGCTGTCTGGAGGGGATCGAGGACGCTAAGACTGCCGCACACGTATGTTACAGCTATCCGATGCCTGGGGTGCCGCGGCCTATTGTTGATAGCTATCCCGTGATCCTCGAAGCGCTGGAACTGTCCAAGGTCGACCAATTAGCATTGGAGTTCGAGGCTTCGCGGCTCGAGCCAAAATTGTTGCGCCTGTGCCCGTCGAAGACCGTTATGTTTGGATGCATAGATAATGGGACGGATGACATAGAGAGACCGGAGTATGTCGCGGACAAACTGTTGGCTGCCGCAAAGCACCTGCCACCGGAGCAGATTCAGGCGGCGCCCGATTGCGGTTTGGTGCCGCTTGGTTTGCCGTTGGCGCGAGAAAAGCTGAAGTCCATGGTGGCCGGCGCTAGGCTGGCGCGAGAACTGCTTTAGAAGGTCAATATGTAATTGGGAGTGAAATCGGTATTAAGTAACCTACCGCTGTATCCTATCCCACGGAGATTGTAATGCATCTCTTCAAACGTCATGCGCCGGCAGATATGGATGTCGCTGCGGCTCAGATTCCCGTCATCGATCTAGGCCCCTATTTTGCGCGTGAAGCGGGGGCGCTGGGGAAGCTAGGTACTGAGATTCGGCGTGCTTGCGAAACTGTTGGTTTTTTTTACATCGCCAATCACGGTGTGCCACAGGATTTGATAGATCGCACTTTTGAGCAATCGAAGCGGTTTCACGCTTTACCACTAGACGCGAAGTTGATGCTACGGATCAACGATTACAACATCGGTTATCTACCGATGAATGCCAGCGTTCAAAGCCATTCGACGGTGCACAAAGCTACCAAGCCGAACCAGAATGAAAGCTTTTTCGTCACTCATGAGCCTGATGCCTTCGGAGACCCCGTGCCGTTGCGCGGACAAAACCAGTGGCCGGAGGGGCTGTCGGGGTTCCGTGAAGGTGTGCAAGCGTATTTCGCAATGGTCCACGCGCTGGCGCAGCGCATGCTTCCGGGCTTTGCGGTGGCTTTGGGCATGCCGGAGGATTACTTTGAGCCCTTTTTCACTGAAGGTGGTCATGTACAGCTTCGCATGCTGCACTACCCGCCGACCAAGCTGGAGGAAAATGATTTCGGCGCCGGACCCCACACAGATAACGCTTTCCTGACAATTTTGGCGCGGATGGCCGTGCCCGGACTGCGCCTGCGGATGCCGAACGGGGAGTGGGTTGTTCCGCCGCTGATACCGGGTACGTTACTGGTCAATATCGGCAACTATGTCCGCCGGATGTCAAACAACCGTTTTTTGTCGACGCCACATGGCGTGATCGTGGAGGGCGAGCAGGACCGTTATTCCATCGCCTATTTTCACAGCCCCAAGGTGACCAATACGATCGAAGTGTTGCCAACTTTCGTCGATGCGGAAAACCCGCCTAAATACGAGCCAGTCGAACTCGGTGATTTAGTGCGTGAATTCTGGGCCGCCAACTATGCCCATCAGAAGGGTCATGGTGACGTCGAATTGAAGCACCAATACAAATAATTAGGTGAACCTGGCTCAGGCCGGTTTTTAGGAAGGGTGTCTGCCTACGACCAAAAAAGATGCCTCGATAAAAGTTCTTGCTTTGTTGCTGCCCATTTGCTCCTCGAGCTGCGAAGTAACGCTGCCGGAAAATTTTTGATCTGTCCGGCGAGAGGCGGTTTGTTCAATTTAAGATCGCTGCTTCGGTTCTGCTGAAGTGTTGGCGAAAGGCACTCGAGCGGTTGGCTTGGGGTGGGCGCCATATTTATAAAAACCGTTGTTCAGGCAGTCGTCGCCCTTGTCATCCTGCGATAGGCTTTGCACAACGTCATATCAAGGAGGGGTTATGGATTTTAAGGACAAGGTCACCATTGTTACTGGCGGAGCATCGGGTATCGGTGCAGCCTGCGCGCGTGAATTCGCAAGGCGTGGTGCAAAGGTTGTCGTCACCGATGTTAATGGCGAAGGCGCTAGGGCGGTTGCGGATGAGATCGGCGGGCTAGTCGTCGCCTGCAATATTGGCGATGAGGCAGCCGTTAATGCGCTGGTAGCGGAGTCGGAAGCGGCGTATGGCCCGATCGATATCTTCTTCAGCAATGCCGGTATCAACAGTGGCCGGGAACTCTTGAACACCGACCTATCAGTTTGGGATAATCATTGGCGGGTCAACGTAATGGCGCATGTCTGCGCGGTCCGTGCGGTTCTGCCCGGGATGCTGGAGCGTGGCGTTGGGTATCTGATCCACACTGCCTCGATGGCTGGTATCCTGATGTCTAATGGTAATTTGCCTTACACGGTTTCAAAGCACGCCGTCGTCGGATTGGCCGAGTACTTATCGGTTGCGCATCACCATCAGGGCATCCGCGTGTCTTTGCTTGCACCGCTTGGAGTGCGCACGCCAATGTTGGGCGATACAGACAAACCCTTTGCTCGCAACGCGGCCGGCCCAATCAAAGAACCGGCAGAGGTGGCTAACATGGTTGCCTCGGCGGTCGAAGAAGAACGCTTCCTTATCCTGACGGATGAGATCGCGCAGACCTGGATGGAAGGTAAGACGAACGATATCGAACGCTGGCTGCGGGGCATGAGGCGGTTGGCCGAGAAGATCGAAGCCGAAGGTGGAAGAGACACCTGAGTTTGGTGGTCGCCGCTGACCGCAGAATAGGTATTAGAGAATTTGGCCCCAATCAACGAAGTCAGCGGAAAAGAGAAAACCTATGCCCATTAGATTCCGGTCTTGCAGAAGTTTAGCCACAAGAGCTTTGATCATGGGCAGGTTGCTTCTTTGCTGAGCCTAATGGGTATAAAAATTGGCTAAACCAACAATGCGCTTATGGTTCGGTCCAAATCTAGGCAAAAGGTGGTGCGTATCAGCTTCAATGTATCCCTTGTATCACATCCAGTAACTGCTTTTGAAAGTGATGTACGTTGCGCTCCCACACCGGCGAAAAAACGAGCTGGTCGGCGACCGGTGAGTGTCGAGCGATCTGTTGTTCCTCCCATATACCGAAATCCTGGCTGCGGATGCCGTCGCGCCCGCCCGGCTTGCGGCTCTTACCTAGCCAGCGATTGAGCACTTGCTCGCGCGCGGGGGCGTATATTCGGCCGGTTGCTCCGTTGCCGGCGAAGAAAAAGCCCATCTTGGCAACTGTACGGTCTGGCGCCAACGGATCGATGATGACCGATGCCAAATGATTCTCCGTCACCGTCACGGTAACATTTGGAAATAATACGCTAGTACAGACTGTCCGCGATGCACCCGACGTCAGGGGGATCTTGGGTAGGGGATGTTTAACATCGTGCTCGCCGCCGCTCTTTGTGCGCGGCGGCCGCCCCTTGCGCGCTTTTAAGGTAACGAAACTGCCGTCTTGCAAGGTCTCTGTCCAGGGCTCACCAGTCTTCAGTTCCAGGTCGTCTGACATTTTGTTGAAGATACCCTTGTGAACCCAGATGTGATGATATGTCTCCCAATTATCGTTCTGGAATTTCCAGTTCGCTTGAAATTCCCAGTCCTGACGCTTACCCAGTTTGGTCGCGCCTATTTCTGTGCCCGTGACAATTTTGTTGAGTGGTTCCACATGTTTCTCGATTGGAGGCGCCTTGCCGTCGATATTGACAAAAATCCAGTGATGCCATTCGGCACACCGCAACGGGGTGAGGCCGAGCTTGCAGCGATCAAGGCCGGTACGGCTTCCATCCTTAGTGCCATCGAAAAAGGGTATAGCCTTGAGCGAGCCATCTAAATCCCAGGCCCAGGCGTGATATGGACAGGTCAGCGTCTTTAGGCCCTTTTCGGGCTTGGTCAGAACCGTGGCTGCGCGGTGTCGGCACACATTGTGGAAAGCTTTGATCTCGCCTGCGTTATTGCGCGCTAAAATGATGGGCAGTTTGCCGATCATAATTGGCATCGCGTCACCTGGATTAGGAATATCAGCTTTGAAGCCTACCCCCATCCAGGTGCGCGGAAAGAATTTTGCCTGCTCCAGATCGAAAAAATCCTGACTGGTGTAGGCTGCACCGGGTAGGCCGCCGGCTTGATTGATGGGCTTTCGGACTGCGGCAATTGCTCGTTTCCCGAGGATTTGTTCAGCCGTCTTTGTCATACTTGTCTCCTATCGCTGCCACGTTACCAACCTACGGCGTAAGCGGTGCGCCGCGGATCAGCGCCGGCCTCCCGGATACCCGTTTGCCCGTCGACCCGAACGGTGCAGACTGAGCCTGCAAGCCATTTGAAGTCCGGCCACCATTCCACATCGTGACCAAAAGCCGCCAGCGCAGCGCCGGTTGTGTCGGCGATACGGCCTTCCAGATTGAGCCTGCCGGGTTTGTAGCTGTGCGGTAGAGCTGAGCCGGGCCAGCTGTAGCTTGCGATACGGGGTGCTTCGACGGCCGCCTGTGGGGGCATCCCGAAGACCTGAACGTTCAAGAAGGCTTGCATCTGTGCCTGACCAACGACCTCGCTTCCCGGCGAGCCGAAAGGTTGTATTGTGCCGTCCGCGCTGATTGCCAGCATAGGGCTAGCAGACATTCGGGGTCGTCGGCCAGGGCCGACGCAAGCAGGGTGGTTAGGGTTGGTATGGGCGCGGGAGCCCCACATGGAGGCAGTGATGCCCGTGCCTGGCGTCACCGGCCCGCTGATCACCGGATCGCTCGGTGTTGCCGAGAAGACGTTGCCGTCGCAATCGACTGCACAGAGATAGGAAGTCTCTAGAGGTTGTGCTGCTTCGGTTGTTACCGCGGGGTCGCTTGATGGATCTGGCGTCCATGCTGGCGGAACCTGGCCGTTCACGATGCCAGGCGGGGGCATTTCCGGCCACGCCTGGTCCGGGCGGATCAGGGCGCTGCGTTTCTCTGCGTAGGGTTTCGACAATAAAGTGTCCAGCGGAACGTCGACGAACTTTGTATCACCGTAATAGAACTCGCGGTCGGCTGCTGCGAGTTTCAGCGCTTCGGCGACGGCGTGAATGTATCCGGGCGAA
>PBDC01000013.1 GCA_002717185.1 Rhodospirillaceae bacterium
TGGTAAAGCCGCTTGAGTCCGATACGAAAACAGCCGGTGGGATAATTATCCCCGATACGGCACAGGAAAAACCGCAGGAAGGCAAGGTGATCGCCGCTGGCTCCGGTAAACGCGGTGATGATGGATCGGTTACACCTATGGACGTGAAGAAGGGCGACCGCGTTATCTACGGGAAATGGTCGGGCACAGAAGTCAAGATCGATGGCGAAGACCTGATGATCATGAACGAATCCGATATAATGGGCGTTATCGGCTAGCGGGCAGCTCCAATGCTTTTGTCTTGCCGGTGCCGCGGTCGCAACCCGGCACCGCTTTTTTAGCTTTATAAGTCCGCTTGCTGCGGAAAGCGGTACACAGGTCCTAATGTCGCCCGATTCCGAACGCGTCGCTAATTTTATCCGCGAGACCGCTGAAGCGGACATCATGCCGCGCTTCCGGTCACTAGCCGCGCATGAAGTTATTGAAAAGAACCCAGGCGATTTAGTGACTGTCGCCGACCAAGACGCGGAAGAGCGGTTAACCCGCATGTTGCGCGGGTTGACCCCGGGCGCATTGGTCGTCGGTGAAGAGGCTGCGCACGCTGCGCCGAATCTTTTGGATCAGCTGGATGAAGAGCAGGGACCGCTCTGGATTATAGATCCTGTTGATGGCACCGCTAACTTTGCAGCAAGCCGGCCGGTATTTGCCGTAATGGTTGCCTATGTCGAGGCCGGCGAGACACGGATGGGCTGGATTTACGATCCCGTTGAAAAAGTTATGACATCAGCTGAACTTGGATCGGGAGCGCGCCGGGACGGTAAACCGCTTCGTATTGATGGTCAGCCGTCAAGGCTGACGGGTCGGGTGAATTTTGGCTTGATCGAACGGGACGCTCGGCCGTCGGTTCGACAACGGCTCGAGGAGAGTTTCAATCTGGAAAAAAGTATGAGCTGCGCCGGGCAGGAGTTCATCTCCATGGCCCGCGGAAACGCGCAGTTTCGCCTCTACAACCGTCTTTGGGCCTGGGACCATGCCCCTGGTGTACTGGTTGTACGTGAAGCTGGTTGCCATGCTGATCGCCAAGACGAAAATCCATACCGGCCTACGGAACGGACCCGTGGGCTTTTGTGCGCTTCGGATATTGATAGCTGGCACCGGATCAACGACATTGTCCGGCCCGATTGAAGCAAGTGCGGGCCTTACATAGGATACGCCTTAATCTGAAAGGGAGTGCGTAAAATGGCAAAAATAGCGTGGATCGGCCTCGGCGTTATGGGCTATCCGATGGCAGGGCATTTGAAGGCCGGTGGCCATGAGGTCACCGTTTACAATCGAACCGCGGCTCGTGCTGCCAAGTGGAAGAAACAGCATGGCGGCAAGGTGGCCAAGACGCCGCGTGAAGCGGCTAAGGGCGCGGAAATGGTTTTCTGCTGCGTTTGTAACGACGACGATCTACGCAGCGTCGTGCTGGGTAAGGACGGTGCGTTCGCCAGTATGTCAAAGGGTGCTGTATTTATCGATAACACGACTGCGTCTGCTGATATTGCCCGCGAGCTCTATGCTACCGCGAAGTCGAAGGGGATAGGCTTTATTGACGCGCCCGTTTCCGGCGGACAGGCTGGGGCCGAAAATGGCGTGCTGACTGTGATGTGCGGTGGAATTCAAAAGGATTTCAAACGGGCCAAACCAGTCATCGATAGCTACGCGCAATCTTGCGTATTGCTCGGCAAGGCCGGCAGCGGACAGCTTTCCAAGATGGTAAACCAGCTTTGCATTGCCGGTGCGGTTCAGGGCTTGGCTGAAGGACTGAATTTTGGCTTGCGCGCGGGTCTCGATATGGAGAAGGTCTTGGCCGTTATCTCAAAGGGCGCGGCGCAGTCCTGGCAGATGGAGAACCGTGGCTCAACAATGGTCAAAGGTGAGTTCGACTTTGGCTTCGCGGTCGACTGGATGCGCAAGGATCTGGGCATCTGCTTCGATGAAGCGAACCGTAATGGCGCCCGGCTTCCGATCGCTGCGGTCGTTGATCAGTTCTACGCACATGTTCAGCGCCGCGGTGGCAAACGCTGGGATACTTCGAGCCTGATCGAACCGCTGCTGCAGGATTAGCGCTCAAGCCCATACACTTTTAGAAAGGCCGGTCGCCCTGCACGGTTTCCCGGAAGCCGTGTGGGGGCTTGTGGGGCAGTCTTCATATATAGCGCTAGGCTGGACGCGGCTATAGTCCTAAAGGGCGACAAAATTATTGCGCCATTTGACGTGACAACGGAATTTCCGGTTATCGATGTGATTACAAAAGAAAGTGAGTAAGGGGAGACTTTCCCTATCCGATAGGATTTTCAATCCGCGTCGTGCAGCGGTCAGCGTTCCTGACGGTAACGCTTGCCGCCGCTTTGCTGAGCGCCTTCGTAGAGTACCCGGCTTTTAATCGCAACGTCGGCGCGACACAGCTCAAAGTCTTCGTTCTGCAGACGGCCCTTCGGGGCATTTCCTATCGTAAAATTGCCGTAACGGTCCTCACCAGAAACATGGGCGACAAGCGATTTGTCACCAGTTTCTTGTTTCATCGAAGGCTTGATGTAACGGATGGCAGCACCGATGCGGCGGTCTTCCGTCGTGTTCGGGCCTGATGCATGAAACAGATGTCCGTGATGTAGTGAGGCCTGGCCCGGCTGAAGTATCACATTGACGGCCTCCGAATCGTTTACCTCGACGGCGATCTCCTGGCCACGTGACAAAAGGTTGTCATCTGCAAATGTGTCCTGGTGGGGAACAAGTCGCTTTTTCTGACTGCCAGGTACGAAACGCATGCAGCCGCTGGCTACGCTGGAGTTTGATAAGGCGAACCAGGCAGTGACTTCCTCGGCGTCGTCGAGCCCCCAATAAGTGAGGTCCTGATGCCAAGTGACGTAGCTTTCCGTCTTCGCCTCTTTCACAAACAACCCACTGCCCCATACCATCAGGTCGGGGCCGAGGATTTGCGAAACCGCGTCGATTAGCTTGGGGTTACGGATTAGTTTGGCAAAGGAGGGAAGCAGCTGGCCTGGGTAGCTCAGTAGCATGGACAGTTTGTCCGGTTTGTCCGCTAGTTCGTGTGCGCCGGCTTCCAAATCAGCGCGGAGCTGCTGCGCCTCTAACTCGCTGACGATATTGATAGGGAAAACGAAACCATCGCGCTCGTAGCTTGCAGCGATCGTGTGCATGGCGACAGACATGGGGCTCTCCAATCTGGATCGACGTATCATTTTCCTTAGACCAACAGATATAATGGTTGCAACCGTTTCATGCGTTACTCTTTCTTGGCTGCCTGCCAGCGCGCTTCCATCTCTGCTAGCGTGGCCTTGGTGATGTCCAGGCTCTCATGAGCGAAGCTTGTCTCTACAGCATGGAAGCGCCGCTCGAATTTGGCATTGGCATGCCGCAAAGCGGCCTCCGGATCGATGCCGAGATGCCGTGCGACATTGACCACGCTAAAAAGCACGTCACCGACTTCGTCCAGAATCCTGTCGTCGTTATCGTCCTGCATTTCCGCTTTCAGCTCCAATAGTTCCTCATCGAGCTTGTCGAGCGCACCCGCGACATTTGGCCATTCGAAACCCACTCGGGCAGCGCGCTTGCCCAGCTTCTCACAGCGCATTAGTGCCGGCATGGCGGTGGGAATGCCGGACAGGACACTAGAATACTCACCCTTCGATTTCGCCTTGGTCGCACGTTCTGTCGACTTCTGTGCCTCCCAAGCGCTTCGCTGCTCCGTCTCACTCTCGAAGGAAATATCGGAAAAGACATGCGGGTGACGACGCACCATCTTGTCGGCGATCTCGCCTGCCACTGCCTCAAAATCGAACTGTCCGTCTTCCTCTGCAATGCGAGCGTGGAAGACGACTTGAAGCAGCAAATCACCTAGCTCCTCGCGCAATCCGGCTATGTCGTTTGCCTCAATCGCGTCAGCCACCTCGTAAGCCTCCTCGATCGTGTAGGGAGCAATCGTTGCAAAGGTTTGCTTGATGTCCCAGGAGCAGCCGGTCTCCGGGTGACGCAGCTGTGCCATGATGTCGAGTAGGCGGTTTAGTTGACTGGTCATGGGTTGTTCCGTCGAATTGCCGGTATGGTTAGACCATATCACCGTCTGATCTTGGTCTAAACAAGGTTTGCGACTTCGAGATCGCAAACTACGGTACCGGGGCACACGATCGAATTTGAGGGAGAATGTATATGCAAACGCGCTGGATCCAGGAATTGAAATGGCCGGAGATCGCAGCTTATCTCGAGCGATCTGACATTGCTCTTATTCCGGTGGGTGCTACCGAGCAGCACGGGCCACATTTACCGCTTTATGTGGACACTGGGTGGGCGGTCGGTATGGCAGAGGGCGCAGCGGAACGGGCTGATGCGCTAATCGCACCACCCGTACATTACGGGTGGGGACCGCACCACATGGCTTATCCCGGTACTATTACTCTGCGCGCCGATACCTTGCAGCAGATCTGCCTCGATATCGGTGAGTCGCTGATTTTTCACGGCTTCGAGCGGCTGGTGTTCATTAACGGTAACCGTGCTGCCAACCTGCCGCCAATGGAGACGGCAGCTTCCAAGCTGCGTTTCAAAACAGGTGCTTTTGCCGCCGTCGTCGATGCGGGGTTAATTGCGAAATCTGCGGTGCGTGCGGCCTGTGAGGCTCCAGACGGTGGGTTGGGCCACGCTGGCGAATCTGAGACTGCTTACACGCTATATCGTAACCCCGACCTTGTAGATATGAGCTTGGCGGTCGACTCTGAGCGCCACCAGGGCCGCTTTGGTTTGTCGCACAAACCCTTCGAGCCGCCCTGGGACGGCGACACAGTCTACGTTCCCCGCACCGATACTGACATGCGGCGCAGTACGGAGGCGACGCAAGGCATCGCAGGCAGCGCATCGCTCGCGACGCGAGAAAAGGGTGAACTCATCCATTGCATTCTGAGCGACGCCTTAGTCGACTTCATCGAAACCCAAGTGAAGCCGGCGGCGGTTGCGTTGAAGGATATTCAGATCCCAACCTAAGATTTAGGTCTGCAGACCTTTAACTTCTCAACGTATATCTTTTAAACCTTGAATGGAGCTCTGAGTTCTTTGGTATTGGAAGGAAACATTGTCATGGCGGGTGGCCCGCGCCCGTCGCTGTGGTATTGAGCTGCGATAGCTTTGGGTCCACTGTGCGGCGGAACCTTTGGAGACTGGGGTTTGATTTTCCCCGATATAAATTGTTATCTCAAAAAATACGGGCCTTTTAACGGGGGATCCAAAACAGTGGCCGGATTACAGTCAGCACTTCGGTTCGTGGCTACCTCAGCTTTTAGAGAGCCTCGTCGCTTCTTTCTTTCATAAGCACATCTTTGCCGGCTTTGAAGTCGCTATTGCGGACAACAAACGGAATTCCGATAAAGCGGATCCTCAGAGTGGTTTTGTCCTGTGAGCCCGTTAACTGTGATTTGACTTAAGGTGTATTGCCGATATCCGCGAAGCGGGAAGTGACCTGGGCACTTATTTTCTATGTCAGTTGCGTTGCGTTGCGATAGCGAAAATAGGTTTGACGTTTTGGACAATTCTGGAACATTGCATCTTCAAATACGCCCGTTTCAGCGGAACTTTTCTGGCTTGGCGCTATGGTTTAGCCTTTGCAGTACTATCACAGGCGGATGGGGGCAGTATGACAACGTTTATGGGTAGCGGGGATCACACCTACCGGGTGGAGATGGACTGGGCTAAGCTGCCGGATGGTTGGTCGTTTCAGGATGCCGCGGCAGTTGCAGTGGACACCAACGACAATGTCTATGTCTTCAATCGCGGAGAACATCCAGTCTGCGTGTTCGACCGCGAGGGCAATTTCCTGCGTTCCTGGGGGGAAGACCTCTTCTCCCGCGCCCATGGTATTGAGGTTGGTCCGGACCAGACAGTCTATTGTACTGACGATGGCGACCACACGGTGCGTCACTGCACGCTTGAGGGAAAGGTTTTAATGACACTCGGTGTTGCCGGTAAGCCAGCGCCATACATGAGCGGTGATCCCTTTCATCGCTGCACCCATACTGCACAGTCGCCAGAAGGAGACATTTACGTTTCCGATGGTTATGGCAACTCACGGGTTCATAAATATTCGCCCGACGGTAAGCTGCTATTCGCCTGGGGGGAGCCGGGAACGGACGAAGGTCAGTTTAACATCGCACATAACATTTGCTGTGACGCGGATGGCTGGGTCTATGTGGCTGATCGTGAAAACCATCGGGTCCAGGTCTTTGACGGCAATGGCAAATACGAAACGCAATGGTTCAATATGCATCGGCCGTGCGGGTTATGTATGGGACATGGCAGCGACCCTCTGTTTTATGTGGGTGAATTGGGCCCGGCGATGAACGTTAACCGAAATATTCCCAATCTCGGCCCCCGGGTGTCGGTCATGTCTAATAAAGGTGAAACGCTGGTCCGCCTTGGGGATTTGCACCAGGGTACGGGAGCTGGTCAGTTCATGGCGCCGCACGGTCTCGCTGTAGACAGTCATGGCGATATATATGTCGGTGAGGTTTCATTCACCAACATGCGCAATATGGGCGAGGAGCCACCCGCGAACATGACGACATTGCGAAAGCTGGTGCGGGTAGACGGTTAAGGATGACGCTGTCGTTTAAGCCGCTATCAGGTCTTATGGGGGCGGAGATCGTTGGGTTTGATTGTCGCCATGCACCCAACGAACCGACCCGTGATACGATCCTTCAGGCACTTTATGACCATCAGGTCCTGGTGTTCCGCGATCAGGATCTGACGGCGGAACAGCAGATTGTGTTTTCTGAGACGTTCGGGCCACTGGAGATGCACGTCAATCAGGAAAATCACGGTTACGAGCTGCCAAACTTTCACGTTGTGACTAATTTGGATGTAAACGGTGAGGTTCTGGACGAAGGGCCGCCGGAGACGCGGTTCAATGGCACGCGGACCTGGCATTCGGACAAGTCCTATATGCCGCAGCCCTCCATGGCGACATTCTTGTATGGCGTCGAGGTAACGAAGGAAGGTGGTGAAACCTTATTCGCCAGCCTGACCAAAGCCTACGATGCTCTGGACACTCAGACCCGTCGCCGGCTGGACAAGATGAATTGCGTGCATAGTTGGGCTCAGTCAATGCAGAATTCCGGCTCTCGGCCGGCGACGGCAGGCGAAATTGAGATGTCGCCACCAGTGACACATCCGCTGATCCGCACCCATCCGGGCAATGGACGGAAGTCACTTTACATTGGTATGCACGCCTCACATATCGCAGGCATGGATGAAGAGGTAGGGCGAGCGGAACTCTTCGAGCTGTTGGATTTCGCAACGCAGGACCGGTTCGTCTTTGCGCACAAATGGCTTAAAGGCGACTTGGTGGTTTGGGATAACGCGTCACTGGTGCATAAATCCGCTCCGTTCGACTGGTACAAAGAACGGCGGCACCTGCACCGAACGGTGGTGCGTGGCGAGACGCCTTACCGAGATTTCGAGGTGCCTACGAGACTGAGAAGCACGACGCCCGAAATGTAGGCTANCGATACCGCCAGCGAGACGGCTGTNCCGCCATANACGCCCCACTGCGGAAATGTCACGGTNACGCTGAGAATAAACAGCAATATCGAGCCCATTCCNATGGGAAAGCTGCGCATCATCGCGTGCGTTTGTTCCGGTCCATANGTNAGGTGCAGGATCAGGAAAGTCGGGATTAGGGTTGTCGGGAAACCAGCGAGAATGCCGGTCCATTTTGGTGGCAACGTTTCGGCGGTGGTTATCATGATGACGATTAGCGTGGCAGCGATTCCGCCGCGTGCTAGCAGCAACCGTAAGGTATAACGGACAGGTTTGTCGACGGTCACGAACGTGATCCGGCGGAAAAGCCACACCATGAAGATGAGTACGCAAACTGTCATCACGGTCGCGCTCGTGAGCGTGAACGGGATGGCGGCAATCGGAAAAGCAACCGCAAAAAAGACTACGACGCCCAACAATGTGCTGCCAATTGCGGAAAATTTTTTCAGTCGCTGCGAAGCGACGTAGTAGGTCAGAACATAGGCAAGTGTCGCTACAAAGGCCGCGACCCCGTGCGGCACACTGGCGACTGCAAACTCGACGCCCATCTCCAAACCGACAAAAAAATAGATTATCAGTGCGCTGAGCGGCAGGCCCGAGAAAATTCCTGCCATGCGTGGGCTTACCCGCTCGGCGACTGCCGCCACTATCAGGACGAGGGTTGCTGACCACATACCTTTGGTCAGAATTGATGTAATAAAGGCTAGATCCATCGCGCGTCCGAAAATGTGGGTGTATGCGCTGTTGATGCAACTCGGAACACGCGATCATCGCGGCGACGCGGACGACGTGAGAACGCATCATAGGGGCAAGGTGCGTGTGATCCAAACCTCGCAAACATTGGTCTCGGCCGTTGCTGCGATCTGGGTTGGTCAATGGAGGGATGATTTTGTGTAGAACGACCACACCATCTTTTCAAATTTTTGCTAACTCATCTTGGCTCAACGTTACAGATGTTTACTTCGCCTTCAGTGCATGGGTGTTGCTGGTAACACCTGCTGGCCGAAACTGGCGCGACTTCCACTAGCCCTTTATAACGCTGTTTGTGTAAAAAGCCGTGATTGGCCCCGCGCGGAAAGGATTCTTATGCGCAACCTCGACCTTCCCGGTCGCTCGCCGGTTCACGCCACGAGCGGAATGGCGGCGACTTCACACCCGCTATCGACAATGATCGCTATCCGCATTTTGCAGGAAGGCGGCAATGCGATGGACGCCGCAGTCGCGGCGTGCGCGGTGCAATGCGTGGTCGAGCCGGGTTCAACCGGTATAGGCGGTGACTGTTTCATGTTGTTCGCGCCGGGCAATGGTGGTGACATCAAGGCTTTCAACGGCTCGGGCCGCGCGCCGGCGGCAGCCAATGTCGAATGGTATGTAGAGAACGGGTACGATGCGATTGAACGGTTCACGCCGCACTCCGTGACGGTGCCGGGCGCTATCGATGCCTGGTCGACTCTTCTGAAGGACTTCGGAACCATGGGACTCGACCGACTGCTCCAGCCGGCGATTGAGTTTGCGCGGGGCGGTTATCCGATCCACAGCCGGGTTTCGGTCGACTGGGAAACTGGCGCCGAGGCGACCCTGCGCCACAATCCCAATGCGGAACGGGTCATGCTGCCGGGTGGCAAGCCACCGGCTGTTGGCACGGTCCATCGTCAGCCGCAACTGGCCGACACGATGGAACTGATCGCCAAGGAGGGGCGAGATGCCTTCTATACCGGCCGCGTCGCGCAGGACATCGTCAGTCACCTGCAGGAGCTTGGTGGTCTGCACACCTTGGAGGATTTTGCCGAGGCTAAGGGTGAATATGTCACACCCATAAAGACCAACTATCGCGGCTACGACGTCTATGAGTGCCCGCCGAACGGACAGGGGATCATCGCGCTGGAGATGCTAAATATCCTGTCCGGCTACGATTTCTCGAACATGGATCCGGCATCGGCTGAGCGGTTCCATCTGTTGATCGAGGCGACGCGCGTCGCTTACCGTGACCGCGACGATGCGGTGGCCGACCCGGGTCAGGCTCAGGTGCCGATCGACTGGATGCTGTCCTCGGAGCGGGCGGATGAGCTGCGCGAGGTTATTGTCGCTGACCGTGCGATGGCGCCGCCGCCGCCGAATTCGATCCCGGCCCATGCGGACACGGTATATCTCTGCATCGTCGACAACGACCGCAACGCAGTTAGCTTCATCAACTCGCTGTTCTCTGGCTATGGTAGCGGAATCATGAGCCCTAAAACCGGCGTGATGCTGCACAATCGTGGTAATGGCTTCGTCGTCGAACCTGGCCATCCGAACTGCATCGCGCCGCGCAAACGGCCGCTGCATACGATTATCCCAGGTATGCTGGCGCAGAACGGTCGCGCTGTGATGCCCTTCGGCGTGATGGGCGGCCACTATCAATGCGTCGGGCACAACCAATTCCTCGGCAATTTCATCGATTTCGGCCTCGACGTGCAGGAGGCGCTCGATCTGGGTCGTGTCTTCGCCCCACCGGGCAGCGATACGGTCGATGTTGAATCTGGCGTGCCCGACGAGACGGTTGCCGAACTGACGGCGCGCGGTCACAAGATCACGGCGGCCGAAAAACCGATCGGCGGTGGCCAGGCTATCCTGATAGATTGGGACAAAGGGGTTCTGACGGGCGGCTCTGATCCACGCAAGGATGGTTGCGCGATGGGATATTAAAGTATGGTTTCAATTTTTCTGGAAATCACGAGCCGGATTGGTCAGTTCGTTTAGCCAATCTAACTAAGGAGCATTTGAATGAGCACCGGAATCGACCGGATCAACATGCAAATCATGTGGAATCGTTTGATAGCTGTTGTTGAGGAGCAGGCCCAGACACTGATCCGTACCGCGTTCAGTTCCATGGTTCGCGAGTGTGGCGACTTGTCGGCTGGTGTGTTCGATCTTGACGGACGCATGCTGGCACAGGCCGTCACGGGTACTCCCGGACATGTTAATTCTATGGCCGAGTCAGTGAAGCATTTTATTGATCACTTCCCAGTCGCGGAGATGCGGGAAGGCGATATCTACATCACCAATGATCCCTGGATGGGAACGGGACACTTGAATGATTTCGTTCTGACTACACCGGCCTTTCACAATGGAAAGTTGGTGGCTTTGTTTTCGTGCACCAGTCATCTGATCGATATCGGCGGCATCGGTTTCGGGCCAGATGCGACGGACGTCCACATGGAAGGTATCTATATTCCGTTCCTGAAGCTGGCCGAAGGTGGTGTTATGAACGAGACGCTGCTGGCCATGGTGCGGGCGAATACGCGCCAACCCGTCGAGTCAGAAGGTGATGTCTATTCGCTGGCCGCCTGTAACGATATCGGCTGTGAGCGACTGTCGGAATTGATGGGAGAGTTTGCCCTTGAGAACCTTGATGAACTCGGCCGCTACATCATCGATCGTTCACGAGAGGCGGTACTCGCGGAAGTAGCGAAACTGCCGAAGGGCGTCTACAAAAACACCATGCCAGTTGACGGCTACGATGCGCCTCTCGACCTCGTTGCAACGATGACGATCTCAGATGATGGCATCCATGTTGATTATGATGGAACCTCGCCGATGTCGAAGCTGGGCATCAACGTACCGCATGCCTATACGACCGCCTATACTTGTTTTGGTGTCGCTTGTGCTGTTTCGCCAGGCGTACCCAACAATGCCGGGTCACTTGGTCTTTTCACAGTTTCGGCACCACCGGGCTGCATCCTGAACGCGCCGAAACCGGCGGCGGTGTCATCCCGCCACATCACTGGTCAGATGCTGCCGGACGTGGTGTTCGGTTGCCTGCGGCAAGCGATACCGGACAGGGTTCCCGCGGAGGGGACGTCCTGCCTGTGGAACCTAAATATGCGAGGGCGTAATCTTGGTGCGAACCAAGCGGGTGCAGGATACGTGGTGACGGTCGTGACTAATGGCGGCACGGGTGCACGGCCCAACAAAGACGGGCTTTCTGCGACGGCGTTCCCAAGTGGCGTGCGCGCCAATCCTATAGAGATTATGGAATCTATCTCGCCACTCGTTTTCTGGAAAAAAGAGTTACGACCCGAGTCCGGCGGCGAAGGATGCTTTAGTGGTGGTCACGGGCAGTCGATCGTTGTCGAGAATAGGCATGGTGAGCCGTTTGATATTCTTGCATCCTTCGACCGCATAGATTGTCCGCCACGGGGCCGCGACGGCGGTGCGGATGGAGCAAACGGCTATGTTGGCCTAGCGTCGGGCGGTCGACTCAACGGCAAGGGGTTTCAGGAAATCCCGTCCGGCGATCAGCTGATCGTGGAGACGCCAGGAGGCGCCGGTATTGGAGATCCCGCAGGGCGCAACAATGGTGCAGTGCAGGCCGATCGACGTGATGGTTTGATCGGACAGGCTGCAGCGGAGTAGCGCCGCCGTCGGTTAATCCCATTGTTTCGTGTGAAGGTAGCAAGACACGAAGGCATCTATTTAGATGTTGGTCAAGGCGTCGCGAGCTATGATTGCGCGGTGTGGCCTGCATCAATCGTATTCAGCAAAAGTCCTTGAAAGGGTGGCAACGTTCGTGACAACGACGTAATCGAATATCATTGCCGGTTCAGACGGGGTAACTTTGATTTCCTGCGCTGGCTCGTAGACATAGGGTAGAAAAATCTGCCTCGTGGCTACAGAGTGTCCTTGGCCTTTGGGTCGCTTCCAGCTTTGGCCGGGGTAATTTTCAGCTTCGCACGTATCGCTATGCGTCAATACTCAGGACGGCAAAGATACACGGTTTATCTTGACCCGCCACAAATTGGGCACAATCCACTGACCAAATCACTTTTATCCATTGTGCTAGTGGAAAATGAACGCCGTGGAGCAGGTGAATCTAATCTTAGTTCAGTTTTGCGGAGCCACGCAAAAAAGAGAGAGGTTTCGTAGGCGTTTGCTATGCGCCATTGTTTGTTACGCACGGCACGCAATCGACGCTGGCATGTAGGCTTTTTGGTTCGCCGTCCCACCTATTGGTGTGCATATCGCTTTGTCAGCAACAAAGTATAAAAGATTAAACGAAATTATTCGGTTCCGTCGTTCTCGTGGACCGCTTCTACCTATATTCTTGCAAACTGATATATCGGATAGATATGCGCAGCGGGCGTATTGACATCCGGCGGATAGCCGCAAGATGTTTCATGGAACGGGAAAGTTGCAATTTGCCACTGGCAAATTCCATCGTAACTAAAGATTTTTGATAAGCATAAGGGAGAGGACGCTGACATGACCAAGATGAGCACGGAAGAAGCCTTCGTTAAGGTTTTGTAGATGCACGGCATCGAGCATGCCTTCGGGATTATCGGTTCGGCTATGATGCCAGCCTCCGACTTGTTCCCTAAAGCGGGGATCACCTTCTGGGACTGCGCACATGAGGGTAATGCGGGTATGATTTCGGACGGCTACAGCCGTGCCTCGGGGAAAATGTCTATGTGCATCGCGCAGAATGGTCCGGGCATTACTAATTTCGTGACGCCGATCAAGACCGCTTATTGGAACCACACTCCACTTTTGTTGGTCACACCGCAGGCTGCCAACAAGACCATGGGGCAGGGTGGCTTCCAGGAAGTGCCGCAGATGAGCATTTTCGAGGAAATGGTCTGCTACCAGGAAGAAGTCCTTGATCCTGCGCGCATCGCGGAAGTCCTGAACCGCGTAATCACTCAGGCCTGGCGTGGTTCGGCGCCTGCGCAGATCAACGTACCCCGAGATTACTGGACCCAGGTCATCGATATTGAAATGCCTCAAGTTGTCAATATCGAGCGACCCTCAGGTGGCCAGGCTTCGATCGAGGCAGCCGCTCAGTTGCTGTCGGAAGCCGAGTTTCCGGTGATCCTGAACGGTGCTGGCGTCGTGCTTTCGGGTGGCATACCAGCCTCGCAGGCCTTGGCTGAACGATTGATGGCGCCGGTGTGCTGCGGCTACCAACACAATGATGCCTTCCCGGGCTCCCATCCGCTATTCGCGGGCCCGCTCGGATATAATGGTTCAAAAGCAGGCATGGAATTGATCGCCCAGGCTGACGTGGTGTTGGCGCTTGGTACACGCCTTAACCCATTCTCGACGTTGCCGGGTTATGGCATCGATTATTGGCCGCAAGATGCCAAGATTATTCAGGTTGACATCAACGCCGATCGAATTGGCCTGACCAAGAAGGTTGATGTCGCCATTCAAGGCGACGCCAAGCAGGTTGCTGAGCAACTTCTTGGCAAGCTCTTGCCCTCCGCTGGTGAGTCTAATCGAGCAGAGCGAGAAGGTGTCATCGCGACGACGAAATCGCGTTGGCTGCAGGAACTGTCCAGTATGGATCATGAGGATGATGATCCCGGTACGACCTGGAATGAGCGTGCGCGTGCTGCCTATCCGGAGCGAATGAGCCCACGTAAGGCATGGCGAGCGATTCAGTCTTCCTTGCCGCGCGAAGCGATCATCTCGTCCGACATCGGAAATAACTGCGCCATAGGAAATGCCTATCCGACGTTTGAGGAAGGGCGAAAATACCTGGCGCCAGGTCTGTTTGGCCCCTGCGGCTACGGTTTCCCCGCTATCCTTGGCGCGAAAATTGGCTGCCCGGACATACCTGTCGTTGGGTTCGCTGGTGACGGCGCCTTTGGCATTTCGATGAATGAGATGACCGCGTGCGGTCGCGACGAGTGGCCGGCTATCACCATGATCATCTTCCGCAACTACCAGTGGGGTGCGGAGAAGCGTAATACGACGCTTTGGTATGACGATAATTTCGTCGGCACTGAACTCGATCTTGACGTGCAATACGCTAAGATTGCCGAGGCTTGCGGTTTAAAAGGTGTGCAGGTAATCACACAGCAAGATCTGACCGACGCCCTGGCAACCGCTGTGAAGGAGCAGATGGAGGACGGGGTAACTACCTTTATCGAGGTTGTCCTGAACCAAGAACTAGGTGAACCGTTTCGCCGCGATGCGATGAAGGCACCAGTACCGGAAGCGGGTATCGATCTTGGCGATATGCAGTCGCAAGCTGCCGAATGATCTATGCCATGTCGGGAGAGCCTTTGGGCTCTTCCGGCTGTGTTTCTTGGCTAGGGAGAAAAATATTGGAAGCGCGTAGGACGCACTCATACACTGGGACCATATCTGAAACCCCTTAGCCCAGATTGGATATTGCAGCATTTGCCCGGAAAAATTATTCGGACCGTAAATGGGTTCATGCTGATGACTTCCTCATATAGTCAGTACTCCATGATGCGGCGAATCTGCTATGATCCAGCCCTGTGGAAAAGCAACACGTACACCCGGTTGCGGCAACCCGACCGGCCACTTACGCTACCCCGTATTGGTCACGGCGCAGGATCCGGGCGCAGAAAAGTGTGTGGCGAGAGGATTCGATGACGACGGTCGAGAAAATGCTGAACGAGGAAGTACAGGCGGGTGAGGGGATCGCGCGCGTTTTTGAGGAAGCCGGCATCGACATGGTGTTCGGTATCCAGGGCGGCAATATGGGCCGTGTCTATGATGCGCTTTACGATCATCAGGACACGATCCGTTGTGTGCTGGTTAGGCATGAGCAACTTGCTAGCGTGATGGCGGAGGTATACGGCCGGCTGACCGGTAAGCCCGGCGTTTGCATGGGGCAAGGTTTGTTCATGTTGGCGAACGGGTTCCTCGGCACTTTGGAAGCGCATCTAGGCAGCTCGCCGATGCTCTTCCTCACGGATTTCTCTGACGTGGCACCCTATACCCAGCATGCGCCCTATCAGGGCGGTACCGGTGACTATGGGGCGGCCGACACCCGCAATTCGCTTGCGGCAGTCACCAAACAGACACTAGTCGCGCACTCACCTCGTGAGGCCGTGCACGCAGCTCAACTGGGTGTCAAGCACGCTCTGACTGGGGAACGCGGCCCGGTGGGCATCATCTTCCACAGCGCCTGTTTCGGTGGCACGGTAAATCCGGAGGAACGGCCCACTCTGTACCCGACACAACACTATCTACCAAAGCGTCGATCAGCTGATTTTGCGGCAGTTGAACAAGCGGCGCAGGCCCTTTGCGCGGCAGAACGGCCGGTGATCATCGCTGGCAATGGTGTTCGGATCAGCCAGGCCTATGCGGAACTAGCGGCACTAGCCGAACAGCTCGGCGCGCCGATTGCGACGACGGCGTCCGGAAAGGGCGTCTATCCGGAAACAGGAGCGATGGCGCTCGGTGTGTGTGGGAATTTTGGTCAGTCCACGGCGAACAAAACAATCGGCCAGGCCGATTTGATCCTGGCGGTCGGGACGCGGTTAGGCCCGGCGGATACTGCAAATGAGAACCCGGCACTGATTGACCCGGTCCGCCAGACAATCCTGCAGATCGACATCGAACCGAAGAACGCGAGCTGGTCATTTCCCTGCGATACGGTTGTAATCGGCGATGCGAAACTTGTGCTGGAGCAGGTCGGTGACGCCGTTCGGCGGTCTGGCGTTCCCGCTCCGAATGTGTTGGCCGCGCGTGCCGAGAAGCTGGCGACGACACGGCAGGCCGAAGGCTTCTTCGATAACCCACATTACACCTCAGATGCGACCCCGATCATGCCGCCGCGTTTGTTCAAGGAATTGCATGACGCGATCGATGAGGACGCTCTGATCACCTGCGATGCGGGTGAGAACCGGCTATTCATGACCCATTTTTTTCAGACAAAGGGTCCCGGCACTCTGCTGATGCCTGGCATCGGTGCTATGGGTTATGCGATTCCTGCAGCGCTCGCCGGGAAGCTGGTTGATCCGGACCGACAAGTTATTGCGGTTACCGGTGACGGTGGGTTTGGCATGGCGATAAACGGCATCCTTACCGCCAAAGACGAGAACATTCCGATCGTGACGGTCATTCTGAATAACGGCGCGCTGGGGTGGGTTAAGCACGGTCAGGGCAACCGCACCATTGCCAGCACGTTCGCGGATACCAATTACGCTGATGTGGCTAATGCCATGGGCGTGAAGGGCATTCGGGTCGAGAAACCGGGTGAAATCGGTGCGGCCATCCGCGAAGCTCTGGCCGCGGGCGAGCCCACAGTGGTTGACGTGGTCACTGCGTTCGATGGCCTCTCCTTCCGCGATGTGACGTCGGCCCTGACGCAGGGCTAACGGAGCATCCCGCCATCGATGATGATGGTGCGGCCGGTTACGTAATCCGACATGTCCGTCGTTAGAAACTCCACCACTTTAGCGCAATCCTCGATCGTACCCTCGCGGCGCAGTGGGACCCGTTCTTTGGCCATTTCGGCGCGATCACCCAGGCGGCCGGTGCGGATGATGCCGGGGGCGATAGCATTTACTGTAATGTTGTAGGGCCCGAGCTCCTGAGCCAGCGCGCGGGTGTAGTGTATGATGGCGGCCTTGGACAGACCATAGGGGTGATACTCACCCTTGGCGTCGACGCCGGCGGTCGAAGAAACAGTGACGATCTTGCCATAGCCCTTTTTCTTCATGTAGGGCGCAACCGCCATACAAGTGTTCATGCAGGTATTCACGTTGATCTCGAGCACGCGGGACAGCATGTGCTCTGGCGTGTCAGATGGGGTACCGACGGTGACTTCGTCTAGCGTCTCGTTTGCGCCTTCTCGGGGTTTACGTTCGTCGGCGAAGGTTACCGTGCCGCCGCCCGCGTTGCAGACCGCGATATCGATGCTTCCCATCGTTTCCGCGACCTGTTTGACTGCCGCTTCGGTTGCTTTGCGGTCGGTCAAATCGGATTTTAATCCTATGGCCCGCACTCCCAGAGCCTCGCACTCCGCCATGACGGTTTCGGCGGTCAGGAGTTGCCGCTCGAATTCGTAAACTTCAGCTGCGTTGAGGTTTCGGTCGATGACAGCGATGTCTGCGCCAAGATCGGCGAGGTGTAGAGCGTATCCGCGACCAAGGCCACGGGCGCCGCCGGTAATCAGCGCGGTCTTGCCGGAGAGTTTCTTGCTCATGGGTCATCTCAGGTCTGTTGTGTGGGGATGCGGCGATTTTGTACTACACTGTCGCAGGGAGACAAAAACAAGGCACAAGATGGACGAATTTAGGACACCGGAAAAATCTAAACGGCCTTATGGCAACAGGGCTAGGATCGGGCTCATCGTGCCGTCGCCGAACACAGTAGCGGAGACCGAGTTCTGGCGGATGGCACCCGAGGGCGTGACCATCCATACAACTCGAATGCTTTTGCGCACCGACCAGACGAAAGATCCGTTGAAGGATATGGAACAGTATCTGCCGCGAGTATTGGACGAATTGCGCGGTTTGGAGGTGGATGTTGTCGCTTATGGCTGCACGGCCAGTGCGTTGAAGACGCCACACGAACAGACGCGTAATGAAATAGCTGATGAACTAGATCGACCGGCGGTCACCACTATGGGATCGGTTCTGGCGGCATTCGAAGCTTTTGATGTCAAAAGTGTGGCGGTGGGCTCACCATATACCGACGATATCAACGAGGCAGAGCGCCGGTATTTTGAGAGCCAGGGGCTGACCGTGACGGCGGATAAGGGTTTGATGTTGTTTGAAGCGCAAAAATTTGGCCGGCACATGAACCTTGTACCGTTGGAGGCAGTCGAAGAGTTGGCGGAATCAATCGACACTCCGGCGGCGGAGGCGGTTTTCCTGAGCTGTTCGGACATGGCGACGCTGGGGGCGCTCGACAGGCTCGAGGACAAGCTAAGTAAGCCTGTAATTTCTAGCGCCCAGGCGACTTTCTGGGGTGCGCTGCGGGCTGCTGGTGTCGACGACAGGATCGAAGGCTGCGGTCGGTTGCTGCGGGAGCACTGATATGACCTTCGTTTGGAGGGAGTAGAGGACTATGGCACGCATTGCGATTGCCGGTTTCATGCATGAGACCAATTGTTTTGTGCCCGATCCGACTGACTACGACGATTTCGCTTATCCAGCTGACCGACCCGGTATGCCGCGCGGCGACGACATGCTGGCCGAGTTCGAGGAAAAGGGGGCCGCGACTGCTGGTTTCATGGCTGGGAATGATGGCAATCACGAGATCTATCCGCTGCTTTGGGCAAGCGCCACACCGGGCGGCGCGGTGACGAAACGCGCTTACGAGATGATTGCAAGTGAGCTGATCTCGCGACTGTCGAAGGCGCTTCCGGTCGAAGGCGTATATCTAGACCTGCACGGTGCTATGGTCTCGGAGGAATTTGAGGATGGGGAAGGGGAGTTACTGCGCCGGGCGCGCGCAGTCGTCGGCGAAGAGGTGCCGATCGTCATCAGCCTGGACTACCATGCCAACGTGACCCCGGAGATGGTTCGTGAAGCGGACGCAATTTTGCCCTACCGCACCTATCCACACGTCGATCAGTACGAGACCGGGCAGCGCGCCGCAACGGCAATGAAACGATTGCTGATTGACGGCCGACCCTCCGGCCGGGCCTTGCGGCACCTGCCTTTCCTATTGCCGCTTAATTTTCAATGTACTCTGGTTGAACCAACCAAGGGGATTGTAGAGAGTGCGACCACGCGGCAGACGGATGACATGCTCTCGCTAGCCTATCTGGCTGGTTTCCCACCGGCTGACCTGTGGGACTGTGGACCGACAGTCAGCGTGCATGCCTATAGCCAGGAAGAGGCAGATGCTGCGGCGGATGAGATCGCTCAGGTCGTCGCACTAAAAGAGGCAGAATTCGCCGAGCCGTTGCTGCAGCCGGATGAGGCAGTACAAGAAGCTATGCGGTTGGCCGAGACCATGTCCAAGCCTGTCGTCCTAGCCGATACGCAGGATAATCCTGGCTGCGGTGGCAGCGGGGACACGGTTGGCATGCTTGCGGCCCTGGTTCGCAATGAGGCGCAAGGTGCGATTTTCGGCGTGGTTAAAGACGAGCTTGCCGCTGCCGCAGCGCATGAGGCGGGGGTCGGAGCGGCGATTGAACTCGATCTCGGCGGCCGCACTAACCTGCCGGGTGTGGAACCGTACCGTGGCACCTTTACAGTTGAGGTGGTCAATGATGGTTGCTATCAGACGACGGGGCCAGTTTCTCAAGGTAAACCCTACGACGTAGGCCCCTCGGCTCTGTTATCGATCGGTGGCGTTAAGGTTGCGGTTAGTAGTCGGCGGGTTCAGGCGCTAGACCGTATGGTCTTCGAAAATTTTGGCGTTGACCTCACCGCTCAGAAGATCATCGTGGTCAAAAGTACCTGCCACTATCGGGCGCATTTTGATCCGATCTCGGAGACGACATTCGCTGCACTGGCGCCCGGGGGACACGGCGCGAATCCGGCGGATTTCGCCTTCACGAAGTTGCGGCCGGGCGTGCGTTTCTATCCGCTCGGGCCGGTTCACAAGACCTAGCCTCAGCGGTTTTCTAGTTTGCGCTTTTTCGCGATTAGTATTCAGGAATTCTTGACTTCGCTTTCGCCGAAAGAGTTTCCCCACAGAGCATCAAGGTAGTTTAGTTGGTTGTCGATACCGCCTCTGCGTCGTTCGAGTTTTTCGATGCGGGCAAAAACTGCCAGGTAATAGCCGCTGAATACGTCATCTTAGTCGAAGTAAATGCCTGAGGATAAACTTTGTGATTAACGGTTTCGATGCCCTGCTCGCAGAATTCTGCAAGGGTTTCAAGCCGATCTATAAAGCCTTGGAGGATGAAACGACTTTCCTGCCCAATTAAAGCGTGCAGACTGATACAATCATGGAACCCGTGCCAAAAATTTTGATGCTGAAAAAGCAACATTGTGACGAGGGGAGCTGAGTTATGACGGAACCGATAGAAATACCGGCGCGGCGTGGCAAGGCAGCGCGGGCCGCAAAAGGGCAGACGGTAAGGGTCGTGAACACGCACGGAGCGCAGGTTGTCGATACCTGGGCGTTCAATCCGGAGGATATGGATGAGTGTATGTCGATGGAGGCGACGCGTGCGACGGTCTTGAAGATGCATCTCGGTGTGGGTGATGCCTTTTACAGTAACAACCGGCGCGCCATGATGACGATATTGAAAGATACTTCGCCGGGTGTGCACGACACTTTAATGGCAGCCTGCGACAACTATCGCTACGGACTACTTGGTTGCACTGAGTATCACGACAATTGCACCGACAATCTGCATGCGGCGCTGGATGCTCTAGGGGTTAAGGCGCCAAAGACACCGAGTCCGCTCAACCTGTTTATGAATATTCCTTGGACGGCGCAAGGCAGTCTCAGCTTTGAGGCGCCGCTCACCAAGCCCGGTAACTTCATCGCGATGCGGGCGGAAATGGATCTAATCGTTGCTTTTTCTGCTTGCCCGCAAGACATACTGCCGATTAATGGCGAATTGCGCGAACCGGTCGAAGCGCATTTCGAGATCTTTTGACGGCACAGAATATGCTCGCGTTACGCCCCGTTACGGGGACGATAGGTGCTGTTATTGACGGTATCGACTTGTCGGGAAAAGTTGGTGTCGACCTGGCTAGAGTGTTACGTCAGGCCTTATGGGACCATCACGTCCTGTTTTTCCGTGAACAGTCTCTTGATATTCCAGACTTGAAGCGGGTCACACGGGTCTTCGGTGCGCTAAAAACGATACCCTATATTGCGCCGCTGCTAGAAGACCCGGAAGTCATTGCGGTGGAAAAGAAGGCTACTGATCGCAATGTGGCGGTATTCGGCGGCCAATGGCATTCCGACTTTAGTTTTCTCGAACACCCACCGGCTGGTTCGCTGCTGAGCGCAATCAATGTTCCTGAGGTCGGCGGCGATACTGTTTGGGCGAACCAAACCCTCGCTTTTGAAACTTTGCCTGATGATTTGAAGGTGATTATCGAAGGGCGCGCGGCAATCCATACAGGCAAACCGTATGGTGTCCGGTTTGCGCCGTTAGAAGAAGAGCGGGCCGTCAATGATATGGTGCGCAACGATCCTACCGCCGACCGAGAAATTTTTCATCCAGTAGTGCGGCGGCATCCGGAGAATGGGCTCCGNTCCCTTTTCGTTAACCCGATCTACACCTCTCGGATNGAGGGGTATAGCGAGGNGGAGAGCGAACCNATTCTGAACCGACTTTATTGGCANGCCACNCAGCCGAATTTTTGCTGTCGTCATCGTTGGCGNAACGGCGACTTGGTCGTCTGGGACAACCGTTCGACCCTGCACTTCGCCGTAAACGACTACGATGGCAACGATCGGTTGCTCTATCGCACGACATTTGCAGATGGCCTTCCGCCCCGTGGTTAAAAAGCCCGCGCGGCGCCTAACATTTATCGCGAACGAAATAACACGAGAGAATAACAATGGTAGCGAACAAACCGCGCATGATTGGTTTCAACCATATTGCTATGGAAGTTGGCGATATAGAGGAAGCGCTCGATTTCTACGGTGAGATTTTTGACTTTAAACTCCGTAGCAAAAGCGAGACTATGGCGTTTATTGATCTCGGTGATCAGTTCATCAATTTTTCGCAAGGTCGCAAGCAGGCGCCGGATGACCGACGTCACGTTGGTCTCGTTGTTGATGACAAGGAGGCTGTGCGGCAACGGTTAGACGAACTCGGAATTAATGTTTTGCCTGGCCGGTTCCTGGACTTTCTTGACCCTTGGGGTAACCGCATTGAGATTGTCGGCTACCGGAACATTCAATTCACCAAGGCACCTGCCATTTTGCGTGGGATGGGGTTAGGCAATCTGGCTAAGAATCAAAGTGCTTTGGATGAATTGGCGGAAAAAGGCATGGCTCCCGACTGATCACAGGATCGCTAGATCCATGATGATGAGCCATCACCGTGGTTTCAGTCGCGGTAACCAATCCAATTCCCTGGCATGTAGGTTAACGGGAAGAGAGGGACAGACGTAAGAAACGGGGATTTGGGCTCCAAAATGATGGGTTTTATCAAGACAATTATCGGAGAAGTTGAAACCCTGAGTTCGGTTGTAAACGGCCATCTTAAGTGCCGTTGTGACGGTTTGGATGATCAGGCCTCCAAAGATTTGAACAGCGTTTCGAATTGGTTTTCTCGGAACTAGGGACGGTGCACCAAAGCTGATTGAGGCAATAAAAGTGAAACTCAACGTTGCCTGGAGCCTTCGATAAACGAAGGGGCGCCTGCAGATGTGAGACACTTCCCCCTGCTATCGCGCCTCTCGGCTAATTGCCGTTCGTGGCGGGCGCGCTTCGGGGTCAATAATTGCGTCGATGATGCACGGCGCACCGCTAGCCATCGCTGTTTTTAACGCGTCGTCAAAGTCGCCCGGCCGGTCAACCCGGTAGCCGTTACAACCGAATAGTTCCGCCAGCTTGGCAAAGTCCGGGTTCCCGTGGTCTACGCCGATCACCGGACCATAGGCTTCAACCCGCTTACGCTGCGAACCCAGCCGGAAATTGTTGAACACCGTTATGACAACTGGCAGACGTTCCCGGACCATGGTTTCCACATCGCCTAGTTGCAGCATGAAATCACCGTCGCCGACGCAGGCGACGACGGGTTGGTTTGGTCGTTCCAGCTTTGCCCCTAAAGCGGAACCTAAAGCGCAGCCCATCGCGCCCAGCCGAGCGGACATTAGATGGGCGCCGGGTGCGGCAACCGGCACCATGAATCCGAAAAAACCGTGATCGCCGGCGCCGTGTGTGAATATGGTGTCCGCGGGCAAGTCGGCCATCGCGCGAACCAGCTCCTGCGGCTGAACTTGTCCATTGTCCGGTGTTGCCTTGTGCCACGCCTCGTACCAGTCGGTGATACGACGGTTCAGGCTGGCCACCCAGTCTCGCCGTGCGTCAGGTTTGTCCATGTCACGGAGGGTGTCGTTTAAGCTCTCAGTGAAGGCCCGAGCGTCGGCGCAGACGCCGACCGTAGGTGTATATTCCTTGCCTATTGCGGCTCCATCGATATCTACCTGGATCAGGGGAGCACCTTCGGGAAGCAGTTCGCCCCGCGACGTCTGGATATCCGATAGGCGTGAACCGATGGCGATCACGAGGTCGGCTTCCCGAATCGCATTTCCAATTGGTTCGTAACCGACGATGCCGGATGGACCCAACACTAACTCGTGCGTCTCCGGAACGACGGACCTTGACGTCGGCGTGTTGACGACGGGAGCGTGCAGTTTCTCTGCTAGCGCGATAAGAGCATCGCCTGCATTTGAAAAAGCGGCACCACCCCCAATTAAGATGACTGGCCGCGCCGCATCTCGGATGAGTGATCCGCATTGCTGTACGGCGGCAGGATCAGGCCAGGGACGGTGCAGTGGCGCTCGGTGATTGGTAATGGGCGGCAATACGTCCAGGCCCGTCTCATCGGTTGAAACGTCAATAGGTATATCGATTTGTGCGACGCCTGGCTTTCCCGCGACAGATTCCCGTAGGGCGCGCCTGACGGCTCCAACAGCCTGATCGGGTCGCTCAACCCTGGTCTGCCATTTAGCCGTGTCGGCCAGTGGGCCAAGGACGCCCGTGGTTTGCCACCAGCCCTTTTCCATCGCTTGGCGTTCCTGGGTCGTGCTTAGCGCAATCATTGGCACCGAATCGAGAGCGGATGATGTGATACCGAGACTGGCGGCGAGTAGACCGGAGGCCCCATGGGTCATGACGCAGCCCGGTCGACCGCTAAGCCGCGCTGTGGCATCCATCATCGCAGCTGCCACTTGCTCGTGCCTGATGCCGATATAGCGTACGTCGTTGCGCTGCGCGAGCGTGCCTACATAGGGTGCGCTAGTCGAGCCGACCATGCCCGAGAAGTGACGAACCCCGGCGGTGACTAGTTGGTCTAAGATAGCCTCGTAGACCTTCATGAGCGTTTTGCCTCCTGCAGAGCGCGCCAAATTCGTTGCGGCGTTGCCGGCATGTCGAGGGAGTGCACCCCAGCGGGGCGTAGCGCGTTGACGATGGCGTTCATGAGGGCTGGCAAAGCGCCGACGCAGCCGGCTTCGCCGGCGCCCTTGATCCCCATCGCATTAGTTGGGGTTGGCGCGTTCTCATTCACGGCCGTCTCGAAATTAGGCAGCATATCGGCGCGGGGCATAACGTAATCCATGAAAGAGGCGGTGATCATCTGTCCGCTATTTGGTTCCCAGGAAATGTCCTCCGCAAGTATTTGTCCAACGCCCTGGACAATGCCGCCATGCAATTGTCCGTCGAGCAAAAGCGGATTTAAGACGGTGCCGACATCATCGACCGCAACGTAGCGGGTGATCTCTAGAGCGCCAGTTTCCGGATCGATTTCAACTTCGGCGATATGGCACCCATTAGGAAAGTTTGGTGCTGGTGGTCGCCAGGAGGCCCATTCGTTCAAACCGACATCCATGCCTGGCGGCGCGGTCATGAAATTTGACAGCAGCTTGGCGCATTCGGTCAGTGTAATGGTCCGGTCTGTGCCGGCAACGGTGAAAAGGCCATCAGAAAATTCGATATCGTCTTCCGCAGTCTCAAACTGATGTGATGCCATGCGGCGCGCCTTGTCGATCACCTTGCCTGCGGCAAGGAGCAGAGAGGAGCCGCCGACGCTAGTGGAACGCGACCCAAAAGTACCCGTTCCGGCCATACCGCTGGTGGTGTCACCTTGCTGATAGCGAATCTGTTCGAATTCGAGACCCAGCTTATCAGCGAGCATCTGGCGAAACACGGTTTCGTGTCCCTGCCCGTGATTATGGGTTCCCATGATCACGGTGACCGTGCCGGAAGGATCGAACCGAATCTCCGCCCATTCTGGAAAGCCGCCCGCCGCTTGTTCTATGACGTTGGAGATGCCAATGCCGCGCAGTTTGCCAGCCGCCTTCGAGACATCCTGGCGCGAGGCGAATCCGTCATAACCGATCATTGCCAGCGCTATGTCCATGTTTTTTTCGAATTGCCCGGAATCGTAGTTGAAGACGAGGCCAGTCTGGAATGGGATAGCTGATTCCGGAATATAGTTACGGCGCCGCAGTTGCGCTGGATCGATGCCGAGCTCAGCCGCTGCAGTGTCGATCGCCCGTTCCAAAACATAGGCTGCTTCCGGCCTCCCGACGCCGCGATAGGGACCGGTCGAAGGCGTGTTGCTGAATACGCCAGTGACATGGGTGTAAATTGCCGGGGTCGTGTAGGTGCCGGCAAGAGTGCCAAGATTGTTGGTCGAGGAGTGAGGTCCAAACATGGTGAGGTAAGCCCCAAGATTGGCGGTCGTCGTCACTCGAAAGGCAAGGAACTTGCCGTCCACGTCCAGCGCGAGTTCAGCCGTCGAGCGGTTGTCGCGCGCCTGGTCGTCGACTAGGAAATGCTCAGTACGGTCGCCGGTCCATTTTACTGGACGGTCGAGATCTTTCGCTGCNTGCATGCAAAGTAAATTTTCGCAATAGGGGCCACTGCGCATGCCGAAGGCGCCACCCATATCTTCGCTGACGACGCGCAGTCGGTTCTGTGGTAGACCCAGCATGGGNTCAGCGATGGCCTGGCGCATTAGATGNGGACCCTGCGTGCCGGTNTAGAGCGTAAAGCTTTNGTTAAACTTGTCGAATTCTCCGATGCANGCGCNTGGTTCCATNGGTGCTACTGCGACGCGGCTNATATCAATGTCGAGCGTGGTGACATGATGGGCACTNAGGATCGCGGACTCTACGGCGGCNCTGTCGCCTTGTTCGAANACGAAGCAGACATTGTCCGGCACCTCGTCCCAAACGGCAGGAGCACCATCGCGAACAGTGTCTTCAGTAGCTGTGACAGCGGGTAGCGGCTCGTAATCGACCATGACCAGTTCGGCGGCATCGCGCGCCTGGCTGTGGCTTTCAGCCACGACGAAAGCGATATAGTCACCGACATATCGTACCCGTTCCTGACGTAGTGGTCTATTGGGTGGGCTGAACATAGGGGAACTGTCTGCTTTTTCACGCGGGACCAGACAGGGCACGCTACCATAGTCTGCCATGTCTTCACCGGTATAAACGCGCAACACCCCGGGCGCAGCCAAGGCATCGCCAGTATCGATAGAGAGGATCCTGGCATGCGCGTGCGGTGATCGGACGACATAACCATAAGCCTGACCGGGCCGATTTTGGTCATCTGAGTAGCGGCCTCCGCCGCGAAGCAATCGTGGGTCCTCCCACCGCGGAACACCTTGGCCGACACCAAATTTTGTCATGTTCTCCCCCGGCGGACCGCGCCGCACTTTAAATTGCTATGTCCGGATGAACTGGTACGCCGATCATAGCCTGATGGCTTATAATTTGCGCAGTATGAAATTTACGGTCGACGATGTTGGACCCTTTTCTGATCCCTTATGGCGTTTCGTCCTTGGACGCGAGGCAGGTCGATATTTGCGACGGACACATCCGCTGCCCGGCGCCTTACATATTCATTGACACAGAACGAAATGAAATTTTGCGGCTGAACAGCGGCCAGTACGGTTTCCCCGAAGCACCGGATCTGCGAGCGATGACTGATGCGAAGGCGCAGCTGGAGTTCCTGTGCGAGCACTTATATCAATATTGCGACCTCTGGGCGCGGCCACCGAAACTGTTTCTGGAGAGCTATTTTACTTTCATTGGGGAGCAGGTGGCCGAGAATCAGGCCCAATTGGCAAAAAAGCTTGCTCCTTATGGTTCACTATTTTCGGTATCTGATTGGGCCTTGTCCGCGCCACGGCCCCTGCCGCGTGCGCAGATCAAGGTGGGTAAAACATATTGGCCCGTGGATTTTGCTTTTTGGCTTGGTGACCGAATTGTGGCTTTGGTGCTCAAAGGGTCAGAAACGACGACTATGGCTGATCTGAAGCGTATCTCGTCACTGAAAAAATATGGTGTCGACATGATCGAATTGAACGTCGATGAGCTGATGCAGGCAGGCGCGCAATGCCTTGAGCGAAATTTTGATGTCGAATTCGTGTCATTCTGGGAAGGAGAAACAATGCCTTCCAGCCCTTTCAAGGGCACCTCGCTGGACGACATCATTCGAGCATGATGTTTCTCGAGGGCAGCGCAGCTGACAGAAACAGACGGTGGTCTGTTGACCGATCGCCATGCGCGGCTAGCGCAGTGACGGCACATAATCGGTACACTACTAACAGTCAGCCCGCAGTGTTGTTTGCGCGCCGAGAAAAGTTCGTCACGGTTAAAGTACATAAGTGAGCTGTGCGACGACCAGGGATTTGACACCGGGGGTCAGTATGTCAGCTAGATATCTGCCTCCAGCACGTATAGCCCGCCGATATGTCGATCGATGGCGTAAACTATCGCCTTCTCGTCGACATAGACATCGTTGATTTGAATGGCACCGGTAGGCGCACCGTCCGGGGCGGCGGGGACGTAGGATGCGATCTCCTTCGGCTGGAATGGGTTCGAGGTATCATAGGCGCGGACGCCACCATTGAAGAAAGTTGCGAAGATAATCGTATCGGAGCGGAAGGCAGGACCTGGGCGGTTCTCATGCAAATTATGTGAGCCGTAACGACCGCCGCGACGCCCGTGATCTTCGACTGGTGGCATCGGGAAGGTGCTGATGGGTATCGGGTTGGTTTCGTCGCGGATATCGACGACCCAGGTCAGCTTGGGCCAGTCCAAGCCATTGTCGCGTACGCATTCGTCGGTGACGATTAAGAGGTCGCGCGATAGCAGGGGCAGTGCCGTGTGGCAAAATCCGGGATAGGGTGGATGCGGGTTCCAGTTAGATATGAGCGTCGGCTTGGCCGGGTCCGAGATATCGAGGATCGCCGTGCCCCCATCCAGACAGCCAAGATAGGCGCGATCCGGCCGGTCGGGATAGACGTTGGTGTTGTGCATGCGGAAGCCTGAATCGAACTGAGGGTGGCGCGTGGGCAATGGGGTGCTCTCACCCTCCTTCGTGCCTGGATACCACCAGCGACCGACCTCCACAGGTTTTTCCAAATTGCGCACATCGATGATTGTGTAGATCTGGTCGTCCTTGGAATTTCGGGGTGTGAAATCTTCGGCCCCGCTGGTGCAATGGATATAGTTCCCATCAACAAACCACAACGCATGAACACCGCGAGAATGGGGGCCGCTGCGGTCGAAGAAGGAAATCGGTTTCGGTGTCTCGGGGTCGGCAATGTTGAACAGTTCGATCCCGGCAGGCTTCTCGCCATGCACCGCGGTCTGGTAGGCGACGGCTAGAATGTCACCGGTGACCTCCAGTGAGTTGGAACGTACTCGGTTGTGCGGCAGTTCGGTTTGGGAGATCACCCTTGGCTGCCGGGGGTCGCTGACATCGATGCCGGTGAAGTTTACCGGTGCGGATTCGTGCGCAACCCAAAGGATTCTTTGGCCATCACTGGCTATCTGTAGCGAAATGCCTTCCCCGCCGTTGCCGAAGCCATTGAGTGGGTCACGGCCAATAAGCCGCATGTTGAAAGCTTCGTCCTTGCTCATGATCCTGATCCCGCTCTACGCTCCATCCATGATTCCCGTATCGATCATTACAGGTTTTCTGGGTAGCGGAAAGACGACCCTTCTGAACCATCTTGTTCGGCAGCCGGGAATGGGGGACACGGTGGTTATCGTGAACGAGTTCGGTGAGATTGGCATCGACCACTTGCTAATTGAACAGGCTTTTGAGGATACGGTGCTGCTGGAGAATGGTTGCATCTGCTGTTCGATTCGCGGCGACCTGGTGGACACGTTGAGCAATCTTCAACGTAAGGTGGGGCAAGGTGCGTTGCCGGCCTTTGGCCGAGTGGTTGTCGAGACCACGGGCTTGGCGGATCCGGCACCAATTCTTCAGACCTTAATGTCTGAAGAACGGTTGCGGGAGGCCTATGCGCTGGACCGGATCGTAACGACCGTCGATGCGGTTAACGCGGCAGGTCAGCTCGATACATTTGCCGAAGCTGTCAAACAGGTCGCTGTTTCGGATTTGTTGCTGATCACCAAGTTGGATCTCGCTGGGCAGCCCATCAGTGCTTTGCGGCGCCGGCTTCGCGAGATCAATGTCACCGCACCGGTCGAGGCGATTGAATATGGCAGGGCGGATCCTCTAGTTCTGTTCTCGACATCGATGGACCCACGCAAATTTGAAGCTCAACTCAACATAACGCACGACCACCATCATGTTGATAGCGAAATCAATTCCTTTGCGATCGTCATCGACGAACCGCTTCCCTGGGGTGCGGTAAAACGTTGTCTCGAAACCGTGGCGTCTTTGCGTGGTGGCGACTTGCTGCGGGTGAAAGGGGTACTCAATATAGTTGGATGCGCCGGCCCAGTTGTTGTGCACGGTGTACAGCATGTCTTCCATACGCCCGTCGAACTGCGGGAATGGCCCGATAAGGTTCGTAGCTCGCGCATAGTATTCATTACGCGGGGACTGGAGCGCTTTGCGCTCGAAAACGTATTATCCACTTTCATTAAAGAGGCGGCTTAGCCTTACAAACGAGTACGAAGGACATCATCATGGTTGAAACGAAGGTCTTCGAGGCTGGGCATTACCGCTATGTGCGCGGACCTTTTCAATATTCCGGAGGCGTTGCGGCTCAACCTGGCTATACCATTGAGCGAGTACGCTTTTCCCAGTGTCCCAATATGGTCGAAGGCTTTCAGGCAATTGAGGCCTATCTTACTGCACGCGGCCATCCCTTTACGAGTTTTTGCGCATGTGAGCTGCGCTCCCCGGCACCTTTCACTGAAAAAGGTTTTATCGACTTCAACCGAGTGTATGTAGGCACTTTGGAACGCTGGGGCATTTTCAAGAATGATGAAAACCCAGTCGCGCGGTCTAATGTATGTCTGGAGATCGGCGGACCGTCAGAACCGAGCTTTGAAGCTTTCAGTTATACTGTGCCTGCCGAAAACGTGGCCCCGGCCCGAGTGACGCCTAGTTTCGTAATTGCCGGGTCGGGCGAGGCGCCGGAAGGACCGGGGGGGTACGACGAGCGCATAATTCGGCTCGGTGACACCTCCAATAGCGCAATGCGAGAAAAGGCCCTTTACGTCTTGGGTGCAATGGAGACACGAATGCGTGCGCTTGGCGTGGGCTGGACCGACGCTACGACGACGCAGGTCTACACCATCCGCGACCTCTACCCCTTCCTTGCCGACGAAATTGTCGACCGAGGTGCTTCGCCGGTCGGCCTCACCTGGTACTACGCCCGACCGCCAGTTGAAGGGCTCGAATACGAAATGGATGTCCGTGGTATACCGTCGGAGATCACGATTTGACGAATTTGAGGATCGGTTACTCAGTGAAATTTGAATGATTTCGGAGCCAGCGCGCGCGATGGGTTTCGGACAAACCGGTGATCATCTGTGGAGGCGTTATTTCTACCCCTGGTTAACTCGATCAACAGAGCAGCTGCATTCTGAAACTCTTGTCGCGTAACATGAATGGTAGAGCCTGAGTAAAACTGCGCGCCCGGTCTGCGCAAGACATCAATGATCAAGAGGGAGATTGGCCATGACCGAGGTCTACACTGGTGGCTGCGCATGCGGCGCGATCCGTTACCGTTGTGTGGGGGCACCGCTCTATATGGGTAATTGCCATTGCCGCGACTGTCAGCGGGCAACCGGCAGTGCATTCTTCCCAGCGGTGCTGTTCAAGGGGGGCGATTTCACCCTGCAGCAGGGCGAGACCAGTTGGTATGAGGTGGTGGCTGATAGCGGTGCCGCCATGCGTCGAGCCTTTTGTCCAAACTGTGGCTCTCCGGTCTTCATTGAGAACGGTGCCCGACCGGATAATCGCGTACTCTATGCTGGCAGTCTCGATGATCCTAGCCGTTATAAGCCTAGCCGCAATATCTACGTTGGCAGTGCTCAGCCCTGGGCCGAGATGCACCCCGATTTGCCGAAGGATGATGGGATGCCAGGCCGATAATTGAACGGGTAACACAGGGTTTGAATTATGAAGATTCCGAAATCGGTAACTGGTTGCGTACGCCGTGGAGTGCCCATTACCCAAACTGACTTTATTAATTACGCCAGCCCTTCTGGTGATTTAAATACACCTCTTGTGGATTGAGAATTCAGTAAATCCCAGCTTTATTGTGAGCCCATAGCGCACGGCCCTTTGGTCTTCGCTACTGCTTTAGAATTTACGCGCCAGACCGGGATAAACGAAGGAACTGTTGTGGCATTCCTCGGCTCCACAATTGGTGGATCGACTTCCAGTCAAGCATGGTGACACTATGCATTTGGTGGTGACACCGAGCGAGAAGAGGCTATCCAGCAAGGGTGATCACGGGATCTTCACTGTCTGGCGCGAAATTCTGCGCCAACGTGATGAGATCATGCAACCGACGAAAACGGCATAAATGTATCTCCTCAGGCCGCAGGTCCGGTATGGGGTTCATTCCGGATCATTGTATTCGATGTTGCCGGCGAAATCCATCAGGGCAGGGGTGATCGGCTCCACTGCCTCCTCCATGACGTGGGCGACCAGGCCGGCGGCTCGGCTCACCGTCGCGGCGCCGCGCATGGCTTCCACGGGAAAGTCGATCTCGCAAAGCAGGGCGCCCAGCGCCGCGGTAGCGTTGATCGTAAAATGGCGGCTCGAAGCGTCGTCGAGTGCCTGTCCCAGCGTATGCAGCAGCGCGATGTAGTCGCCCTTCACGCCTGCATTCTTTGCAATCTCGAACAAGCGTTCAGAGCGTGGGTCGGTCGGGTGGTAGTAGGGGTGCCCGAAGCCCGGAAGGAATTGCTTTTCCGCCTTCGCCTTGGCGACGGTATCGGCGGCCCAGGCCGCCTTCTCGCCTTTGAAGGACATGCCGTCCTGCAAGATCGCGCCGGCACCTGCGATGGAACCGACGAACTTATCTCCGACCATCAGGATGCCGGCCGCAATACCCGCCTGTGGGCTGTCGGGTAGGGAGTCGCCGACGAGGCGAGCAGTAAGCGCGGTGGGGGTTAGCCCGTGATCCATCAGGATGACCAAAGAAGCATCGAACACCTTGAGCTGCATTGCGCAGGGTTTTCGGCCGGTGACGATGAAGTAGAAAGCCTCACCGAAGCTCATCTCGCCGACAATTTCGCTCAGGACATCGACACCGCGAATGCGAAGCCGCTCGGTATCCGAGGTCGGTGTTCCGATGCGGGTTATCGGGGACAATCGGTCTTTTACCATTGCGATTTTCCTATCTGGCCAGTTTGCAGTTGTGTGCCGCCCAGATCTCGATTTCGCTTTCCGTCAGACCAAGCTGCCGCAGGATTATCTCGCCCTGTTCATTGAAATCTGGTGGCGGCTCGAGTGGTTGATCATCCCGCACCCCGTCGAAGGTTACGGGTCTGCGGATAGCAGTGTAGGTCCCGTGATCGGGATGGGTGATTGATGCGAAAGTGCCGAGATGTTTCACCTGCGGATCGTCATAGACTTCCGGAAGACTGTTCACCGGCGCGAAGGGGACATCCTCCGCCGCCATTCGCGTGGCCCAATAATCGTGTGGTTGGGTGACGGCAGTTTTCTGAAATTCGTCAGCGAGCGCCAGGTAGTTGTCGATCCGCTTGGTGCGGTCGTCGAAGCGCGGGTCGGTGCCCAGGTCGGTGCGATCGAAGGCGCGCTGCATCGCCTGCCAGAATTTTTCCTGTGATGACATGTGAATAGCCAGCGCTTTGCCATCCGCACAGCGCACCGCATAGGATTGAGAGGCGGAGACTCGCATTAGCGGTCCAGGCTCGACACCGGCAAGCTGTGCATTCAGAAAGGGGTCAGGGATGAAGGCGATGGCGGATTCCATCATGTTTACTTCAACTCGCCGCACCCGACCTGTCCGCTCGCGCTCGAAGAGGGCGCCCAGCACCCCGTAGCAAGCATTGTAGCCAGTCATATTGTCGGCGATAGTCGGGCCGGTGAGCTGCGCGTCGTCGTCAGCCAGAAACATGCTGGTGATACCGCTCAATCCCTGCGCCACGGCGTCATAGGCGGGCCGGTCCTTATAAGGGCCGTCTTCCCCGAAACCGGTGATCGAGCA
>PBDC01000014.1 GCA_002717185.1 Rhodospirillaceae bacterium
ATACTTCTCAAACGGCATTTTCTTCGGCATTTGTCTTCTCCACTCTGCCCAGCGCTTTTATAGGGCGCGGGACCTCCAAATTCTATAGCTAACTCAATAGGTTCGCGGCACCAACACGGCCGCCGGCAGCCGCCTAGGCCCGACGACCGCCGTTAAGTCGAAGGCCTGTCGGCTCGATCATAGGCAAAGCAGCGAGCGGAATTTGGATTTCGAGTGTGGTGGATATCATGGTTCGCTCTTCAAAAATAGGAAAGGAAACGCGGATACGAAGAGTCCCGGCCCGCTCTAGGCGGCCGGGCGACTAAGTCGCAGAAGCGCAGTGGTCCCATGCGATACCATGGTGCTAAAATTAGGGAGTTTAGGAAATGTGGTCAACCCTCGGCCTAATTCGCGGGCGATCGCCCCTAAAGATAAAGCGTAACCAGCGCCTGGATATCCTCGCCGACGCTGATCGGGAAGGTTTCTATAACCTTGAGAAAGTATATTTTACTTCCAGATACTCTTCCCAGAGCCCGGCAATCCGAGCTCAGCCCACATCGCATCAACCTTCCCGATGATATCATCCGACATGCGCAGCTTCTTGCCCCATTCGCGTTTCGTTTCCGGCGGCCACTTTTTTGTCGCGTCGAGACCGATCTTTGAGCCAAGGCCGCTCTCAATACTGGCAAAATCGAGATAATCTATGGGCGTGTTTTCAATTACGGTGATGTCGCGAGCCGGATCCATTCGGGTCGAGACAGCCCACATCACATCCTTCCAATCACGCGCGTCGATATCTTCGTCGACGACGATGATCCACTTCGTGTAGCTAAACTGCCTCAAATAGGACCATATACCCATCATCATCCGCTTGGCGTGGCCGGGATAGGCTTTCCTAATTGAAACGATGGCAATGCGGTATGAGCAGCCCTCCGGCGGCAGCCAAAAATCGCAGATCTCCGGGAATTGCTGCTGCAGCAGAGGCACGAAGACCTCGTTCAATGCCTCGCCTAACACCGAAGGCTCATCCGGTGGGCGCCCGGTAAAGGTCGAGAGATAGATCGGATTGCGCCGCATGGTGACCGCTTTGATTTTAAAGACGGGGAACCGCTCAACCGCATTGTAATAACCGGTGTGATCGCCATAGGGGCCTTCGTCTTCGTATTCCTCCAGCGATACCTCCCCTTCAAGCACGATCTCCGCTTCCGCCGGCACTTTGAGCGGCACGGTCTTACAATCTACAAGATCGAGCTTCTGACCACGCAGTAAACCGGCAAATTGGTACTCCGACAGCGTATCGGGTACTGGAGTCACCGCCGCGAGCAGCGTACCCGGATCGGATCCGATCACCACAGCAGCGGGCAGGGGTTCCATCCTCTCTGCCTTCCAGCGCTGGTGATGCTGCGCACCACCGCGATGCTGCAGCCAGCGCATCAATGTCGTGTCACGGCCTGTGATCTGCATGCGGTAGATGCCGAGATTAAAATTGTCGGACCGGCTACCCTTCGGGTCCGGCCCCCGGGTCACCACCAACGGCCAAGTGATCAGTGGCGCAGGCTCATCCGGCCAGCAGGTTTGAATTGGGAGGCGCGTCAGGTCAATCTCGTCGCCCTGCATCACCACGTCCTGACAGGGCGCCGACCCCGTGGTCCGGGGTTTCATCGCCATCACAGTTTTCAGGAGCGGTAACATACCCATCGCTTCGCGCCACCCGCCCGGCGGCTCCGGCTGACGCAGGAAGGCCAGGGTCTCGCCAATTTCGCGAAGCTGGTCCGGCCTACGATCCATGCCCCAGGCGATGCGCTCCACCGTGCCAAACAGATTGACCAATACCGGCATCTCGTAGCGGCCGCCATCGTCTCGCACAACATTCTCGAACAGCACCGCTGGCCCCCCTTCGGCCAGCAGTCGCGTCTGAATCTCTGTCATCTCCAGCACAGGCGAGACTGGTGCGGAGACTCGCACCAGCCGGTCTTCCGCTTCCAAGCGGGCGATGAAGTCGCGCAAAGATCCGTACGGCATAGCGCCGCTACACTAATCATAGCGCAGTGAATGACAAGGACGGGGTTATCGGCTAATCAGAGGCTTATGTCAGCCTACACTCCCGACACCAGCGATAGGAAAGCCGCCCTTGCCCGCGCACGTGGCTACCCCTACGACATCCCCAATCAATCCTATCATTGGCACGGTGCACAGCTATCCGGTTTCGATCCAGCGAAAACAGCTGGGCGAACGCCCGTGCTGGCGGTTGGCTCCAATCAATCACCGGAGCAGCTAACCCGGAAGTTCGGCCATCTCGACGATTGGGAAATTCCTGTGCAGCGCTGCGCCCTGACTGGCTTCGACGTGGTCTATTCAGCACATATCGCCCGTTATGGTTCCGTCCCTGCCATGCTACAGACAGCACTCGGTACGACCGCGACCCTGTTCGTCAATTGGCTCGACGAAACGCAGCTTGCCGCGATGCACGAGACGGAGTTGAGCAACGGGAACTACCATTACGGCCGGCTCGACGATGTAGCGGTTGCGCTTGAGGGCGGCAGCACGCTCACTTCGGTCCACGGCTATTTCAGCCGCCGTGGCCACGTGACCCATGACGGCGACGGCGTCGCTTTAGCCAGTGTACCGGCTAAAAACCGGAACCGTCCCGCGCGCGACTGCGATTACATGTTGACACAGGTACAACAGCGGATCGACCCCGAGCACGATCTGGACGAATTCATCTTGCGATTGATAGAGGAAGCCGGCTTTCGCCAAGACGTCATCGCGGCACTGATGTACGACGCCGAACCCTTCGCCGCCTCCTACACAATCGTCGAAAGCTAGGCAGTGTCCATGACATCAATGGAACACCATCAGGGATAGGGTTCCGTTATCTCCTGGACTCCTCAGGTGAATAGAAAACGGCCGGTAACGGCGATTGGCTTGCGCTAGGTGCCTGACGATGTCGACTTCGACTAACATCAACCGCCCCACAGAAGGCTGTTGGTCATCACAAAGGGCTTCCTGGGGTCCCTGGCAGCGATGGCAAAGCGCGGACCTTTCGCTGCAACCACCTACTGGAGATAGACAGAACCGAAAGGCGTGGCGGGCGACAGAGTCAACGACCTACGCAACGGAGAATACGAAATCGGCCTACCCTTCTGCACTAAAACGCACGTGCCATATTTTATCGCGGCCGATCAGGCCTGGTGAACTCGGAACTACCGCTAGTCGGGTTGAAATATGCCTACATCACCTTGGAATTGTGGTAGGATGACCTACCCTGCCAGAAATCCCGCTAGTACGATAAAGCCGAAATAGCGGTTTGATTTAAACTTAGCCAGACAATCGACAGGGTCATCGAAATCGAGGTTAATCACCTGCCACACAAGTTGCGCTGCGCCCAGGGCGAGCAGCGCGTAAAAAGGCCAGCCGAGCTCAGTCGACCAACCGGCCGCTGCAATCAGCACGACAGTCAACGCGTAAAAGCCCCAAAGCCAAGGTTTAGTATTTTCCTCGAATTTGAGCGCGGTCGACTTCACCCCGATCAGCGCATCGTCCTCCTTATCCTGATGGGCGTAAATCGTGTCGTAGCCCAAGGTCCAGGCTATACCAGCCGCGTAGAGCAGTAACGCGGGTAGACCCAGACCGCCGGTCACAGAGGCCCAGGCTACTAGGATGCCCCAATTGAAGGCGAGGCCAAGGAAGAACTGTGGCCAATGGGTGACGCGTTTCATAAGCGGGTATATGACAACAAGCGCCAAAGAAGCGATTGCGACCATTACCGCGACGGGTCCCATTGGCAGCAGGACCGCCAAGCCGATCAGCATCAGCAACGCCATAAGGGTCAAAGCTTGCCGTACAGTGAGGTCTCCATTGGCAATCGGGCGCAACGTCGTCCGAGCCACCTTGGCGTCGAAATCGCGGTCCATAATATCGTTCCAGCAACAGCCGGCACCTCGCATGACCAGCGCACCTACGGCAAACAGGATGTAAAGTATCAGATTGAACCAGTCGAATACGGGCAGGCTGGAGGTTGCGGACGCTGTGCCCCACCAACAGGGGATTAGTAGCAGCCAAGTGCCGATCGGCCGATCGATGCGTGCAAGCCGTAGATAGGGACGCGCGACTGGAGGTGCGATCCGCTCGACCCAATGGTCGGATCTTATGTCGCTAGCGCTATCAGTGGTGGGGACCATGGGGTAATCTTGCGGCGATTGGGGACAACAAACAAGTATGCGGCTCTTCATAGAAAAGGAACTTGCAGCGGACCAGCCGGTCGTATTGACTTCGGCGCATACGCATTACCTGCGAAACGTGATGCGTGCCACTCCCGGCGACAAGGTATTGCTGTTCAACGGACGCGACGGCGAGTGGGAATCTTCAATCGAGACCCTGGCCAAAGGGTCGGGGACAGCAGTGCCCCGAGCGCTCCGCTGCCCACAAAGGCTGGAACCAGGCCCCTGGCTCCTATTTGCGCCCTTGAAACGAGAGCCGCAGGATTTTCTCATCCAGAAGGCGGTGGAGCTGGGCGTGTCTGCCTTACAGCCGGTCCGGACCAAATTCACGAATACAGTTAGAATCAACCAGAATCGCATGGTGTCGCATGCAATTGCAGCAGCCGAACAGTGCGAGCGGCTGACCGTTCCCGAGGTGCGGGAGATGCAAAAGTACACTTTTTTACTGGAAAATTGGCCCGAAGACCGTTATCTGCTGGTATGCGCCGAGCGCGAGGCCGCGCAGCCGATCGACGATGTGCTACGCGCCGCGCCAAAAAGTGGCACTTGGGGAATTCTAACCGGGCCCGAGGGAGGTTTCGCATTGTCCGAACTGGAACAGCTACAAAAATTGCCCTTCGTCCGCTTGGTCAGTCTCGGTCCCCGGATACTGCGGGCGGAAACCGCGGCAATTGCGGCGCTAACCTGCTGGCAGAGCGTGCTGGGAGACTGGAACGATCATGGTTATTAACGCCAAGAAACATAGACTTAAATGACGTAACCGGATAGTTATCGCCCATGTCCGCACCGCAAAAGCCGACAAGCCCGCCGGTCAACAGCAAGGCGCAGCTCGTTGAAGATTTAGAAAACGCCTGTACGCCTCAATCCAACTGGCGCATCGGCACAGAGCACGAGAAGTTCGCCTATAATCTGCTAAACCTGCAACCGCTTCCCTATGACGGCGTGCCAGGTATCCGCGCGCTACTGGAGGGCATGCAGCGCTTTGGTTGGATGCCTGTGCTGGAGGGTGAAAACGTAATCGCCCTTAAAGACAACGAAGGTGCCTCCGTTACCCTGGAGCCCGGCGGCCAGTTTGAATTGTCAGGCGCGGCGGTAGAAACACTGCACCAGACCTGCGCCGAAGTGAACCAGCACCTTACCCAGGTTAAGGAAGTTTGCGAGGAAATCGGCGCCGGCGTCATCGGGCTCGGCTTCAACCCTAAATGGCGCCGCGAGGACATTCATTGGATGCCGAAGGGTCGCTACAAGATCATGCGCGCCTACATGCCAACCAAGGGCAATCTCGGCCACGACATGATGCTGCGAACCTCTACAGTGCAGGTAAATTTAGATTTCGACAGCGAAGCCGACATGATCCAGAAAATGCGAGTTGGCGTCGCCCTGCAACCGATCGCCACGGCTCTGTTTGCGGCCTCGCCCTTCAGTGAAGGCAAGCCGAATGGCTATCTTAGCTATCGCAGCCATATTTGGACCGACACCGATCCCGATCGCTGCGGCATGCTACCTTTCATCTTCGAGCAAGGGTTCGGGTTCGAGCGGTGGGTCGACTACATCCTCGACGTGCCGATGTATTTCATCTACCGCGATGGAAACTATCTGGACGTCAGCGGCCTGTCCTTTCGCGATTACTTGAACGGCGAGTTGGCCGGTTTCGAGGGCCAGCTGCCGACAATGGCTGACTGGACCGACCACATGACGACCGCGTTCCCAGAAGTGCGGCTCAAACACTATATCGAGATGCGAGGCACCGATGGCGGTCCATGGGGCCGGCTCTGCGCGCTTCCAGCCCTGTGGGTCGGGCTACTATACGACCAGAGCGCGCTTGACGCTGCCTGGGACCTATGCCGCGACTGGACAGACGAGGAGCGCGAATATCTGCGCACCGAAGTGCCTCGGCTCGGCCTGAAGACGCCCTTCCGCGGCGGCACACTGCAGGCGATTACCCAAGAAGTCCTCAAGATAGCACGCAGTGGCCTCGCCAACCGGGACCGCCGCGATCGGCTCGACCGAGACGAGACCCTGTTCATAGACATCTTGGATGAGATCGCCTCGAGCGGCATCACGCCGGCCGAAGAACTCCTTGACGCCTATGAAAACGATTGGCAGGGCAACATCGACAAAGTCTACGAGACATACTCGTACTGACACTTTGGGATCAAATGCCGGTTCGTTCTCGAAAAACCAACGAATAGGCTAGCATCCACAACACGGCCCTCTCGCTTTAGAGGGCTCTACGGCGCATTAATTTAAAAACAAATTCGTGTGATCCGGGGCAACCCATAATCGCGTGTATCCTGATTCCGCAGACCCTTCGTTAGCAACGCAATGATATCTAAACCCCGCGTATAAACGAAGGCCCGTTCGGCAGCAGCCGCACGCCTTCGCGTAAATGCTGGAACGGAAACTTCGTCGAATCGACGATGTGCGCCCCAAGAGCCAGAACGACCAGGTTTTTCTCGGCGATCGGGTCGAAGTCGGCACGGAAATGACAGGTGCTTTTAAGTGCCAGGATCTTTTGCTTCTCTGGTGCCACGCCGATATGACGGAAAATATCCTGGTCGTAAGCTTGCATGCGCTTACTGGCCGTGACAATGCTGACCCCACCAATAGTTAGCAAAGCGGTCAGGCCGATATCGATGTGGCGGCCGCCGATGCTGCGACCCGTGGTCACGAAACATCCGTCGCTGAGCGCCGTCACAGTGAAAGTCCCGTGGAAAGGTACCACGCCGTCCGGCCCGTGTTTGCCGCCGAGATCAAGTGTGATTTCAGCTCCTTCGCCCGCCTCATGTGCCGACGCGGCGGCTTCCGCATCCCACATGACGCACATCGCAACTAGCTGCGCGTCGTGTCGCACCAGAGCCTCCAGCAATCCCGTCGTGTCGCAAGTTCCGCCGCAGCCGGGATTGTCCTGCGTGTCTGCGAGTACGACTGGCTTCGTTGCCGTCTCGGCGATACGCATGGCCTCAAGGACCGCTTCATCCGGTTGCATAAGCGGTTCGGAGAAATCCGCCTCCTGCTCCAGCACCATGGCCGCTAGCCGGTCCGCTATTTCGTCTGCTACAGCCTGGCTGTAGGCGTGGCACACCACGGCGGGACCGCATTCATGTAGATCCGACGGAGGAAACCCCGCCGCATAACAAAGGTTAAGAATATCGCCACCCTCGCCCGCTACAGACGCTTCGACAATACCCTTAGACGGCTCAACCAAGGTGCATTGAAAGTTGAGTGGCAACAGGAAAGGGAGCCGGCGGATCGCGCGGCCGGCTGGAATGCCTTCTGCCAGGACACGGTGCATGATCAGCGCAGCGCGGCTGCCGGTACCCTGCCGGTCGATATGCGGGTAGGTCAGATATACTGCCATACCGTCAGTCAGACGGCACATCTCTTCGGTGATGTTCGCGTGATAGTCGAGGCTTATGACAACCGGAATAAGCGGTCCCACGCAGGCCCGAACCCGGCGCAGCAGCTCACCCTCCGCATCTCCATAGCTCAGCGAACACATCGCGCCATGCAGGTCTAGATACACCGCGTCGACCGGCATTACCTGCGATAGCATGCCAACCAACTCACCAACGATGCGCTCGAAACAATCATCGGTGATGTAACCACCAGCACCGCCCTGGCCCCAGATCAAAGGTACCAGCTCATGGCTTGGGTTTACCGTATCGAGGAAACCAGACATGCCGAAGGTAGAACCGCTTGCTCGCTCTATCACTTCCTCGCGCCGAGCGAGCGGCGGCATCTCTCCTCCAGCCTCGTAATAGGCGTAGTTGGTGCGCATCGGCACAAAGCAGTTGGTCTCATGACTGAATCCGCCAATCGCAATACGCGCCATGCCACCACCTCCTCTATCGCCGTCCGCCGGCACGTTGCTTTTCGGTAGCGGAAGTCTCAACCGCACCCTCCTTCAGCACCACACCGTAAATCTCCAACGCATTTGTTTCGCTGACGATGCCATCTTTGACGTCAGCCAGCACCAACTCGGGATCGCGCTCGAACGGATCGCCCCAACCACCACCGCCCGGCGCGAGCATCTCCAAACGAGACGGCGCGATATGGCGTACGCCGTAGGTCGGCGGTGTTAGCGGCTCCCCGCCGTCCGGTGTCACCTTCATGCTACCCATGGCGCCGTCGCCGCCGCCATCCATGCCAAATCCGGTCGGCATCGAATAACCCTCACCGCGGAAGGCGTATTGCACTGGCGCGAAGATATCGACGGCGTAGTTGCCACCCGCACCGCCACGGAACTTACCTGCTCCCGCAGCATCTTGGCGCAATTCCTGGCGCACGAAGCGTATCGGAAAAAGTTGCTCGAAAGTCTCCGCATTAGGGATGCGCAGCCCACAAAGGCTGTTCAGCCCACCCTGCTGTGGAAATCCATCACGGCCATCCACCGCACCGCCACCCGACGACCCGAACCAGTGATACATGACAAAAGTGTTGCCGTCCGCGCCGACACCGGAGGTAATTGGGAAAGCGTTTTTGCCCCATCCGGCGCAGCTTCGAGCCGGGTCCGCCTTGGACAGGGCGCGCCAAACCGCATGAATGATCTCGCAAGCGGGGAACACCGTGTTCATGGTCATCGGCGCCGGCGGACGAGGGTTCACGATCGTGCCTTCTGGCGCAATTATCCTGACATTGCGGTAGGTGCCCTCATTACGCGGGATCGCCGGGTCAAAAAAAGCGGACAGCGCCATGTATACAGATGAATAGGTGTTGGCGAACGAGCTGTTCTTGAAGCCGCGGATCTGTTCGTGGCTACCGGTGAAGTCAACGGTCATCGCGTCGCCCGTGATTGTCACCGCCACTCGGATCGGGATGTCCATCGGCTCGAAACAGTCATTATCGAACCGGTCCTCACCCAGATAGGTACCGTCCGCCAGTTCCGTGATCGCCGCCTGCAAGCGTTTGTCGGCATGGTCGAGGATACCCTCCATATAGGCGAGCCCATGCGCGACGCCGAGCTCAGAGAGGTGCTCCGCGATCTGCTCTGCGCCGATCCGCGTCGCTCCCAGCATGGCGCGCAGATCACCATCCAAATAGTGCGGGGTGCGGCAATTTATCAGCAGTAACTGCCAGACATCCTCGCGGATATCGCCGTGGTCGACTAGCTTAAGCGGCGGCAGGCGGATGCCCTCGTGAAAAATCTCTTCGGCCTCCGGATTGTAGGTGCCAGCCGCACCACCGCCGATATCCGACTGGTGCGCCCGTATGCAGGAGAAGGCGACTAGGGTACCATCACAAAAGACCGGCCGCAGAATGACCCAGTCCGGCAGGTGGTTGCCGCCTGCAACATAAGGGTCACTCAACAGGAAGGCGTCTTCTTCGGTAATTGTGTCGCCGAAAGCAGCGATCAGCGCGCGCGCCGCGAAGCCACCGCCACCGGTGTGGATCGGGATGCCGTCGGCCTGGGCAACGATTGTTCCTTCACGGTCGGTCAGGTAGCAGGAAAAATCATGCGCGTGGTTGAAGATCGGGCTGCGCGCCGTCCGGGTCATGACCCAGCCCATCTGCTTAGTGATATGGTCGAGCCGGTTCTGCACCAGCGCCAGAGTGACTGCATCGAGCGCCTTATCAGCCATCGCTGCCTCCGAGATGAATCATAAAGTTGTTAGCCGCATCGACTTCCAACCAGTCATCTGTGCCAATCAGTGCTGTTGTCGTATGCTCCGCGATGAGCGCGGGGCCGGCTATCCGGTGTCCCGGCCTCAGGTCGGCACCATCGAAAACGTCGATCTCGGCGCAGCCGTTTTCGAGATAGACCGTGCGGCGTTCAACGGGCGCCGGAGCGCTGTCCGAGCGGCCCGCCTGCGGTGCTTCCACATGAGGCAAGAGGCCCGTGCCAGCGACCCTGAGCGCGGTCATCTCCAGAATACCGTCCGGCTGAATATGGCCAAACAGCCGGTCGTACTCCACCTCAAACCGTTGTCGGATCTGAGCATTATCGACGCTGTCGATGGGTATGCGGACGTCCCAGCTCTGCCCTGTATAGCGCAGGTCCATCTCCCGCGCGCAATCAACCCTCGGGGCACCACTGGCCTCGAGTTGCGCCATAGCATCGGCTTCCAATTCAGCGAAGATTTTTTCCAGCTCCTGGCTTGTCACATCCTCCAGGCGGCTGTAGCGGGTGCGCACGAAATCGAGCCGAAGGTCGGTGTTCAGCATGCCTAGTGCGCAGAAGACACCGGACAGGCGTGGGATGTAGACGGCCCGGCAGCCCAGCATGCGGCCGACCGACGCGCCGTGCATAGGCCCTGCACCGCCGGACGCGACGAGCGTGAAATCGCGCGGGTCGTAGCCACGCTGGATGCTGATCTGCTGCAAGGCGTGCAGCAAATTCTGTTCCAGCAGACGGATAATACCGGACGCTGCCGCATCGAGATCAATACCAAGCGGGCCAGCGACTTTTTCCGAAACCACGACCTTCGCACGCTCTTCATCCAAACTCACCGCACCACCCGCATAGGGGCCCGGTTTGAGCCGGCCGAGTACAAGCAGCGCATCCGTGACCGTCGGTTCCGTGCCGCCTAACCCATAGCAAGCGGGGCCCGGGTTAGCGCCAGCGCCACGTGGCCCGACGAATAGCAGTCCGGCGGAATCAACCCCCGCGATGGTGCCGCCGCCGGCCCCTATCGTGTGAATATCAACCGACGGTAACGCGAGTGGATAGCCTTCGATCTTGATCTCATCACTAACCGCGACATCACCGCGGTACATCAGCAGCGCGTCGCAGCTAGTCCCACCGATCTCCATAGAAATCAAATTATCTGATCCGATTGCTTTGCGATAAAAGGAAAGCGCGCCGACACCCGCAGCCGGCCCGGACAATAACAGCGACACTGGTCGTTCAACGATCCGCTCCAACGGGATGACCCCACCATTGTTCTGGGTCAACAGAATAGGTCGTAACAGGCCGAGCTCGCTCAGCCGTTGGTTTAGGTTCTGCAGATAGGTCGCAGTACGCGGCGCTACATAGGCATTCACGGCCGCCGTCGAGCTACGCTCGTACTCACCAATCACGGGCGCGATTTCATGCGACACGGAGACCCAATCCCAATGAGCGCGCAGTTCCTCAGCACAGGTCTGCTCATGCAAGGCGTTAGCGAAACTATTAAACAAGCAAATTGCAATCGACTCGACACCTTCTCGCTCAAATACGGTACGGATTTCCGCGATGTCTTCGTGTTCGAGCGGCTGGAAGACGCTGCCGTCGGCATCTACTCGCCCACGAACCGGCAAGCGCAGATGCCGCGGCACCAAGACTGGTGGGTTCGGCTCACGATGCGCCCAGACATCGTCGCGCCAGCCGCGCCGGATCTCCAGACTGTCACGGAAGCCCTCCGTGGTCAGCAGGCCTACCTTTGCGCCCTTACGCTCGATCAGAGTGTTGGTCGCAATCGTCGAACCATGCACGAACAGCTCACAGCAGGTTAGAATGTCGAGAACCTCACTACCGAATTGTGCGGCAGCCAGTTCTAGCGCCGCGATCACACCGCTCGCCGGATCGACGGGCACCGACGGCGCCTTGAAAACGAAGGTCTCACCGGCCCCATCTATCATCACTAGGTCAGTGAAAGTCCCCCCAACATCGACGCCGATACGCCAGGTGGTACCGTGCGAACCATTGGCAATCATTTTATTAGTAATCCTCCAAAAGCGAGCCGAAACCTGCAATACGGTCGTCGATACCGTTCATACGCAGCGCGTGCCAGTAGGTTGCCGTGTTGATCGCAAGGACCGGTTTGTCGAGCCAGAATTCGGCCATCGGCGCCAGATCGGCAAAGGCGAGGTTGGTACCAACCTGCAGTATCGCCTCCACCTGCGGATCATTCAGACGTATCACCGCGTCGCGCATCTGTTCGCCCGTAACATGGGCAATCGCCGTCGGGCTCTCGCATTTAAACCCTTCGATAGCCAGCACCTCGAACCCGGTTTCAGTAAAGAACTTGCGCACTTCCTCGTCGCCAACAGGCATGTAGGGGGTCATCACCGCGATCCGCTTAATGTCGCCATAGCAGCGGAGTGCCCCCTGCGATGCATCGGAACCCGTGGTCACCGCCATACCAGCCCGGGCCTCCAACTTTGCCTTGAGCTCGATCGATCCCGCGAGCCCTCCCCAGAACGTTTCGGATGACATCCCCATCACCACATGGTTGGGCCGTGCAGTCATCACCCGATCGACTGCCTGCATCAGTTCGGCGCGAATGCGTCCCATCAGCAGCTCAAAATCATCGTCACCGCCAAGCGGATCATCCGGAATATGGATGCGAGAGAAATGGCTTGTTACGCCATGCGGACTCATCGAATCGAATTCCGGCTGCACGATCGTATTTGTCGACGGCGCAATGACACCGAGCTTCATGCGGTACCCAAGTCGATCCACCACCCTGTCACCCTCCCTAGTTTGGCGTGATGACGCCCTTGCCGGTCGACTGGGTATCGAACAGCTTATAAGCCTCTTCGGCCTGGCCCAGGGTCCAGCGGTCAGTGAACAACTTGCCAACATCGATTTTGCGGTCAGCGACAAACTCCGCGCAATCGGCTTGTCCGTTCTTCGAGAAAGTCCAGGAACCGACCAAGGTAATTTGACGACGCAGCAGGTCGGCGCTTACATCAAAAGTGACTTCTCCGCGCTCGCCGACGAAACAGGCTGTACCCCAGGAGCGGGCAGCCTGAACCGCTGCACGGCGTGCGGACGGTGCCGAAGAACAATCGAGCGTCTTTTGGGCCCCCTCGCCATGGGTCAGCTCACGAATCGCCTCGACCGGATCGTTCGATTCCGGGCCGATGACCTCATGTGCCCCGAACTCCTTGGCCAGCTCGCGGCGCTCTGCCGAGGTGTCGAGGGCAATCACCCGCGCGCCCATCGCCACCGCCAGCTGCGTCGCCGACAGGCCAACCGGGCCCTGGCCGAAGATCGCGATCGTCTCGTCGCCATGCAAGGAGAGGCGGCGTAAAGCACCGTAAGCTGTCCCCGTACCGCACGAGATCGCTGCACCTACCTCAAAGGACAAATCGTCCGGTAGCGGCACCAAGGTACTGACCGGTACTTTCATATATTTCGCGTGCGCCCCATGGCCGCCGGAACCAAAGACGGTCGCACCGTCGAGGCACATTTGCGCCCAGCCAGCGGAGCAGTGCTTGCAAGTGCCACAGCCTTCGTAGTGATGGTCCATCACACGCTGGTCAATTCGCGCCTCGTGCTCCAGCACGTTTGCACCGACCGCGGCAACAACACCACAGGGTTCATGACCCGCGATAGTCGGCTCGGTACTACGCCTGACACCACCCGCTTGAGGGTCGCCCGCGCTCGACCGTCGGTATTGGTGCAAATCGCTGCCGCACATACCAGACGCCTTGATTTCCAACACTACTTCGCGCGGCCCCGGTTCCGGATCCGGGAACTCCATGATTTCCAGCTTCCGATCACCCGTAAATACGACACCGCGCATGCTTTCTCTCCCTTTACCGCTTTATCCCATAATCTTCAGCTTACCCGATCAGCCCCGCGACGCCAGCCTATCCGTTGTCGCCAGCGATCCGATCGGGCACACTCCGCCGCCCTGGAACCTTGGGACATCGCCTGTGCGGGTTTTGGCGCCACTGCTATTCGTCTTGCTATGGAGCGGCGCCTTCATTGCCGTGCGCGCCGGCGTGCAAGACGTCTCACCAATCACCTTTCTGGCGAGCCGCTTCACCCTGGCGGCGCTAATCCTGCTTCCTGCCTGCTTAATCTTGCATTCGTCCAGCAACTGGCAGGAGGTCCGGCGTCTCTGGCCACATCTGACGGTGTCCGGAATTCTGCTCAACGGCGCCTATCTATCGGCAGCGCATTGGGCGATGGTCGACATCTCGGCAGCCAGTATGGCCCTAATTGGGTCGTTGCAGCCTCTGCTGATCGCCTTCCTCTCAGGTCCGGTGTTGGGTGATCGCTTTCGCTCCCTACAGTGGGCGGGATTCCTGCTCGGTACAACTGGCGTCGTCGTCGTCGCCGGCATAAATGTTGTCGATCTCGGCCACACGCGCGGCGTGACCTGGGGCGTACTTTCTTGCTTCAGTTTCGTCGCAGGGACGCTCTATTACGCTCGCTTCTGCAAAAGCTCGAGCTTAGTGACGACGAATGGCGTCCAACTTACCGCTGCTGCTGTCTTCTGCTGGATCATCGTGCTGGGCTTCGAGGATATCACCTTTTCACCAACCCCACCCGCCATCTGGAGCTTCATCTTCCTGACGCTCGGTGTCTCGCTCGGCGGCATGGGCCTCTATCTCTACATGCTGAAAAACGGAACCGCCGGCAAAGTCGCTGCAAATTTCTATATTACGCCAGGCCTCACCGCGGCCCTCGGATGGTTAATATTGGACGAGACATTGTCGCAGAACGCCCTCATAGGTTTCGGGCTGGCCATGATCGGGCTCTGGCTGGTCCATCGCGGGGCAAACCTTAACCATACGTGAAAGAACGGCCCCCTGCCCTGATTATCAGCTCCAACGACGTCTCGCTTTAAGAGCTTCCGTAAAACGCGGTCCTCATCAAGTAAGGCGGCGTCCTGCCGGGATAAAGATTATAGAGACGGTCCATCGGAGTATCCGAATTCTTACGGACCACTTCCTAGAACACTTCACTCAATCGCGTGACCTCGGACGTCGAAAGTCGGCAATTTTATAGGATGATGAGTCCTTCTAAGTGATAAAATGTAATCTCAGCATCACTCGTATCAGCCGACTACCCCATCCACTTTTAGAGCGGCCACGCTGATTGCTTCCATGCCGAGCCAGTCGGACAAGATCGCATCGGTGTGCTGGCCGATATCTGGTTCCAACAGGAGTCCTGGCGGGGTGCTGCCGGCAAAGCGCAGCGGGCTCGAAGGAAGGACGACCTTCCCCATCTCCGGATGTTCCACATAGTGCAACATGCCCCGCTCGTGCATATGCGCGTCCGCTGTGACTTCCAAGAGATCGCGCACGGGCGCGGCGGGTACGCGATTCTCCTTCAGGGTCGCGGCCACTTCGTATTTAGAACGCTCGCGGAGCCAGGGTGCCACCGCCGCATCAACTTCGTCTTCATGCTGGGCGCGTAATGCCTGGGTCGCGAAACGCGGATCATCGGCCAATTCAGAACGGCCAACCACGTCGAGTAGGTTGGTCCAATGCACTTCGGTCACGCAGATGATCGCGACATGTCCGTCCACGCACTCATAGACATTGTAAGGAGCGGAACCACGGGTAGGATGCCGGTTGCCGCGTCGTTCCGGCTGTTTCCAACCATTGTTGTGCATGCTGGCCACGTTGCTGGCGAGCGCGGGATACAGCGCCTCCTGCATCGCAATTTCAACCAACCGTCCCTGACCCGTCACCGAGCGTTCGTAAAGGGCCGTCATAATGCCGGAATAGAGATGCACCCCGCCAAGGAAATCACAGATGGCCAGCCCGGTTTTTAGTGGTGGGCCGTCCGCTGGGCCGTTAATTCCCATCACGCCTCCAACTGCCTGGACCGTAAGGCCCATGGCCAGGTTGTCCTTGTCCGGTCCCGTTAAACCGTAACCGGTACCAGACGCGTAGATCAGCCGCGGATTTGCATCCATCAACACATCCGGCCCGACGCCAAGCCGCTCCATCGCACCCGGCGCAAAATTTTCCAGCAACACGTCGGCCTGCTCGGCCATTTCTATAAGCAACGCCTTGCCACGCTCAGCCTTCAAGTTAAGCGCGATACCCCGCTTGTTAGTATTCAACGCGGAGAAAGAAAGCGGCACCCCAAGCCCGCCACGTTTGCGCAGCGCCTCACCGCCGATCGGCTCTACCTTGACCACATCAGCACCGCCATGCGCGAGCAGGAAGCCTGCATAGGGACCGTTATAAATCTGCCCCAGATCGAGAACCTTGACCCCTTTCAGCGGCGGTGTCGGTAGGCCTTGCGCCATCGCTAACGCAGGCTCGCGCCCAGGATGTCGCGGGCTATGACATGCTTCTGCACCTCGCTTGGCCCTTCACCGACACGACGAATCCGTAGCTCTCGGTACCAACGTTCTAGCGGCAAGTCCTTTGCGACACCCAGGCCACCATGGATCTGCATCGAGCGGTCTACAACGCGGCCGCTCGCCTCTGAAGCGACCAACTTCGCGATTGCGGACTCGGTGCGGTAGGGTTCACCTCGGTCTGCCTTAGCAGCAGCGTCCAAAACCATCCACTTGGCCTGGCGCAGGTCGATCTCGTTCTCCACCAGCATCCACTGGATACCTTGGCGATGTGATAGCGGTGCACCAAAGGTCTCACGGATCTTCGCGTACTCGGTGGCCATCTCATGCGCCCGAATCGCCACACCTATGCACTCCGCCGCGTAGGGTACGCGCTGCCGCGACAGCCGGTCGTTGGCAATGGCAAAGCCGCCGCCTTCTTCTCCCAAAATATTCTCGTGTGGTACGCGCAAATCTTCTAGCTGAATTTCTGTCGCATATTTAGCGGAGCGCAGCGTGTGCACCACGCGGCGCACGTTGAAGCCTTCCCATGCGGTCTCCACGATGAAAGCGGTGACACCGGAACGCCCAGGACCGCCGGTGCGCGCGAACAACAGCCCATAATCGGCGCGGTCTGCACCGCTGATCCATAGCTTGGTGCCGTTCAATACCCAGTGATCACCGTCGCGTACCGCACGGGTTTGGATGGCACGGCCCGGGTCGCTGCCGCCGGACGGTTCGGACAGGCCGAAGAAGACCCGTTTCTTTCCTTCTAGCATCGGGTAGAGATATTTATCCTTTTGCGCGTCCGTCGCCTCGAATAGCTGCGCCTGACGTGCACCACCGAAGGCGTAATAACAAGGTGCATAGAGGCCTGCTCGGTGCTGACTGCACTCGATTGCGATCAGGCAACGGGTCACGAGATCGATCTCTGGCCCGCCATATTCCGGTGGCGTATCGAGACCGTAGAGCCCCATCTCTTTCACTTTACCAGACAACGCTTCAAGCTGCTCCGGCGCAACCTCGTCCGCGTCCGGGTCGAGCGTTTCTTCAATCGGCACGACTTCCTCGCGCACGAAGCGACGTACCATGTCCACGATCATTCTTTGTTCGTCAGTAAGGGCGAGATCCATCGCCAGTTCCTTCCGTTCGTTCCTATCTTTCGTTCATGAATGTGCCAATGGGTCAACCAGGCCGCAGTCGGCCCAGGCTGCGTGTATCCACATCGGTATTGGCTTTAGGCAACGCGTCGTGGTCGCTCCAATAGGCCTGCAGCAACTCAAAATGACGTGTGCGATATGCCATGTTTACCTCGACCCGAAACTGGGTCGCACCGGCTGGCCGGTCCGCCATGGCTTTTTTCAGTTCGCCCTTAAGACCAAAAAGGCTCCGGGCATCGGCGACACCGATATAGACGATATCTCCGGATGCGTCAGCAAGCTGATAGACGCCGAGATGGCCTGCGATCAGAGATATCGCTTCCTCGTTTAGCGGCTGCCACGGTTTGTCGAGTCGGACAGGCATTGCTACTCCCCGACGAAGTTTGGCAGGCGTTTCTCCAACTTGGCAGCGATGCCTTCCTTGGCGTCGGCACTATTACGCGCTTCTTCGATCAGCTTGTCGACATCCGCGTGCTCGATTTCGTCGCGGAACTGCATCTCGCGCACCAGAAGCGCTTTCATCGCCTTCAGCGAAAGAGGCGCGTTGGCCGCCAGCCTTTGAATAATCTTCTGCGCCGCCTCCTCGAGTTCGTCCGGGTCGACAACGCGCGTTATCACGCCGAGGTCGTACATACGTTGTGCGGGCAGCGGATCGCCGAGCAACAGGATCTCGCGGCTCGCCACCGGGCCACAGACCTCGACCAGCTTTTTGGCCAGGAACCAGGTTGGTGCCAGGCCGATCTGCGACAAGGACATACCAAAGCGCGCCCTGGTCGAGGCCACCACGAAGTCGCAATGCAGCGCCAGCTCATTGCCGCCGGCAATAGCGGCTCCCTGGACGACACCAACGATCGGCAGAGGGCAATGTTCCATGGCGTCCAACATGCCTTCGACGGGGCTAACGCCGGCCTGGGCCGGCTTGCGTTGGCGTTCCGCCAGATCGATACCAGCGCAGAAAACGTGCCCTTCGGCGCGCAGCACGATCACCCGATCCTCTTTCGCCGGGGTCTCCGAAAAGGCTTCCTCCAGCGCTGCCAGCATTTCTAAATTCATCGCGTTGCGCTTCGCAGGGCGGGTCAGGGTCACCGTCCGAATGGCACCTTCCCTATCCACACGGATCATGCTCATGAGCGGTTTCCCCATTCGAAGCCGCAAGCCGCAGTTTGTGTCATGATGTCTCCACGTTTTCTTGATAATTTAAGATACGCAATTTCTCGCATATCGGATCGGTTAGCACCAAATCGGCAGACACAGCACCTGTCATGCTAGTATTGTTAATGGCCCAAACTTTGCCGAGTCCTTGAGACAAATAGGTTGGTGCGATGAACGCCGTAGACAAACTGTTCAGCATATTACAGGAAAAGGGCGACAAGAATTACGACGACGGCGATTCGGTAACTCAATTGCAGCATGCACTGCAATGCGCAACGCAAGGGGAGAACGCCGCGGCCAGCGCGGCGATGATCACGGCGGCACTGCTGCATGATATCGGCCACCTGATCGACCCGGACGCACGAGCAATAATCACGCGCAAAGAAGATGCCTTTCACGAGAATTCCGGGGCCGCCTTTCTGGCGCACTGGTTCGATGAAGATGTCTGCGGCCCAGTACGCCACCATGTGCCTGCAAAACGTTACCTCACCGCGACCGAGTCCGATTATTTTGGCCGGCTGTCGAAAGGCTCTATACGCAGCCTCGAGGTCCAGGGCGGCCCCTTCGATAACCATTCAGCAGCCGCTTTCATCAAGCAGCCGCATGCGAATGACGGGGTTCAGTTACGCCGCTGGGACGANGAATCTAAACANGTGAACGCNGCCACCCCGTCGTTNNAACATTTNCGCCGTTATGTTGAGGCGGCGTTGCGCTGAAACACGTCGCGCAGCATTTGTGTAAAACGGTCGACGGCNTCTTCAACCGTNCCCGTATTCTTTAAATGAACGATGTCTTCACTTGTCGGNAATGGATAACCGGCACGGGCCAAGCGCTTTTCAATGGTGACCGCATCNTCGCGCCCGCGTAACGCNATGCGACGTGCGAGGACCGCAAGCGGCGCGGTNATNTTGACGACGCGCGNACCCNCGTAGCGTGCCNGCGCCAGTTCGATAACCGAGCGCGANACGTTGGCGATAACACAGCGCTGCGCCCGCAAATCGTCTTCAATGNTCACGGGAATACCATAATCNAGATCATGGGNACGCCANAACAGCGCGAAGGCGCCGGCCGCCTTAGCCGCCGCNAACGTGCCTGGTGTCGCCTCCACATTATCTTCGAAGCCGGCACCAGATTCGCGGGTGATAGTCCGCTGCACGAAGACGAATCGCTCGTCGTCCGCGAAGGCCGTGCGTGCACCGTTCAACACGCTGTCCTTGCCAGCGCCGCTCGGCCCGACCACCAGCACCAATGTACCGCTATCGATCTGCATCCCGTCATTCTCGCACGATTAACCTGCCACCACTATCGGGGCCTTCGGTGAAACTGTTATGACTATCGCAAAGGAGAGGAGGCGCCATGAAACTTACCGACGTCGCCAAAGTAGTCCGTAGCAAGAATGCCGGGCCCCTACAGATCACAATCGATCTGATGTTTGAGGATCGCGAGCGTTACAATACAGCCGCAACCTCTCAGAGCCTGTCACCCGCCAATCTGGCGCATCTCTATGGGCTGCGGCAGGACAGGGTGCGGGTCATACCCTTCCCGCAAGCTCTAGCGATAAAGCTAGTCTTCGACCGCAACATTGTAGCAGGCGACCCAGGTGACAAAGACGTATACGGCACACAACAGCATCGGCTTCTGCTGGGGGTTGAACTATGAGCGCCGTTGGTAAACTCCACGACAGGTTCGGCGGCGACATCACCGGGAAATCGTTGAAGGCGCTCGCCGCCTCCGGACAACTCGGCTATGGATTGCCGGAAGCGGCGCTCCAGGAAGGGCTCAAGCGTGAGCCCGATTTCATAGGCTGTGACATGGGGTCGGTAGATCCTGGTCCCTACTATCTGGGTGCCGGCGAGATGGCGACCGCCCCCGCAATGACCGAACACGATCTGCGAGAAGTCTTACACGGCGCACGCCGTCTCGACGTCCCCTTGCTGATCGGCACCGCGGGCACCGCCGGCGCGCAACCACATCTCAATAAGACTTTGGCGATTATCCGCAAGATCGCCAAGGAAGACGGACTTAAGTTCCGGCTGGCTTCGATTGCAGCTGACATTCCCAAGGAAATGGTCAAGCAAGCCAGCAGAGACAATCGCATGATCAAGTTAGGCGAAATGGATGTACCCAACGACGCGGCGGTAGACGCGACCTCGCATCTAGTTGGCCAGATGGGCACCGAAGCCTTTCAACGAGCCCTCGATGCGGAAGCCGACGTGATCATCGCCGGACGCGCTTGCGATACCGCCGTGTTCTCCTCTGTTCCGAACATGCTGGGCTATCCGATGGGGCCAGCCATGCATATGGCTAAGATCATCGAATGCACTTCGATCAGCTGCACACCGGGTCGCCGCGACGCCATGCTCGGCACGCTCGAAGGCGAAAGCTTCGTTCTGGAGAGCATGAATCCGGACCGGCATGCGACACCATTGTCGGTTGCGGCGCACGGTCTCTATGAACAGGCGGACCCCTTTTCGGTGCGAGAGCCGGAAGGTGCGCTGCATCTTAACGATATCGAGCTCGAGGCGATCGACCATCATCGCGTGCGCGGACGCGGCGCTCGATGGGAACCGGCGGAACAGCTGTCCGTGAAGCTCGAAGGGTCCACCTATGTCGGTGAACGGGGCATCTTGGTCGCCGGAGCCTGCGACCCCAACTTTATCGCGGCGATCGACGACATCACCCCGGCCCTGGAACAGACGGTGCGCGACCTGCTCGGCGATACGGTTCGCCCGGAGTTCCAACTCAGTTTCCGAGTTTACGGCAGAGACGGCGTTTCTCTCTGGCCGACCCCTCCAACACACCCGCCGCACGAGGTCTTCATTATGGGCGAGTGCATCGCAACGACGGCTGCAGAAACGAAGGCAATCCTGACGACCTGCAAGCAATACTTTCTACATTACGGTTTCCCCGGCCGCCTCTCGACCGCCGGCAACCTCGCCTTTCCCTTCACCCCGCCGGAAATTCTGACCGGCCCAGCCTACCGCTTTAGCGTCTACCATGTGATGCAGGTTGATGAACTCGCGCCACTGTTCCCGGTAGCGGTGGAGGAGGTTTAGGGGATCAAAGGCCAAGGGATCAGAGCGCTGACACCGCATTGCGACAGCTTGATCGGCTGGGAGACAGGAGAGGCCAGAAGTAACGCGGCCCTGCATAGACTTGGCGGTGGTATCTCAGGTTCAGCGCCCGCAATTTCCAGGCCGGCCCACGCACGTCCTTGAGTTCCCAATCATCAGGATCATGTGCACGTTCCAGTGGTATCGACCTATATATGACGGGGGCTTTTTTGCTCTAGTAAACAGAATTGGTTGCCGAGATTACTGGTGCCGCACCAACCCGGTTTACTCTTCGTTGGCAAAACGCGGGTCATCCGGCGTCTGCATCGAAAAGAGGTGCGCTGCCTCGATGACCGCGTAGTCGTAATAGCCGAGCCGAGCGAGCGGTCGAAGTTTCGCCATATCGATCTTGCCATCAGCGATTATGCTGTCGTCGATATGGATGCCGATGACCTCGCCAATAACCATCGCTGACCTGGTGCCGTCGCCGGGATCGGGCAAATCAACCGTCTGCAGATATCGGCATTCCATAGCGATAGGCGACGCCTTTATGCGCGGCGGCTTGACCTGCTCGCTAGGGACCGCTTCCAGGCCTGCCTCCTCCATCTCGCTAAAGCTCCGCGGCGAGGATTTCGAGGTAACGATCATCTGCTCCCCCAGCTCCGCGGTGCACATGTTGTAGACAAATTCTTTCGTCTCCTCGGCATTCAGCAACGAATCCTTGTGTTCATCCATGCCAAATTTGTGATAGTTCGGACAATACATCACGCAGGGTGGGTTGGCACTTAAGCTGTTAAAAAAACTATACGGTGCCAGGTTAACATCGCCCGCAGCGTTGACCGTAGAGATCCAGCCTATAGGCCGCGGGATAACCAACGCGTTGTACACCGTGTGTTTGAAGGGCGGTGGTTTCATCCCCACTTCGCGCGGATCGAAATACATGCGAATCCTCTCTTTCAATCAAATAGTCCCCTAGCGAACCCGCTCGCACCTCTCCTGTCGAGTATTTAGATTTCAGCCGACCGGCCTCGCGGCTTACAGTGGCGCAACAAGAAATGATCGGAGCCGCCCGTGCAGCTCACAGAGACACAAGCGCAGATCCGCAACACTGCCCGCCGCTTCGCGGAGCGGGAGATATCACCCCATGCGGCAGACTGGGACCGAGCGGCGGAAACCCCGCGCGTTCTGTATCGTAAGATGGCGGATGCCGGACTGATCGGTATCACGGTCGCACCCGAACATGGCGGCAGCGGCGCAGATTTTTTGTCCTACGTCCTGGCGATCGAGGAGATCGCATCGGCGGATGGCGGCATCTCGAACATGATGGCAGCGACCAACTCTCCGGTCGCGGTAGCGATCGAAGAGAACGGTACCGACCGGCAAAAACGCGATTACCTGAGCCGTCTCACGGGCGGTGACTGGCTCGGCTGTATCCATCTGACCGAGCCGCATACTGGGTCCGACGCGGCGGCGATCCGCACGCGCGCGGAACGAGATGGCGATCACTTTGTTCTCAATGGCGAAAAGGCATTCATCACGGGGGGGGCCACCGCTGAACTGGCGATGATCCTCGCGGTCACTAATCCAGACGCCGGCAAAAGGGGCATCACGACCTTCATCACACCGACCGACAATCCGGGCTACCAGGTGATCCGCAAAGAAGCAAAACTCGGCCACCGCACCAACGACACCTGCCAGGTGCGGTTCGAGAATATGCGTATTCCTGCCACTGACGTGCTGGGGGAACCGGGCGCGGGACTGCGCATCGCGCTCAGTAAACTCTCGGAAGGCCGCATCGCGGTCGCCGCACAGGCTGTCGGCGGAGCGCGGGCAGCGCTCAAAGCGGCACGCACCTACGCGCATTCCCGAGAGGCTTTCGGCAAACCAATCGTCGAACATCAAGCAATCGGTTTCAAACTGGCTGAGATGGCGACACAAATAGAGGCCGCACGGCAGCTTTACATCCACGCCGCACAGTTGAAGGATCGCGGCGAGGTCTGCGCGCAGGAAGCCTCGATGGCCAAGCTGTTCGCATCCGAGATTGCCGAGCAGGTTGCCTCGGATGCGATACAAGTCCATGGGGGAGCCGGCTTCCTTAACGACTATCCTGTGGAAAAAATTTACCGCGACGTTCGCGTCTATCAAATTTACGAAGGTACCAGCGAGGTCCAGAAGATCGTGATCAGCCGTTTCCTGGATAATCTCGACCTGTAATTAGCGAAAGGAACATGTCATGAAACCAGTCTGTCTCGTCATCGGCGCAGGCGCCGGAATCGGCGGCAATGTAGGCAAACGGTTCGCGCGCGAGGGCTATCACGCGGTGCTATGCCGCCGCACCGATCAGAACGGATTGGACAAACTTGTCGGTGATATAGAGGCGGAAGGCGGATCGGCCAGCGGCTATCTGATGAACGCGGTGCAGTCGGACACGATCGAGGATCGAATCACGGCTGTCGAGGCAGAAATCGGGCCGATCGAAGTGGTGATTTTCAACCTTGGCTCCCAGGTCGGCAACCGGACCCTAGAGGAGACTAGTTATAAGACGTTCGAGATGGGTTGGCGACTGGCAACCTTCGGCCTCTTTCGCGTCGCCTCAACAATTTGTCCGCTTATGGAAGAACGCGGTGGCGGCACCATACTGGTGACCTCAGCGACGGCAGCAGTACGCGGCAACAAAGGCCAACACTCGCACGCGGCCTCCATGGCTGGCCGGCGAATGCTCTGCCAGACCCTGAATGCGGAGCTTAGCCCGAAGAACATCCATATCGCTCATATTCTGATCGACGGCGCAGTCGATGCGCCAGATACACTTGGAAAAATGCTAGGACCAGACAAATATCAGAAGCTGCGCGAGACCCGCGGCATGGACCATGATGGACTGATGCTACCGGAGAAGATAGCCGACACCTACTATCACATCTCGCAGCAGCACCGCTCGACTTGGACGCATGAGGCCGATCTGCGGTCCTTCAGCGATCTACCGTGGTGGAACACGTGAGTGGGATCAGATAGACCATAATTGAAGACCACCTTTTTCTTATGGCCAATTAAAGGGCTAAAGGAAAATATCTTTCAATTTTGGAGACCTTGCGATCAGTCTTTGATCGACACAAAAACCAATGAAGTCTTCCAAGTTCTTACGATTGAGCTGATCAAGACCGGACCGCCAGACATCAGGAGCGTAGGCGGTGATCTCTTCCTCCAACGTATTCCGCGCATGCATAATCATGGAGAAATTGGGATCAACATAGTATTCACGGGCTAGGCGCCTTGCATCATCGAACATACGCATTAATTCGTCGGCAAACCTGGATGGTACGCCAGTAATTCCCTTTTCACCGCGAGAACATGCATAATCGGAAAATAGCCATGCTTGCGAAAATAGGCGCCGGTAGTCTCGCGCCATTCAGGAAACAGTCGGCGGATCCCCTGGTTCGGTGTCATGATCGCTTCAGGTGGGTGAGGGTTAATGTAGGCGTCGATTTCACCCTCAAGCAGCGCCGCGACAACGTCGTAACCGATCGGCAGTTGCTCAATTCGCACGTCATTGCCGTAATCCATTCGGATCTCTTCGGGATTCTGCGTCAACCAATGGATATCCCGCCAATCAACACCATAATCCCGCTTCAAATCGCCTTTCGCCAGCACCGACATAGTGACCTGAAAGGCCCAAATTGCGACCTTCCGCCCCACCAAGTCGTTGGGGTCGAAAATCCCTGATCTATCGCTAACAAATATATGGTTTTGGCTGAATAGCCGCCGCGGGAAAATCGGCAGCGCGACCAGGTCATCCATTCCCTGGTCACGAGCCACCAGAAAGGATGCCAGTGACACCTCGGCGGCATCAAACTCGCGATCAACCAGCATACGTTTATGCCTGTTGATACCGTGACGGCGCGGCGGCGCCATCCCAACTTCCAAAAACGTCAAGTTGAGGCCATCCGCTGGCGCAACCTGCCCGCCAAACAAAGGTAAGTGGCGGTCGTACAAGTCGACGGCAACGGATAGGTTCGTATGGCTCATCTGCAGTTTACTCCAAGAACGGCAACACTGCCCCGCAGAAAGCCTTCGGCTGCTGGCGAAACATGTTATGCCCCGCGTCAGGGATGATCGCCGTCTCGGCCCCCGGCACCAGTGCCGCCAGGACCCTCGAGACGATCGGCAGCATCCCGGGCGTGTCCGAACCTATGACGAACAAGGTCGGCAAGGACAACGCCTCCACCGTCTCCCTTCGGAAGGGCTGTCGTCCTTCGTTAACCTGCGCGAGCAAAGTGAAAGCGTTATCTTCGCGCATCTGACGCTCAGTGGCCGGCAAGTTATTCCAGGCGCCCGGCCCGTTGATCCCGTCGATAAACGCTTGTAAACCGCCCTCAATATCTCCGGCTGCTATTTTTCCCGATGCCTGCGTCACATGCTCACGCGAACCCGCGACGGGCCCATCGCCCTTTGCATCATCGGGGATGAGTGAGTCTTCTAGGGTGCCGCCAGGTTCTGCCAGGACCAACTTGCGCAGCAAATCTGGTCGCTTCGACGCTAATCGAAAGGCGAGATGGCCGCCCCGCGAATGGCCGATCAGGTCGACGGGCCCGTATGCCAATACTTCCAGAAAGGCGATCACGTCATCCACATGCTGCGTCATCTTAAAAATGCCCTCCTGCCCGTCCCAACGTTCCGGGAAATAGTGCCGAAGACTAGGCACAATTAAGCGACGGTCAGCGGACAAACCGCTGAGCACACCCGACCACGCCCGAAAGTCGTTCAGTGAGCCGTGTATGCAGACTAATGGTGGGCCGTCCCCAATTTCGAGATAGGACATATCGTAATCGTTGACACGCAGCTTTTTCATTGGTGCAATCTCTTCCTCGATAAATCAACGCGGCGCACACGCGCGAATCGCAGCTTCAAATTTATCCTTAGCACCAGGACCACGAGCGAAGGGGCTGATGATCGGCAAATCGATACCGCTGTCTCGATAGGCTTCGATCTTTGCGCGACATTCATCCGCCGTGCCAGCCACCCCGGTAGCATCAACCATCGCGTCCGTCACCAAGCCAATCGCAGCATCAAGACCATCGCGAGCAAACGCATCGGCGATGGAGGCCGCTTCATCTGCAAATCCGTGCTCGGCGATCAGGCGGTTGTATCGTGGGAAAAATCCGCAATAGAAGGCCAGACCTGGCCGCATCGCATCAAAGGCTTCCTGTCGCGTTTCAGATACCGATGTCGGCAGCAGGGACGTGACGGTAACATCTTTCGGATCGCGGCCAGCTTTCACCGCAGCCTCGGCAATTATCGGCTTCACCGCAGCTCCGGTTTTGAGCGTACTGCGGGTCAGGATAATGCCATCGGCAATGTCACCACACAGCGCCGTCATTTTCGGAAACACGGCCGCAACAAAGACTGGCACCTCGCGCCGGTACGGGGAAAACCAAAAATCAAAATTCTCGATTTGCACCGTCTCCCCGTCGTACTGCACGCTGCCGTCACGAAGCAATGCGCGCACGATCTCTACCGTCTCCCGTGTCTTGGTCAGCGGTTTGCCAAAAGGCATACCATGTTCAGGCTCAACCTGAACTTTATGGCTCGATCCGATGCCGAGGATGAACCGGCCGCTCGACAGATCATCTATTGATGCCGCCGCCATAGCGATAGTTGGTATCGAACGTACGTAGATACTGGTGATCGCGGTACCGAGCCGCACTCGTGATGTTCGCACAGCGCAGGCCGATAGTGTAGCAAACTGGTCACCACCATGTCCCTCCGCGACCCAGACAGATTCGTAGCCCAGATCTTCAGCAAGCACAGCACAGTCGACGATTTCCGCCGGCGATGGTCCGCCAGAAAATGCGATACCTATGGGCCCCATGCTTTCCTCCCTGTGCTAAGCTTTATCGAAGTGTAGAACCGACGAAGCAGAAGCGCGATGCCTCGCCCTATTACCTTGTTTGAAAATCTGCGTGCCATACCCTATACGCCATTCTACCTGGCGATCGCGCGCGGTGACTGGATTCGTGAGGGGATTGACGTCCGGGTTGAGACTTCGCCGGCCATGAATCAGACAGCAGCTGCACTCCTCGATGGCCGCGCCGACGTGTCCTGGGGCGGCCCCATGCGGGTCATGACCTATCACGACGCTGACCCGAAAAGTCCGCTGATCTGTTTTGGACAGGTTGTCGCCGGCGACCCCTTCATCCTGGTCGGCCGAAAGTACAAGCGGAATTTTCGATTCGCTGATTTGATCGGACAACGTCTCGCCATCGCTATCGAGGCGCCGACCCCATGGCTAACTTTTCAGGACGATCTCGGCCGCGCCGGTATTGATCCGAACAGCTTGCGGCGACTGAAAGACCGCCCCATGGAGGAAAATGTAGCTTTGTTCAGACGCGGACGGCTTGACGTGGTGCAGGTTTTCGAACCCTATGCCGATGCGCTTGTGCAATCCGGCAAGGGCCATATCTGGCATCGCTTCTCNACGCGCGGCGACATCGGCTATACCAGCTTNTACACCACGCGGTCCTTCGCNCGACGTAACCGCAAGANCTGNGANGCACTGGTGCGTGGTATCGCTCGAGCACAAACGGCGCTCCANCAAGAAACGCCAGCTGAAATCGCNAGCCAGATCGGAGCGTTTTTCCCAAAACAGGAAAAAGCAGCGCTGACCCGTATGATCAAAGGCTATCGCGACTCCGGTTTGTGGGCGCGCACCCCAACGCTACCAGTGGAAGCCTTTACTCGGCTCAAGGCGGCACTAGTGTCGGGCCACTTAATCGCGTCCGATCCACCCTACGAACGGCTCGTCGATGCCGAGCTATCGAACGCCTTCGATGAGGAGGCACGGAGATGACCCTGCAAGTCCCCGCCATCGATATCGCGCCCTTCCTATCTGGCGACCCAGATGGCAAGCGCCAGACCGTAAAGGAGGTCCACACCGCCTGCCGCGATATCGGGTTTTTGGTGATTGCCGGACACGGTCTGCCACCCGATGACTTGCGCCGCGCCTTCGACCTTACCCGCGACTTCTTTGATTTAACGCAGGCAACCAAAGATCGCTGGCACCCAACCGGACCGTCGAAGCAGCGCGGCTATCACGCATTCAAAACCCGCGGCCTCGCGAATACGCTCGACGCCAAGGTGCCGCTCGATCTGCGCGAGACCCTCTTCCTCGGCCCAATCGACGATTTTCGGCCGCACTATAGGAATCTCCCCGAAGCGGCGCTCTCCTACTGGCCCAACACGATCCCGACGGAGCCGGTGGGGGTCGACGACGCCGTCATACGGCTCTATCGCGGTTTCGAGCGGCTGTCTGCCGACCTGCTGCGCATATTCGCCTTGGCGCTCGACATGCCGGAAGATCACTTCTCAGACAAAATCCACCGCCATTTCTCGATCCTGAGCTGTCACCATTATCCGGCGCTATCCGAACAGCCCCTGCCGAAGCAGCTACGCACCGGCGCACACACTGACTTCGGTGCCATGACCATACTTGCGATGACAAAGGCGAAAGGTGGGTTGGAGGTAAAAATGCCGGACGGTAGTTGGGTCGGAGTGCAGGCCGGGCCGGACCAACTAGTGGTCAATCTAGGCGACATGATGGCACGCTGGACCAACGAGCGCTGGATCTCAACCCTGCATCGAGTGGTCAATCCACCCGAACTGGAAGACGCCAAAAGCCGGCGGCAATCGATCGGCTATTTTATGCACCCAAACTACGATGCCAAAATCGAATGCTTTCCAACCTGTCTCGTCACCGGCGAGACCCCTCGCCACCCGACGATTACCGCCGGCGAGCATATCGCGATGAAGATAGAGAAGAGCCACAATGCATGATTTTGACCAAGGTTCCAAAGAACGTCAGGACGTCGCGACTGGACTGAAAACACTGTGTAACTGGATTGTTAATGTCGGTTACAATGACATTCCGGAAGAAGTCCTGGCGAGCGCCGCGCTGGTCCTATTCGACGATATTGGCGCTATCGTTGCCGCGCGCGACGAGCCGGAGTTGGCACGGCTGCAGAACCAGCTGCTCGAGCGAGGCGGCACAGCGGAGGCCACAATATTCCGAGGCAGCCGGCCGCGGCATGACCGCCTTACCGCGGCGATGGCGAACGGCGCGGCCAGCGACTGGTGCGAACTCGATGAGGGCTATCGCGTCACTAGTTGTCATGCGGGCATCTATATCCTCCCAGCGTTGATGGCGGAAGCTGAGGCAACATCAATGCCAACGCGAGACGTGCTGCGCGTCCTAGTCACAGCGTACGAGACTGTCACACGCTTCGCACGTACTTTTCCGTCGATCACACAGACCTTCCATCCGCACGCCGCCTATTCGGCGGTCGGTGCGGCGGCAGCGATCGGGCTGGCGCGCGGTCTCGACGCGGAAACGTTCCGCGCAGCGCTCAGCAACGCAGCTACCATGGTGGCTCCGGGACCGTCCGGCCATACCGGCGCCGGAGCATTGGTCCGCAATGTCTGGCCCGCGACGGGCGCGGCGAACGGGATACGCGCTGTCGATTGGGCAGTCTGCGGTATCGCCGGGCTCGCCGGGTCCGCCCATGACGTCTATGCGGCCGGGCTGGGCGCTGATTGCAGACCAGCGGAAATGTCAGCCGACCTCGGTGGGATTTGGGCAATCACGCAAAACTTCCAAAAACTGCACGCCTGTTGCCAATTCTTGCACAGCACCGTCGAAGCTATGCTCGACCTGCAGGAGCGATATGGCGGCGTCTTGCCAATCGAACAAATCGATTCCATCGACATCGCCGCCCATCCTCGCGCCGAGCGCCTGACAGGGACACGACCACCGACCACCTTGGGCGCGAAGTTCTCATTGCCACATGCCGCCGCTGCAGTCGCCGTATTGGGCCACGCGGGTGCACCCGCCTTCGCCGCAGAAAGCCTGGACCACCCGCAGATCGATAAGCTGCGCCACAAGGTCTCTATCGCACCTTACCGCCACATCCCCGACTGGCCTAACGACCGCCCCTCACGTGTCAAGCTTTCGCTGGTCGGCGGTGAAACCATGGAAACCGAAGTTCTGAGCGCTCGCGGTGGCCCCGACCGACCCTTCACCCGCGAGGAAATTCTCATCAAAATCGACGGCATCTGCGATCCAGTTTACCCGAAATTGGGCGCCGTCGCGCGGCTGGCTATTACTCTAGATACCGACTTGCTCGACCAACCTTGGGATCAAGTAGTCGCTGTCTTTACAGCAACAGAATAGACTTTATGCCGCCTGCGGTCCCTTCTGCTGTCCGCGGATGACACCACCCGGCAGGGCACCGCTGTGTTCGCCGTTCTCAAAGGTCACCGCGCCTGTCTGCACCGTGGCAATATAGCCCTGTGCTTCCTGGATAAGACGGCGACCGCCGGCCGGCAAATCACGTACCATGTGCGGTGGACGCAGCTGGAGCCCGTCAAAATCGATCACGTTGACGTCCGCCTTCATACCCGGCGCCAGCGCACCACGGTCGTTCAGCCCAAAGAAGTTAGCGTTCGCCTGGGTCTGCCGGTGGACAACCCATTCCAGGGGCAACCGGTCACCTCGTTGGCGATCGCGTACCCAGTGGGTCAGCAGGTAGGTGGGGATGCTGGCGTCGCAGATTAAGCCGCAATGTGCCCCTCCGTCGCCAAGCCCAAACAAAGCCTGATCGTCTGTCATCATCTCGCGAATCGTGTCGTGATTGCGCGAGGTGTAATTGGTGAAGGGCAGGAAGATGAGTTCCTTTCCATCACGCTCCAGCAGAATATCGTAGGCTACTTCGGCCGGCTCTCGGCCTTCACGCGCAGCTATAGCGGCAATGCTCTGGTCCTCGGATGGCTCGTAATTTGGGGGATCGCCGAGCCGAAACATCTTGTCGAAGGCACCAGTAACCTCCTGCATGATATGCGATTTGTGGGACCGGACTTCAGAAATGACCCTTTGTTTAAAGGTTGGATCGCACATCTTCGCCACCCGGTCGATCAATGACAGGTCGCGTATCTCCTTATACGCTGCCTTACTCATGAAGGGATGCAGGGAACATTCAAGACCAAGGAAGAAGCCGACTGGTCGCGGGCAGACCTGAGGGTGAATTTGTGCACCATCACCGTTCGGTCGCGACAACTCCAGTAAACGCCGCCACTTGTCCGGCTTATCGTCGAACTGAACCAGCAGATAGTAAAGTGGACGACCCGACTCGGCAGATAGCTGGCGCAATCCGGCCATATCCTCTTCCGGCTGATCGAAATCGCTCAGTACACCGATTAGCCCCTCACCGCGTTTTTTCATCGCTCCAACAATCGTGCGGAGTTCTTGGAGATCAGCAGAGTAGCTGGGCACATGCTCGTTTTTAGAGGTGCGGTGAAACTTCGTCTTGGAGGTCGTAAATCCAAGCGCACCGGAGGCTAGCCCTTCCTCGACCAAACTGGCCATCTGCGCCATCTCGCCTTCGGTTGCTGGACGCTCGCCGGAAGCCGCGGCGCCCATAACATAAGCGCGTAACGGACTGTGCGGCACCTGCACACCGATATCGATAGCGTGGTTCATCGCGCCGAGTGCATCCATGAATTCCGGGAAGCTTTCCCAGCGCCAATCAACGCCCTCATGTAATGCAGCCCCGGGAATATCCTCTACGCCTTCCATCAATTCGATTAGATCGGTGTGCATGTCCGGCCGCACCGGGGCGAAACCAACACCACAATTACCCATAACTATGGTTGTCACACCATGCCAGCAAGACGGTCCGATCAACGGGTCCCAGGTCACCTGACCGTCGTAATGGGTATGCACGTCGACCCAGCCCGGCTGCACCAGGGCCCCTGCAGCGTCGATCTCGCGTTTGCCCAGTCCGACCTTCCCACCAACCTGCGCGATGATGTTGCCATCAATCGCAAGATCACCTGAATAAGCCTGGGTCCCCGTACCATCGACTATCGTCCCACCGCGAATTACCAGATCATGCATCGTGCATTCCTCCTGAAAGCAGCGGTGAGTGTAGCTTAAGACCAGGAATAGAGCCAAATCCTGGCCACTCACCAACGATTATGAAAATTCGCCGCGGGCGTCTAACATTTAGGCGAACCAGAAAGATGGGATAGGGCAAGGATGCGAAAGGTTTCGCTCGACGACAAATATAACTTGATGGACGGTCAAGTTTACATCACTGGCACGCAAGCTCTGGTGAGGGCGGCGGTGGAACAGCATCTACAAGATGAGGCAGCGGGGTTGAAAACAGCCTGTTTTATCTCAGGCTACCGCGGTTCTCCTATGCACAACCTGGATAAGGAATTGTGGGCCGCAGAGCAGTTCTTGCCAAGTGCTGATATCCGCTTTCTGCCCGCGGTTAACGAAGATCTAGCTGCGACGGCAATATGGGGTACCCAGCAGGTTGGCATCTTTGGAGACGCGAAATATGACGGCGTCTACTCTCTCTGGTACGGCAAAGGTCCTGGAATAGACCGCAGTATCGACGCGATCCGCCACGCACATTCGGCCGGCGCAGCGCAACATGGCGGCGTGCTCTGCGTCGTCGGCGACGATCATCCTCTATCCTCAACCGATTCTCCTGCGGCGCACGAAACCTTGTTCGCTGATATGCGCATGCCCGTCCTCTATCCCGCCAACGTGCAGGAAGTCGTCGACTACGCGCTATATGGATGGGCGATGTCACGCTTCACAGGAAGTTGGGTCGGATACAAGTTGATCCCCGACACGGTCGACACAACGGCGTCGATCCTCGGCAACCCGCAGCGTCTTTCGATCGTCACACCAAACGATGTGGATATCCCTGCCGGCGGGCTGGGCCTGCGTTTCCCAGACACCTGGAAGGAATACGAGGAAAGGATCGAACGCTACAAGATCCCCGCTGCGATAGGCTTTGGCCGCGCCAACGAAATCAATCGCGTGACCCATCGCTGCGACAAGCCGCGTTATGGCATCGTCGCAACGGGCAAGGCCTGGACCGATGTCAGCCAGGCGTTGAGGGAACTCGGCATCGACCGAGCCAAGGCGTCAGACCTTGGCATCACCGTGCTTAAGATCGGCATGCCCTACCCCGCAGACGAGGAACAGTTCCGCAGCTTCGCCGACGGGCTAGAGGAAATTTTTGTCGTCGAGGAGAAACACCAGCTCGCCGAAGGCCAGCTGAAAAGTGCACTCTACGGTCTGCCCGACGGGCGGCGGCCCAAGATCATTGGTCGCACCGACGAGAATGGCCAACATATCCTGCCGGTTTTCCCAGAATATTCGCCGGATGACGTGACGCGCGCATTGGCACAGCGCGTCGCGCATTTCTACAGCAGTGACCAGAGCAAGGCTCGGATCGCATTTCTCGAAGCGCGCTCCAAGGCGAACGAAGCACGCAAACCGCTAAGTGTTGCGCGATTGCCCTATTTCTGTTCCGGCTGCCCGCACAACACATCGACCCGAGTACCAGATGGTAGTCGCGCCATAGGCGGCGTCGGCTGCCACTATATGGCGACCTATATGGACCGCAACAACATGACACATTGCCATATGGGCGGTGAAGGCCTCAACTGGGTTGGCCAGGAACCCTTCGTCGAAACTGATCATATCTTTCAGAATATGGGCGACGGCACCTATTACCATTCCGGCCTGCTGGCTATCCGCGCCTGCGTCGCAGCGGAATCCAACATCACCTTCAAGGTACTGTTCAACGACGCGGTCGCTATGACCGGCGGCCAACCGTTGGACGGCCCACTGACCCCTCAGGCGATTGCGCTGCAGGTTTATGCAGAAGGGGTGAAGAAAGTCGTTCTCGTTAGCGATGAACCGGAGAAATACTCACCGCATCGCGGCCTACCGCCAGGCACACAGATTGAGCACCGTCGAGCACTAGACCGGGTCCAAAAAGAATTGCGCGCGATCCGTGGCGTCACCGTAATGATTTACGACCAGACCTGCGCGGCCGAAAAGCGCCGGCGCCGCAAGCCTGGTAAGATGATAGATCCGCCGCGCCGGGTGTTGATCAACGATTTGGTGTGCGAGGGCTGCGGCGATTGCAACGCGAAATCAAACTGCTTGTCAGTGACACCGCTCGACACGACTTTCGGGCGCAAGCGGCAGATCGACCAGTCGGCCTGCAACAAGGACTTTTCCTGCGTCGAAGGCTTCTGCCCTAGCTTCGTCACCATCCTTGGCGGACGACCAAAGC
>PBDC01000015.1 GCA_002717185.1 Rhodospirillaceae bacterium
AATGGCGCGAAGCCGCTTGCTCAGGCTTATGCAGGTCATCAATTTGGAGGTTTCTCGCCGCAATTGGGTGATGGACGCGCTTTGTTGCTGGGTGAAATCATCGATACTTTTGGAAACCGCCACGATGTCCAACTAAAGGGAGCAGGCCGAACGCCTTTTTCACGCGGTGGTGACGGAAAGGCTGCATTGGGTCCGGTTTTGCGTGAGTATTTAATCGGTGAAGCAATGCATGCGCTTGGGGTCCCGACAACACGTGCTCTGGCCGCTGTGACGACAGGAGATAAGGTGATCCGTGAGACGGCACTTCCAGGCGCCATTCTCACGCGCATTGCAGCCAGTCACCTGAGAGTTGGAACTTTTCAGTTCTTTGCTGCACGGGGAGAGAAAGAAATCGTCCGCCAGCTCGCTGATTATGCTATCGCACGCCACTACCCAGCTGCGCGCGAAGCGGAAAACCCCTATTTGGCATTTTTCAATTTGGTTGCAAAAGCGCAGGCTGAATTAGTCGCTCAATGGATGAGTATAGGCTTTATTCATGGCGTTATGAATACGGATAATACCACTATTTCTGGTGAAACAATCGACTATGGACCTTGTGCATTTATGGATATTTACAATCCATCGACAGTATTTAGTTCCATCGATTCACAGGGTAGATACGCGTACACAAATCAACCGTCGATACTCACATGGAATATGGCGCGGCTAGCGGAAACTGTGATCGCGCTGGTTGATGCCAATAAAGACCGAGCAATCGAATTGCTTACCGAAGGCGCGAACGCTATTGGTGCCATTTATGAGGAAGCTTGGTTATTACGGATGCGCTCCAAGATTGGCCTCGCTTCCTCGGAAGAGGGTGACTTACTTTTGGTTAATCGCCTTCTGGACGCCATGCATCAGGGCAAAGCTGATTTTACACTAACGTTTAGGCGCCTGTCGGATGTCCTGCGGGGGCATGGCTCAACGGTACGTATACAATTTGAAGACCCAACGCAATTTGACGCCTGGGAAAGAGATTGGCGAGTTCGGTTGGCACGAGAGGGCGTATCTGTTGATGAGTGCGCAGCTGGTATGGATCAGGTGAACCCCATTTACATACCTCGTAATCACAAGGTCGAAGAGGCTTTAGCGGCAGCCGTTGACGAAGATGATATATCGGTATTTGAGGAATTATTGTCTATCGTCTCTAAACCGTTTGAAGAGATTTGTGGATGCGAAAAATTTACAGAGAAAGCGCCTTTAACAGCAGTCCCATATCAAACTTTCTGTGGCACCTGACTAATAAGGCCATAGCCAAATTTATCTGTTAATTTTCGAAAAGATAGTTTTCAAGGTAGAGACACTGGTTGAGGAAAAGTGTGATACTCGATGAGTAATCTGCGTACGAGAAGTTTTGAAATTATAAGTCTTATCGTATTTTTAATAGTATGCCTTTCTGTATCTGGGGTTGGTGGAGCTATTACGGCCACGAGTGTCGACACCTGGTATCAAGCTTTAGAGAAGCCGGCATTCAATCCGCCTGATTGGGTGTTTGCGCCAGTATGGACTGCACTCTACCTTTTTATGGGCGTCGCGGCCTGGCGGATATGGCAATTTCGCGCTCTAAAGGCGGCACGTATAGCACTTGTAGTCTTTGGTTTACAGCTCTGCCTTAACGTCGGGTGGTCTTTCCTATTTTTCGGTTTACAGCAGATAAATTTTGCTTTGGTTGAAATTGTCATTTTGCTCTTTGTTATTATCTCTAACATGTTTTTGTTTTGGCGCCTCGATCGATTTGCAGGCTTGTTATTTGTGCCCTACGTTGCTTGGGTTTCATATGCAACAATACTTAATGCCTCGCTTTCGTTTCTTAACTAATTTCAGCAATCAAAAGGCTGTTGAGCGGGAAAATGGATTTTGCGTAAACAAAGTTGTAAAAATTCTGATAAACTATCCTGGCCAATAGGCTCTTGAATGGGATTAATCGCACGATCTTATCCCGGCATAAACGACTAAATTTAGGGATACCAGGACTGATCTCTTCGTTTTATTTTACCTTAGTAAAATCTGGTCTTTGATACCAAAGGAAGATTAAGAGATCAGGTTCGTCAAGTAGGCATAACGCTCAACTCTTGACAGGAGACGAGGTTTGACAACCCACTCGGAAACCCTATACTCCCGCGCGCTTCCGGAAATGTGAGCTACTGCTCCGTCCATTGAGGACATACCGGGACAAAAACAACACCGACCAATGAGCGGGATATAGACAAATGTCGAAACGTTTGAGTTCGAAGTATAAGATTGATAGACGCCTCGGGGTGAACCTATGGGGACGGCCGAAAAGCCCAATCAACAAACGTGACTACGGTCCGGGTGAGCATGGTCAGCGTCGTCGCAAACCATCGGATTTCGGCACGCAGTTGATGGCAAAGCAAAAAATGAAGGGCTACTATGGAAATATCGGCGAAAGTAAATTCCGCCGTTATTATGAGGAAGCCGTTCGCCGTCGGGGCGACACCGGTGAGAACCTGATAGAACTGCTTGAACGGCGTCTTGACGCGGTGGTGTATCGCGCTAAGTTCGTGCCGACGGTTTTTGCGGCGCGCCAGTTCGTCAATCACGGCCATGTTTTGGTCAATGGTAAGAGAGTGAATATCCCGTCCTATCAAGTTGGGGACGAGGATATTGTTGAAGTCCGCCAGAAAAGTCGTGAACTGCCGTTGGTGCTGGAAGCCATGGGTTCGGTAGAGCGTGATCTGCCGGATTATATCTCAGTTGACTATGGCAAGATGACAGCGACCTATATTCGTGCGCCAGGCCTGGCCGACGTACCATACCCGGTGCAGATGGAACCGAACCTGGTGATCGAGTTCTATTCACGATAGTTGCGATTGACACTTTTCCATTGTTGCTAATTCGATTGTTTTAGGGCCGTTGACTTTGGCCAGGATGCACGGCAGTGCATCTGTTATCGTTCAAATTATAGAGATTATTAACCTGTAGCTGATATCGCACGGTCAAAAAGATAGTTTTGTCAGCGCTATACTAAAACGGCACTGTTCCGCGTGTATTGATGCGAAAAATCGTTCGATAACGATTGGCTGGCAAGGCATCTGTTGTGGCGTGATGCATTGTGCATCGGTTGTCCCAAAGCAGCAGGTCGCCCGTCGACCATTTGTGCCGATATTTAAACCGGTCCTGGGTACAATGTTCAAATAGCAGTGCTAGCAGATCGTCGCTCTCTGGTTCTTCCATTCCGATGATATGGCGGACGCCTGACGTAAGACCGGGAAAAACGAAGATTGATTTCACGCCGGTTTCCGGGTGCGTACGCACGATAGGGTGGGTTACTTTTGGGGTTGCCCGACGCTGATCCTCGTTCAAAAGTTTCCATCGGCTTTCCGGATGGTCCCTATCGATCGTGTGTCGGTAATGGTGAACGGCTTTCAAACCCTTAAGGCGTCGTTTAGTGACATCCGGGAGGGCCTTATAGGCCGCGGCGAGATCGATGAACAACGTGTCACCGCCAACCTCCGGTATCTCTATAGCGTACAGAAGGGTTACGTTTGCGGGGACCAGCTTGTAGGAGTAATCCGAGTGCCAGTGTGAACCGGCATCACGAATGCCTTTGGGCCGACCCAACTCTGTCCGGTTCGACAGAACGGTGATGCCGGAAAATTCTTCGTGATGGTACATCGTGACGGTGTGCGGCTCGATCGATCCAAACCGTTCGCCAAGATTATGAAACTGCTTCGCGGACAGTTCTTGCCCAGAAATGCAAAGAACCTTGTGTTCCAGATATGCGGCGTGGATTGCAGCCCAAGTCTCATCTAAATCCTTCGCGAGGTTAATGGTATTGAACATTGCGAAGAACGATTCACCGCATCGCTTTAACGTCGGAGAGGCGATTTCAGCAGACCTCATTTAGAAATCCCATAGGGGGCGGCCCACCCGAGCCCGGCTCGCGTTTCGCTTTTAGGCCGGTATTCGCAGCCAATCCATCCATCGAATGCCAATTCATCGATCAAATCAAACAGGTAGGGGTAGTTGACCTCGCCGATGTCTGGTTCGTGCCGTTCCGGTACGCCGGCAATCTGGAAATGGGCGACCCGGTTAATATTAGCGCGGATCTTCATTGCGACGTCGCCTTCGACAATCTGACAATGGTAAAGGTCCATCTGAAGCGCAGCATTATCGGCACCTACTGTGTCGAGGGTCTTTAGCGCATCATCTTGCCGGTTGAGGTAATAACCTGGGATATCGCGTGGGTTTATTGGCTCTAGCAGCACCGTCACGTCGTGATCTTTGGCGCGCGCTGCGGCTAGCCGGACATTTTCAACTTAGGTGCGCTGACAAGCGTATGGATTTGACCCTTTCGGCGGGATCCCGGCCATCACGTGTAAACGTGGGCAACCGATCACCTGGGCATATTCTAGTGCCTTATCGATCAGGGCTTGAAAATCGGTTTCACGCCCGGGTAGGGCAGCAAGGCCTCGGTCTCCTGCCTCCCAATTGCCTGGTGGTAGATTGAATAGCACGTTCTCCAGATCGTTGTCCTGCAGTGCCTTGGCAATGGTTTTCGCTGGATAATCGTAAGGGAATAGGTACTCGACACCCTTGAAGCCCGCATTCGCGGCCGCAGCGAAGCGCTCGAGAAACGGTACTTCGGTGAACATCATCGACAAGTTGGCGGCAAGCTTCGGCATCGGTTTTTCCTAAGGGGTGAGGATGTGAGTTTTTTCAGCGCTATAAGTCATCCCACTTTGGGGTATCCTATTCATGTATCAATGAAGAATTATGTAATAAATGTTTGCATTAAAACGAAAAAAGGCCGCACTACCTGCGACCTTTAAACGTTTGATATGATCGAACGCTAAGCGATGCTTTCCGTTTCGATGCCATTACTTTCCATCAACTGACCCAGTTCGCCAGTTTCGTACATTTCGCGAACGATGTCGCAGCCACCCACGAACTCCCCCTTGACGTATAGCTGGGGAATGGTTGGCCAGCTGGAAAATTCTTTGATGCCATCGCGGATGCCCGGGTCCTGTAGGACGTCGATGCCTTTAAACTTGACGCCAAGCAATGTTAGCGCCTGAACGGTCGCTGCCGAAAAACCGCATTGTGGAAAGACGGGAGACCCTTTCATGAACAGTACTACATCGCTGCTGTCTATGTTTTCCTTTATGCGTCCGAAGACCGGATTATCGCTCATTTTAACTTCCTTCCTCTTAAGCTCGCTTACGCGGCCGCTTATGCGGTATTCGGTACCGATGTTTGCAGCGCGAGCGCATGTAATTCGTTACCCATGCGGCCCTTTAGTGCTTTATATACCATTTGGTGCTGTTGCACGCGGGTTTTTCCTTCGAACTCCGCAGAACTGACATAGGCGGCGTAATGATCGCCGTCGCCGCGCAAGTCTTCAATCTGGACTTCCGCGTCCGGTAACGCCTCTTTGATCATCTGCACGATGTCTGACTCATTCATTGCCATCGTCGTTCTCCTAGGTATCAGCGTTACTATTGCGTAGCCATATATTCCGGCAACCACATTTCGTGAGCATCGCGGAGTTCGCCTATAGATATGGTATGCGAACCGTCTACAGTCAATGAACCGCCACCTGTGCGACCGATCACGGTCGCTGTGACGTCTGCTACCTCAGCTGCTTCTAGCATCGCCCCTGGCTCCGTTGTGGTCAATATGTAGCGGCCCTGGTCTTCGCCAAAAAGCCAGGCGTGAAGCAGCAGATCAGGGTCACTTGGCGAGACTTTTGCACCTATATTGCTGGCGAGTGCCATTTCGGCAAGGGCTACGATCAGTCCGCCATCAGAGATATCATGGCAGGCAGTTGCATGCCCCTCTGCGATTTGCGATTGAACGAAATTTCCGTTTTTGCGCTCCAACGCGAGGTCTACTGGTGGTGGAGCGCCATCTCTTTGTCCTGTAATTTCTTGTAGATAAGTTGAGGCACCAAGCCATCCGGTTGTACGGCCGATCACGACAATCGTCTCATCGGCGCCCGAGAAGGAGATCTGCGCCGTTTTCGATAGATTGTCGACGAGACCAAGGCCACCGATTACAGGAGTGGGAAGGATCGCCTCGCCACTGGTTTCGTTATAGAAGGAGACGTTCCCAGATACGACAGGAAATTCGAGTGCTGCCGAAGCAGTACCGATACCCGTTACGCAACCGACAAATTGTCCCATGATGGGTTTTCGTTCCGGGTTACCAAAATTGAGATTGTTTGTCAGCGCTAGGGGCTTGGCACCCACTGCAATCAAATTACGCCAAGCTTCCGCTACCGCTTGCTTGCCGCCCAGTTCAGGATCTGCGTAGCAATAATGAGGGGTACAGTCAGTGGTGATCGCTAAGCCGCGGCCAGAACCGTGTATTCGGACGATGGCTGCGTCACCGCCGGGGCGCTGCGCGGTATCGGCCATTACCATGTGGTCATACTGTTCCCAGATCCAACGGCGCGAACACATGTTAGGCGAACCCAGGAGCTTTTTCAGGTCTTCCAGCGGGGTGTCGGAAGCCGGAACGTCACTTGCTAAAATAGTTTCGCGCGGCGGGGTTGGTTCCCAAGGTCTGTCGTAGATTGGCGCTGCATCGACTAAAGGCGAGACAGGGATATCGGCGACAGTCTCGTTGTGTAATTTTAGAACCAACCGACCGGTGTCAGTCACACGTCCGATAATCGCGAAATCAAGTTCCCACTTCTCAAAAATGCCGCGGGCCTCGGCTTCACGACCTGGCTCCAAAACCATTAGCATACGCTCCTGGCTTTCCGACAGCATGATCTCATATGGCGTCATGCCCTCTTCGCGGATCGGTGTGTTCTCAAGGTTTAGCTCTATGCCAACTCCACCCTTGTCTGCCATCTCGACGGTGGAAGAGGTCAAACCAGCGGCTCCCATATCCTGGATCGCGACGATGGCATCAGTTGCCATCAATTCCAAGCAGGCTTCAAGCAGCAGTTTTTCGGTGAACGGATCGCCGACCTGCACAGTTGGACGCTTTTCTTCTGAATCGTCGTCGAACTCGGCGGATGCCATCGTGGCACCATGGATCCCGTCGCGACCGGTCTTAGAGCCGACATAGACGACGGGATTGCCAGGGCCGGCAGCCGCTGAGTAAAAAATTTTACCAGCATTGGCGATACCAACGGTCATGGCGTTGACCAGAATGTTTCCGTTATAGGCCGGGTCGAAGTTGGTCTCGCCGCCAACGGTTGGCACACCTATGCAGTTACCGTATCCGCCGATACCTGCTACCACCCCGGATAACAGGTGGCGGGTCTTCGGGTGATCGGGGCTCCCGAAGCGCAATGCGTTCATGTTCGCGACTGGCCGCGCGCCCATAGTAAAAATGTCACGTAATATCCCACCAACTCCGGTCGCAGCACCTTGATAGGGCTCGATAAAGCTCGGATGGTTGTGGCTTTCTATCTTGAAAACGGCAGCAAGTCCGTCACCAACATCCACGACGCCGGCGTTCTCGCCGGGACCACAAATCACCTGCGGACCTTCGGTCGGCAGGGTCTTGAGCCATTTTCGCGAAGATTTGTAAGAGCAATGTTCTGACCACATAACGGAAAATATGCCAAGTTCTGTGATCGTTGGCATCCGTCCCATGATGGATAGCACGGTGTTGAATTCGGAAACACTCAATCCATGCTCTGCCGCGACAGCTTGGTTTACTTCGGTCATCGCGATAGCGCTTTCACCAAGCTGGAGAACATGCGTGCACCGTCGGTTCCACCATGCGCCCGGTCTACTACCCGTTCCGGATGCGGCATGAGGCCTAAGATAGTTCTGCGCTCATTGAAAATCCCCGCGATATTGCGGGCAGAGCCGTTCGGGTTTCCAGCATCGCAGATTATTCCTTCCGGTGTTGTATACCGGAATGCGATGCGGTTCGCTGTTTCCAGTTCGTCGAGCGTGACGTCGTCGGCGAAATAGTTGCCTTCATTGTGAGCAACCGGTATCCGCAAAATTCGATCTTTTGCGTAGCCGCTGGTGAAAACGGATTCGTTCTCGGTGACGGCGACATGAACGTCTCGGCAGATGAATTTAAGCCCAGCGTTACGCATCAAAATGCCGGGTAGTAAACCGATTTCGGTTAGAACTTGGAACCCGTTGCAGATTCCTAAAACAGGAACACCGGCTTCTGCTTTGGCTTCGACATCGCGCATTACCGGTGAACGAGCGGCAATGGCGCCGCCGCGCAGATAATCGCCATAAGAGAAGCCGCCGGGTATGACAATAAAATCGACTGGTGGTAATTCGGTTTCTCGGTGCCAGATCATGGCCGGTTTGATGCCGCTTGCCCGCTCAAGGGCGACTGCAACATCGCGATCGCAATTGGAGCCGGGGAAGACGATGACTGCCGATTTCATTCTTCAATATCGATTGTGAAGTTCTCGATAACCGTATTCGAGAGCAGGCGCTGACACATCTTTTCGACCTCCGCCTCGGCGGCTGTTTTATCAGTCGATGCCAACTCTATTTCGATAATTTTGCCTTGGCGGACTTCACCAATCCCTTCGAAGCCTAGGGATCCTAAAGCGTGGCCTATTGCTTTGCCTTGCGGGTCGAGGACCCCGTTCTTCAACATGACGTGCACTGTTGCTTTCACCTGCCCTCGCTTGGTCTTTAGTGGTCACTGCATTGTCTTCAATTCGGTAACATCACCCGGGGCGCTGGTTGGCAGCACGCCCAGGCGACGTGCTACTTCCTGATATGCCTCCGCGACGCCGCTCATATCCAGGCGAAATCGATCTTTATCCAGCTTTTCTTGGGTCTCAACGTCCCAAAGACGGCACGTATCCGGGCTGATTTCGTCTGCAATTAAAATTCGCATTTCTCCGTTCTCATCGTAGCTGCGACCAAACTCGAGCTTGAAATCGATCAGCTTCACACCTGCGCCAAACAATAGTCCGGAGAGATAGTCATTGATTCGCAGTGATAGCGCCAGCATGTCGTCGATATCTTGTGGGGCTGCCCAGCCAAAGGCCGTGATATGTTCTTCGGAGATCATCGGGGAGCTATGTTTGTCGTTCTTCCAATAATATTCGACAATCGAGCGCGGTAGAGGCGTGCCTTCGTCAATACCAAAGCGTTCTGACATAGATCCGGCGGCTACATTTCTAATCGAAATTTTAACAGGAATAATCTCAACTTCTCTAATAAGTTGCTCGCGCATATTAAGGCGTCGAATAAAGTGAGTTGGTACGCCTATATCATGCAGGCGCAACATCAAATATTCGGAAATACGGTTATTGAGAACGCCTTTCCCTGTAATGGTACCACGCTTTTTATTATTGAAGGCAGTAGCATCATCGCGAAAATGCTGAACAAGTGTACCGGGCTCGGGGCCTTCAAACAGATCCTTAGTTTTGCCTTCGTAGATGCGCCGTTGTTTGGCCATGGGAATAGTTTCCTGGCGGCTGGATCGAGTACCCGCGATTTCGTCTTTCACGGCGCCTCATATAGCAACAGACTTGCATTGGTACAATGTGGATCGGGACCTTCGCCTGATCTTCTCAAATCACGATTAGGAATAGTTACTAAGCTGGTGTGATTTGGCGGGGCGATTTGGCCTTTCGTAGGGTTTGGTGGAATGATGTGCCGCTGTCGCTGCAGGAGAGATACATGCCTATAAAAAGCGTGCGCACCGATCATTACCTGATACCGCTGCCAGTTGTTTTGTCGGACTCAACCCACGGCGAAATTTCGGCCTTCGAACTGATTACCGTTCGTGTCGAAAACCAGGACGGCACTGAAGGGGTTGGGTACACCTACACAGTGGGCCACGGCGGAGCGGCGATACGAGAGTTGATTAGCCGCGATATGGCCCCCGGCCTGGTTGGGCAGGAGGCCGCGCGGATCGAGGCTCTTTGGAATATGTTGTGGTGGCGCGTTCATTATGTCGGTCGCGGTGGCCTTGCGGTACACGCTCTTTCGGCTATCGATATAGCGCTATGGGATCTGAAAGCTAAACAAATTGGTGAACCGCTATGGCGTTTGCTTGGAGGGAGCGATCCCAAGGTCAAAGCCTATGCTGGCGGTATCGACCTCTATTTCACCCTCGACGACCTTCTGAAACAAACCGACCGCAATCTGGAAAAGGGCTTTCGTGCGATCAAGATGAAGGTAGGGCGGGTGAATACCAGTGAGGATATCGAACGCGTTGCTGCCATGCGTAAGCACTTGGGTGATGGCTTTCCGTTGATGGTCGACGCCAATATGGGCTGGACAGTTGACCAGGCGGTCGTCGCAGCGCGCCAGTTACAGGACTTCAACCTTATTTGGCTAGAAGAACCTACTATACCAGATGATTTTATCGGTCATGCACGCATTCTTGCTGAAGGGGGTGTGCCGATCGCTGCGGGTGAAAATCTTCATTCGATCTTTGAATTCGAGCATCTTATGACGGCGAATGGTGTCAGTTATCCGGAACCCGACGTGTCCAACTGCGGGGGCATCGCGGCGTGGCTGAAGATCGCAGCGATAGCGGAGGCACGCAACTTGCCGGTGACTTCTCATGGCGTTCACGAACTTCATGTTCATCTGCTGGGTGCGGTACCCAATGCATCCTATCTGGAGGCGCACGGATTTGGCTTAGATAAGTACATCGCCGAACCATTGCAGGTGGTCGAAGGCTATGCCACTGCGCCGGACCGACCTGGCCACGGTGTTGAATTCGATTGGCAGGCGCTTGAGAATGTCCGCGACTAAGAACTAGTCGTTCAGGCCACTGGCATGCGCTGGTGCGGGAGCGGTCATATCAATTGGTTCGAATTTGGTGATGTCTGGGCGGCCCGCGGCAAATGACCAACGGGGCAAAACGCCAGGCGCTGGCTTAGGCAAGGCGATTAACGAGCTGGAAACCGTTCCGTAGCCGTAGTCGCTAACGATGCACATGGGTTCGTCGCGGGTCGCGCCGGTCCGATCCGCCATTAGTCGGAGCCATTCAGACCAATCATTCGCCTCAGGGTCAGGCGTTTCAGCGGCCTCGAACAAGGGAAGATAGGCTTCGACGCGTGGTTTGTCGGGATCATTCCGGTCGCTCGACGTAAAAAATGAATGGCCGGCCGGCAGTGCTTCGATTGTTACACGATCGGCGCCGGTCCGGCCTGCCAACCAATATGCGTCTCGGTTGTCGGCAATTACGAGATTGAATGTGCGGTAGGCGTCCGGGTCTATATCGCTCAGCGCCCCGGCGGCGTCGCGAGCATCGGCGTGGTCCAAAGCTTCCAGTACAAGTTCTCCGCGGCTTCTCTTATTAGCCACGGGACCTAATGATCCAACGCGGTTCAAAACTGCAACGGCGACGCCGTGATCGTTGACGCCGAGCCAACTGCCACTGGAAAGCGTGTCGATACCAGCAACAACGTCAGGCCGGTCCGGCCAGTGCCGTGCCGGCGGCAACCAGGGCCGTTCCAGCATTTCGTCGCGGTTGGCGGCGATTAGAAGGGGCCAATCATGCTCAGGTCTTCGGAGGATAACGACGGTACACATAGGCGCTGTCGATATCATGTTTGCAATGCTGGCGCCAATCTACCATCTTGCGAAATAACAATTTTATCATTCAAGTGCTGGGCCTGAATGATTATATATCGGAAAGAAAACCGCGCTGTGGCGCGCGCCTGGAAAAGGATTAATCGAAATGTCGCAGTTCAAAGACCGCCAAAAAGGTTTTGAAAATAAATTCAAACGAGACCAAGAGTTTGATTTCAAGGTCAATGCACGTCGCAATAAATTACTTGGTCTTTGGGCCGCGGGACAGTTATCGCTGGATGGCGATGCTGCCGAAGCCTACGCCAAAGAAGTTGTCGTCTCGGATTTTGACGAACCGGGCGATGATGACGTACTGCAAAAAGTTCTTAGCGATTTGCAAGGGAAGGGATTGGAAACGTCCACGCATCTTATCCGAAAGGAGATGGACCGATTGATGTCTGTTGCGCATGAACAAATAAGCGCGGAAGCCTGATCAGCGGCAATCAATTTACTCTCGAATCCACCCGGGACCCCATAGATTCAGACTGCGTTCTTCCATTGGCCAGGTTCGGGCCGCCATCTCACGAGGCATATTTTCCAGTTCGGCTGAAATTTCGACCTGATTGCCATGAGGGTCCAAAATCATAAAAAACAGGTTGTTACCGGGACCGTGGCGGCCGGGACCCCACCAGATCTTGATTTGCAGTGACGCCATGTGATCGGCCCAGTCACGGATCGCGTTCCAGTCGTCGACTTCGTACGCATGATGGTCGCTGCGAACTTCGGAGCCACTAAAAACAGCGAAGCTGTGATGTTCTGGGTCCGAGCGATAGAAGGCTACTTTGCGTGACTTCCGTTCGTCTATATCGGCATTGACATAGTCAGAAGCGACGTAGCCCAGAGTGTTCTCATAAAAATTCATCATCGGTTCTAGATTGTCCGTCGCTACCACGACGTGTTGTAGGCGCCCGGATAATTTCAATGCGTTGTGCATGTTGCAGGGCTTCTGTGACGGCAAATCGGTCCGTGGCAGACCGAAGACGCTCAGCCAACCGTCCGGATCCCGCACTGTCACTGCATCGTCTTGAAATATGGTCGATGGCGACGGTTCGGTGTTTAGACCTTGACCTTGCAGGAAATCGCGCACTTCTTCGAGCTGGCGGCGATCCTGCACCCGATACCCATGATAGGGACGGGCGCCGGGAACTCCGGTCCCTACGATTAGACGGCGGCCCGGGCCTTGCAGCAGGAAAGTGTCATTCGGTAATAACGTTTTGTGATAACCGAGGGCGTCCGCATAGAAATCCGACAGCATGGCTGGATCGTCAGAATCTAAGCGTAAATGGTCTAACTGAGCCGGCCAGATCGGGGATTCAAGTGTCATGATACGCGCCATAGAATTTGCTTCAGTTTGACTCATTCTATGCTCTTCTCCAGCTTCGGCAAGTGCCGCTTGAGTGTCTACTCGGCCGCCTGCGGGAGGTAGCTTGGCAAGACTTCGTCCTGGAACAATTCGATGGATCGCATGGCAACCTCATGCGAAAGGTCACCCCATTGGAAGGAACAGACGAAGTAGTTAGCCCCCGTCGCTTTATACTCTTCCATGTAGCGTTTGACCGCCTCCGGCGAGCCGGCTAAAGCAACGCCGCCGAGCCTAGTCGGATCTGTGCGATTACTTTGCGTGTCGAAGCGCTCAAGTTCAGCTTCGATGTCCTTGCGGGTCTCACGGTCCGGCAGATGCCCTGGACGTGCGCCAGAGAACCCGAATGACCCATCTGGAGCGGATTGGAACTGCGTGAGACCCCGTTTTTCCGCTTCAAGACGGCGCGGTGCGGCCAGGTTCCAACGATACTTGTCCCAAGCCGGGGTCGCGATTTTGATAGCCTCTTCGTCTGTGTCGGCTACAACCAAGTGAACGACAAGACCGATTTTCGGCTCTTGTCCCTGGGCGGTAAGTGCACCTTCACCATGCGTTTCAGCCCAGACGCGCTTATAGCGGATGACTTCCTTTCGCAAACTGTCCAGCGTGCCGACAATTACCGTATTCATACCTTCAAGTGCTGCAGTCTCCGCGTTACGCATGTACCAGAGCGGCGGGTACGGTCGCTGTATTGGCTGCAACCGCATCGGCAAGGCGTCGAAACTGTGGAACCGGCCTTCATATGTCAGCGCCTCTGTGTTTAATCCCTTACAAAGAATTTCGAGGGTTTCTTGATACCGCACGAAATTTGTTTCTGAATCTGCTTCTTGGCCCCAGAAATAGGCTTCCATCACACCGCCGCGGCCGACACCGATCTCCAATCGCCCACCGCTGAGATGGTCGAGCATGCTGATCTCCTCGATTAGCCTCAACGGATGGTGTAGAGGCAGTACGTATACGCAGGGCCCGAAGCGCAACTGACTTGTCCGTTGTGATACTGCAGCGAGAAAAACGTTTTGCGAGGGTGCCAGGCTGTGTACTGCCGGTGTGTGGTGTTCAGCCAGGTGATAGGAATAGAAGCCGGCTTTATCCAAAATTTCAACCTGCTGTAGACGCAGATCGTAAATCTGTTGTAAGGGCATACCCTCGACAGGCTCGATATGATCGAAAACACCGAATTGTAAAGTCAAAGTGGACATCCTAAATGGCGGTTATTTTGGATCATCCTGCCATTTTCGTCTTCCAGATCAAATCTTGGATTGAATTACTTCTCTTATTGCCGGTTCATCTGCGAACCCGGTATGTTTCAGATAAGCGAAATCGATTGAGGAAATTCGGATGAACGGCGGTTCTGCGATCCGCTACAAGGGTGGGCTAGTTAATCTAGATAAAGGCCTGATTAGTAGGAAAATTTTTACTAGTCAAAAGGTCTATGAGGACGAGCTGGAACGAATTTTTCCGCGTTCCTGGTTGTTTGTCGGTCACGAAAGCCAGGTGCCGGAACCGGGCGACTACATGCTAAGCCGAATGGCTGAAGAATCTGTTATCTTCAACCGCGACAGAAATGGAAAGCTGCACGTTTTTCTCAACAATTGTCGTCACCGTGGAATGCGGGTGTGCCGCTATGACAAGGGCAATTCAACCAAATTTGCTTGCCCGTTTCACGCCTGGGTCTTCAACGATGAGGGTGCATTGGTCGGCGTACCTAAAATGGAAAGTGCCTACCACAACGAACTCGACAAATCGCAATGGGGCCTGATCGAAGCCCGCGTTTACAGCTATCGCGGTTACGTCTTCGCTTGTTGGGATGCTGATGTGCCCAATTTCGAGACCTCGATCGGGGATTTTCGTTTCTATCTCGACGATTATTGTGAACTGCCCGATGGCACCTACGGTGACTGGGAGGCGTTCGGCGGCGTTTTTAAGTGGAGCGTGCCGTGCAATTGGAAATGGGGTGCAGAAAATTTTTCTGGCGACTACTACCACAATCCCAGCCACGCTTCCGTAGATGCGGTGGTTCTAACACCATCCGGTGTCAAGGGTCGCCACACTTATGATACGGTAACCCGTAAGCGTGATGTCGAATTGCTCAACGTTTGTATCCGGCCTGAAGGTCATACCGCGCGTGGCCAACTCTTTGCGGAGAACTACGAGTATATGCCTACCTATCAGGAGAGGGCGGTTGTCGAGGATTATTTCCGAGACTGCTACAATAAACGACAGTTGCTTCGCGGCGAGAAGGCCCGCTTTTTTGGGCATGGCGGTACAATTTTTCCAAATGTATCGTTTTCAAACGGTGTGCAAAGCATGGGAACCTGGCACCCGAACGGGCCGCATGAAACGCAAGTTTGGCGGATTTTTCTGGTGCCGAGGGAAGCGCCGGACGAGGTCAAGGATGTGCTGCGACACTATGTTATCCGTTATCAGGGTCCCTCAGGCCTAACAGAACAAGACGATATGGAGAATTGGAGCTCCGCGCATGAAGGTTCGCGAGGCACAATCGCGCGCCGCTACGACTATCCTTACACGATGGGCATGGGATACGAGACCAAAGGTTGGTCTGAGGAGTGGCTGGGCGGGGAAGTGTACGTCACTGAAGATGTCAGCGAGCAAAATCAACGCACTTACTACGAACGTTGGGCGGAGCTCATGGAAAACCCGCCGACCGCGCCGCAACTGCGCGATACTGCCGCAGCGGCGGAGTAGGGTTCATGGACGGTGCGCCCGATCCACGACAAATAGAAAATCTTTTGCTTCGATACGAAGTGGAGCAATTTTTTAATCACGAAGCAGAATTACTGGACACTCGGCAATTCGAAAGCTGGCTGGATCTGCTCTCCGAGGACATTCGATACTGGATGCCACTGACCCGAAATCAAGAATTTGGTAAGTGGGACGAACAACATACCCGCGAGGGGAAAGACCTGAATTGGTTTGATGAAGGCAAATTTGAACTTGAGCAGCGGGTCAAGCAGATCATGACGGGGATGCATTGGGCTGAAGAGCCTATTTCGCGCACCTGTCACATGATCTCCAACCTCCAGGTATTAAACGGTGGTGATGGAACGATTGATACGCGCTGCCGGTTTTTAGTTTATCGAAACCGGGCAGAAACAGAGACGGATTTCTTTGTCGGTAAAAGACATGACACTTTGCGCCGGGACGCTGACAGCTTCATGATTGCTACGAGAAAAATCTTTTTAGATCAAAGCGTTCTTTTGGCGAAGAACCTGACGATTTTTTTCTAATAAAAATTAAGCCGCGGCATTCTGGCGCGACAAAACGACCTTAGGAGTGGGACGGATGCAACGATCCCGGTTGCCGGCTGGCGGCGGAAATATCTTTCAAAAAATTAGGGCCAAACGCGCCGAAGCGGCGGGACAGGGCATGCAACTTTTCGACCTTTCGATTGGTGAACCTAAGGGGGCGGCGCTGATAAGCGCACGTAAGGCGGCGCGCGATGCCGTGATGAGCGACGAAGAGGCCATGCACGCATATCAATACAATGATTGTCCTGCCGTGCCGGATTTCGCCCGTCGCTTTGTGATAGCGCATCTTACTCGAGTAATGCCTGAAGGCCGTGTTGAATACCTGCCAATCCCAGGAATTAAACCCATCATTGGCCTTTTGCCGCTTGCCTGCGGTTGTGCGCTTGAAGATGTCACGGTTGCGACAATGACCAAGCCAGGTTATCCGATCCCAGCGGATTGGTGTGCCTACCACGTCAACGTGACACACTATCCATTACCGCTTAACTTGCAGAACCAGTTCCGCTTTTCGGCTTCGGATATCGAAACCGGTACCAGCTTGGTTATGACTAACTATCCGCATAACCCATCAGGTCAGATTGCAACGGCGGACTGGCTGCATACGGTCTGCCAGCATTGTAGCGACAACGATATTCGTCTGTTTAACGATGCGGCTTATTTCTCCCTCAGCCACTCGGAAGATAGCGCGACCTTGGCCGAAGTGGCGATTGATTACCCTGACCTTTCCTGGGCGGAGGCATATACAGCCGCCAAGCTGATTGGCAACGGTACCGGCTGGCACGTTGGCGCAATGATAGGCTCTCCTGACTTCATGGCTGACGTTAAAGAGGTCAAGGGCAAGACCGACGCTGGTATTGTTGCTCCCATGGCGGCCGGAGCAATCGCTGCCTTAGAAGAAGACCAAGTTGGTATAGCGCAGTATCGCGAGATGTATCGGGCGCGGTTGGATTCCCTGATAGGTGTAATGTCCGATTACGGTATGCGCATCGCCGCCCAACCGCAGGCCGGTTTCTACACTCTTTGGGAGGCGCCATCACGGGCCTTTGGTGAGAGGATGGATAGTTCAGAAGCCTTTAACTTTGCAATGATTGATAAAGTTGGCGTTGTCGGTGTGCATTTTCCAGGGTGCATCCGCTACGCCGTTTGTGCTGATGTGGCAGCCATAGAAATTGGCTTGCGTAAGGCATTTGAAGCCGCTGATGTCGGTTACGATTAAGGGATAACTATGTCTAAACACATAATTGATTTGAGCGGTAAGGTTGCTCTAATCACTGGCGGTAGCCGTGGCCTCGGAAGAGAGATTGCTCTTGGTTTTGCGGAAGCTGGTGCTGACGTTGCGATCACCAGCCGCAAGAAAGAATCGTGTGAGCCGGTGGCCCAGGAGATTTTGGCGATAGGACGTCGAGCCTTCGCCTATGGCTGCCATGTTGGCTACTGGGATCAGGTCAACGGATTGATCGATGCGGTCTACAACTATTTCGGCAAAGTTGACGTGCTGATCAACAATGCCGGTATGTCACCGCTTTACGATCGGCCGAATGATATCCCGGAATCCCTCTGGGACAAGGTACAGGAAGTAAATCTTAAAGGCCCGTTCCGGCTCTGCGCTGAAGTCGGGCAGCGCATGCTCGATGCAGGCGCCGGCTCTATTATTAATGTGTCCAGCACCGGAGCGATCCGGCCTACCGGTGGTATCATTCCCTATGCTGCGGCGAAAGCAGGCCTTAACGCGATGACGGAAGCATTTGCGCAGGCCTATGGACCCAACGTACGGGTTAACGGCATCATGCCGGGCCCATTTCTGACTGATATCTCGAAGGCATGGGACATGGAAAAATTCGCCGAACGAGCCCGTACGCGAATAGCGATGAAACGCGGCGGCAAACCGGACGAAGTAGTCGCTGCCGCGTTATATTTGGCATCGGATCACGCCGGCTACACGACAGGGTCGATAATGCGGATCGACGGTGGTTCGACATGACATTTTCTATCGTTGGCTATGATCTAGAGGCCGATCAGGTGGGGATTGGCCTCACCACGGTTACAATGGCAGCAGGCGGAACCTGTCCTAGCTATTCACCCAGCGGGGATATTGTCGTCGTGCAAGCCTTCGGTAATCCTGTAGCAGGTGTTGCCGGGGTGCGGGCACTTGAGGCCGGGAAGGGGCTTGATAACGCCGTTGCGGCAATGCGTACGGCAGATCCGTCTTTCAGCTACCGCCAGATCGGCATCGTAACGCGGAACGGCGAACTATTCAGCCACACCGGAGAAAACGCGCGACCCTGGGCAGGTCATATTCAAGGCGACAATTTTGTTGCCATGGGCAACGTATTGACAGGTCGGCCAGTCGTCGATGCGATGGCTGATGCTTTTAGTATGTCCGTAAACGAAACTTTGGCCGAGCGTCTATTGCTTGCGCTGGAGGCGGGGCGAGATGCCGGCGGACAACAAGCTCCCGGTGGTCGCCACTACGACGAACGGTCTTGTTTACTTAAAGTTATAGGCAACGATGTCGGTCGGGAAGTTCCAGCTCTCGATCTACGTCTAGATATGACGTCGGATGCGGTGACCGAGATGCGCCGCTTCTGGGAAATCTATAAACCGGTCGTTCCCTTCCGGGCGGCCCGTGCCGCAGACCCAGCTTCGATACCGTCGACATACGATTGGGAGAGACAGAACCTCGACAAAAATCCGCCGCCGAGCACAATCAAGGGAGAGGTCTTAGATGGCGATTGATCCGGTAATAGAGAAGGCGGCTTTCGAAGTAATCAAGCGCTATATTGCGGCGATCAATGCGGGTGATGAAGACGGTGTGCGTGACGCGTTCAACTTTCCTCACTTCCGCATTGGTATGGGTGGCCGCGTGGTTCACTATCCGGACGCCTCGACCAACCCGCTGGCGAATTTCCGCGAGAAAACGCTAACGGATAGCTGGTACCGCAGCAAGATTGATAATCTTGAAGTGCTAGCGACGTTCCCGGGGAAAGCTCATGTCGGCGTCCATTTCCGCCGCCTGCGGGAAGATAGTTCCGAGATTGGTGTTTACTACTCGCTATACATTGTCACCGAAGTGGACGGCCATTGGGGTATCCAGGGCGGATCGGGGACTGGTACTTAAAACCTTAAATCTTTCCAGTGATCCATCGAATTTTCAAGGTACAGCTTGAAGTCCATCGCCTTCTTGCCCTAAAGCGCTAATGACATTTGAAACATAGGCTCTTGGATGATCCGCACACTTTCGCACTTATCACGAGGTGGCATTGAACGATGTCGGCTAGATCGAAGGAGCTTTTCGATTGACCTGGACTGACAATTACCAGGGTGTCGTTTGTTACAGTGATATTGCCAGTTGCTAAATGAGTTTGTTAGGAGCGGATAATTCAGCGTTGCGGCGGTTGACCTGCGACCGTAACGCGATGCAGGTAGCGTGGCATTGTATCGTCGTAATCGACGATAGCTGCATGCACCAGGCTACGATTATCCCATAGTAACAAGTCATTAGGCTGCCAACGATGGCGATATGTGAACGCGGGGCGCGTCACATGGTTGCGCAGGAATGCTAGCAAGGCGTCGCTTTCGCCGGGCTCTAGCTCTGGAAACCCTGTTGCGAAGTTCGGGTCGACGAACAGTGCTCGACGCTTCGTCTCGGGATGGGTGTGAGTTGCAGGATGAATGGTAATTGGTGAATTTGTGTATTCACTCTCTTCGGCGCTGACTTTGAATTCAGCGAGGCGGTCCTTGTTGGTGCGATAAACCTGGTGGAATTCGTGCGCGCAGGTTAGCCCATCGAGCAAATTCTTATAGGGCTGAGACAAAGCTTCATACGCTGCATTCGTGCTGGCGAACATTGTATCGCCGTAACCAACCGGAATTTCTATACCATATAGTAGGGACGCTTTTGATGGAGCAGGTAGGTAAGCACCGTCTGAATGCCAATATTCACCGTTATAAGCACGGCCAATCCGTTTCCCATCAGGTTTCTTCCGGTTCGAGGATAACAAGATTTCCGGGTGCTCTGGCATAAGGTTGGCCTTAAGAACGTGGATTTCGATTTCGCCAAAGCGCCGCGCGAAAGCGATATGATCATTTGGTTCTAAATTCTGGTCGCGAAAAACGAGAAGGCTGTGGTCGTGCCAGGCCTCAAGAATCGCGTCAAAGGTCGAGTTGACCAACGGCTTTGTAAGATCGACGCCATGCACCACGGCGCCAACAGTGCCGCTGAGCCTTTCGATTTCAATGTCGCGCATGCTGATTACTCCCCACGGCGGACCAGTGCGGCAATGGAACCGCCATCAATAGTAATCGTCTCCCCGGTAATGAAGGATGCATCGTCCGATGCGAGGAACGCAGCGGCCCCGGCGACATCCTCCGGTTCACCCCATCGGCGTACCAAATTGTCATCGTTCCAATTGTCGCCAAAGTCGGGGTCTTCCTTAAATTGCCGGTTGAATGGGGAGGCGATCATACCGGGTGCCAAAGCGTTGACGGTGATGTTTTTACCGGCCATGTCGGCGGCAAGCGCCTTTGTCATCGCCATCAGCCCGCCTTTGGCCGCGACATAGCCAACCCGGTTCGGCCGCCCCACAGTGCTGGCAATTGAAGCCATGTTGACGATGCGCCCTCGACCCGCTGCCAACATGTGCGGCAAGATTGCCTGGCAACACAGAAAGTGTCCCGTCAGATTGACATCTAGCATATGCCGCCAATCGTCTTCGCTGTGTTCGAGAAAGGATTTTATGATGCGGCTGCCCGCATTGTTGATAAGTATGTCGATCTTACCGAAGTTCTCAATCGCCGCCGCTTCCATCGCATCGATACTTGCACGCATTGTGATATCGGTTGCGGTTCCGATTGCCTGACCGCCTTCGGCGCAAATTGCCTCTGCCACGGACTTGGCAGGTTCTTCATTGATGTCGGCCGCTACGATTTCGGCTCCGTCCTCTGCGAGTTTCAGCGCGATTGCTCGCCCGATGCCGCTGCCAGCTCCGGTGACGATAGCTGATTTTCCCTTAAGACGCATTGCACCTCGCTTCACAGAATTGCTGTGACCCCTTCTTTATGCCTTGAGCAAAACTCCGGTAACGGTTTCTAAATTTGAAGGCATAAACATAGTGTTATGCTGCACCAAATACCCGATCGAAGATCGTATCGATATGTTTTGTGTGATATTCTAGGTCGAAAAGGCCTTCCAGTTCAGCTTGAGTTAGATAGTTGGTGATAACCGTATCCGTTTTTAGTAGATCGGCGAAACTTTTCCCCTCTTGCCAACTTTCCATGGCGTTTTTCTGTACCGAGCGATAGGCGTCCTCGCGGCTCATCCCGGCTTGGGTTAGAGCGAGAAGCACACGTTGAGAATTGTGCAGTCCGCCGAGTTGATCAAGATTGCGTTGCATTTGTTCGGGGTATACGACGAGTTTCTCGATGAGCCCTGTTGCTCGTGCCAACGCGAAATCTAACGTGACTGTCGCATCCGGTCCGATAATACGTTCGACGGAAGAGTGGGAAATGTCTCGCTCGTGCCACAGTGCGACGTTTTCCATCGCCGGGGAAACTGCGCTGCGGACGATACGAGCGAGACCGGTCAGGTTTTCTGTTAGCACGGGATTGCGTTTGTGCGGCATCGCCGACGAACCTTTTTGGCCTGGCGAGAAATACTCCTCCGCTTCGCGTAGTTCGGTTCGCTGTAAGTGCCGAACCTCTACAGCCAAGTTTTCCAATGACGATGCGATGACACCCAGCACGGCGAAGAACATGGCGTGTCGATCCCTCGGGATTACCTGGGTTGAGACAGGCTCAACGGTAAGGCCCATCTTGTCGGCGACATGCGCTTCGACCGCAGGATCAATATTGGCAAAGGTTCCGACTGCTCCGGATATAGCACAAGTCGCAATTTCCGCCCTTGCCGTTTCTATGCGTTGCCGCGCGCGCTGAAATGATGCGTGATGGCCGGCGAGCTTAAGGCCGAAGGTTGTTGGTTCCGCGTGGATCGCGTGGCTCCGACCAATCGTAACCGTGTATTTGTGTTCCGTCGCTCGTCTCTGTAAGGCCGTCAGCAAGGCGTCAAGGTCGGCAATCAGGATGTCTGCGGCACGGCTCAATTGTACCGCTAGGCAGGTGTCCAGCACGTCGGAAGAGGTCATGCCCTGGTGTAGGAAGCGGGCTTCATCGCCGACATGCTCGGCAACATTGGTCAGGAATGCAATGACATCGTGTTTGGTCTCCCGCTCGATCTCGTCGATCCGGTCTATCTCGAACGTACCGCGGTCCCAAATCGCCTGTGCCGCGTCTTTAGGCACGACGCCTAGTTCCGCCATTGCGTCGCAAGCATGGGCTTCAATTTCTAGCCAGATCTGGAACCGGGTTTCTGGTTCCCAAATCGCTTTCATGTCAGGACGGCTGTAACGAGGAATCATGCGGGGGTGGCTCCAATACAAATGGGTGATATACGACCATCCCAGGGTTGCCTGGTAGGTTAGCCTCGTATTATAGCATGGACGAAAATGTCCATTGGAAGGCGCAACTATGGCTACACTGAGCGATGCAGAACTGCAACAAGCCCGAGTTGATCTTGCGGCCTCATTCCGTTGGGCTGTGCGACACGGCTTCAATGAGGGTATTTGTAACCATTTCAGCTTAGCTGTCGGGGACGATCAGTTTCTGATCAACGCACATGGTTACCATTGGTCGGAGATCACCGCGTCTAGCATCATGCTCGCGGATTATGATGGCACGATTATCGATGGTGATCGCGATGTCGAGCCAACTGCGTTTTATATCCACAGCCGCATTCACAAGGCTTGCCCGCATGCCGTCTGCGTCATGCACACCCATATGCCCTATGCGACTGCCCTGACATTAGTTGAGGGTGGCCGTCTAGAGCCGGTGGAACAGGGGGCTATTCGCTTCATCGATCATGCCGCCTACGATGATGACTATGCCGGTCTGGCACTTGATATAGACGAGGGCGATAGGATCGCGACCAAGATGGGCAACAAAAGTATTATGTTCATGGGAGCACACGGCGTCACTGTGACGGGCTCCTCGGTGGCACGGACCTATGATTCGCTTTACTACTTGGAACGGGCTTGCCAGGCGCAAGTTTTAGCTCGGTCAACCGGCCTACCGTTGCGTCTCCTGCCCGACGAAGTGATTGAGCGCACGCGTCAACAATTTGCGGCTTCCAATACGGACAGCGCGCCCCTGCATTTCGAGTCGTTGAAGCGAATCCTGGATAAGGAAGAACCAGATTACAAGTCGTGAGTAAGGTTTTATGAGTACACCGCTGCACACTGAGGGCTACTTCAATTACATAGTGCCAACAGCAGGTGAAAAACCATTTCGGCTTAACTATGAACCAAAGCCGGGTGAGCGGGTGACGAATGTTTCCCATGAGATACGACACCTACCGGTACAGGATGTACGCCCGATTGCAGCGGAGACGAATTTAGACAGGGAGGGATTTGCGCTCTTCGAGCATCCAAGCGCGCTAGCGCGGTTTGACGATAACACGGTGATCGAGACGCAATACTATCCAGAATGCGCGGCGTTTGTGCAGGCAGTTACGGGCGCTGATCGGGTGATTGCCTTTGATCACATCGTGCGCAACGGCGCTGACGAAACAGCGCAACAACCGATTCAGCGGGTGCATAACGATTACACTGAAGTATCAGGCCCAAAGCGCGTCGCAGATCTGATGGGCGGTGAGGCAGATGCGTTACTTCAGAAACGGTTCGCGATAGTGAATGTTTGGCGGCCAATCAATGGTCCGGTTACTTCGATGCCGCTTGGCGTAATAGGAGCTTCTACTATTTTTGAGGATGATTTCATCGCGACGGATTTGGTTTACCGTGACCGTTGCGGCGAAACCTACAACATTCGCTTTAATAATCAGCACAAATGGTATTACACACCGAGCATGACAGATAACGAGGTTTATCTATTGAAGTGCTTTGACAGCGACCGAAATGTCGCTCGCTGGACAGCGCATACCGGCTTTATCGATGTTAATTCTCCGTCTGATGCCAAGCCACGCCGTAGCATCGAGACCCGAACGATGGTGTTCTTTAACTGATGTTTTGTATCAGCATCGGTTTTTCGGTTTGGAGGCCAATGCTAACGTTGAGCGACACAACTGGGGAGAGATGTCATGCATTCTATCTATGAACTCGTCATCGCCGTTGAAAATCTCGAAGATGCAGTAGAAGCCTACCAGGCGATGGGCTTTACGCTAGACCGTCGGGACAGAAACGAAGGGCTCGGTATCGACCAAGCTTTCTTCACCATGGGCGATGGCACCGTTATAGAACTGGCCCAGCCCTTTGATCCCGATAAAGCGGTTGGTAAGGGCCTCGCGCGGAATGGCGAAGGCCTTTATATGATAGCTATGACGGTCGATGATGTGGACGAGGCCGCAAAAGGTATGAAGGATAAGGGTGTAAGATTAGTCGAAGCGGGCGGCCGTACCTTCATCCATCCCAGTGTGACCAAAGGCCTGCTAATTCGGCTAGATCCACCAAAATAATAACACCTGGTTATGTTTAATGCATGGCTTGCTGTCGGTGGCGTGATGTCGCTGGGTGCGGCGCTTCTGCACCTTGCCATTATCATTGGAGGTCCGAACTGGTACCGCTATTTCGGCGCCGGAGAAGAAGTTGGGAGGATGGCGGCAGAGGGTCGTTGGCGGCCTGCCATAATCACAGGGCTCGTGGCGATTGGCCTGGCTCTATGTGGTCTGTACGCCCTTTCGGGGGCTGGCCTTGTTCCGTCACTGCCTCTGCTAGATATTGTGCTATGCGTCGTTGCTGGTGCCTACACGCTGCGAGGATTGGCCTATCCGGTTCTAAAAGTCATGAATTCGGAAGCGAGTACACCGTTTTTTCTGTGGAGTTCGATAATCTGCCTCATCGTAGGCGTGGTGCACTTAATCGGGCTGGCGCAAATCAGGGGGTAATTTAGCCTGATCTTTCTTGTTTTCCTTAGATTACTCTAAACCGGTTGGTCGCCCTTCAAGATTATCCGCCAAAGCAGCCTTTCTTCGTTCTGGTCGAAGTTCGGGTCCACGGAGTGCATGGCACAACGGTTGTCACAGATTACGACATCGCCCATCCGCCACTGGTGGCGAAGCGTGTTATCTGGACGGATCGCCTGTTTTAACAAGTCGTCTAGGAAGGGCCGGACTAGGTCAGGGTCTAGACCATCAACACCGGTCGCCTTGGTTACGTGGAAATAAAGAGCCTTTTTGCCGGTCTCCGGATGGGTACGCACCATAGGATGGCGTGCTCCACCGCCGAAGGCACCGCGGTCGTCCGCTGAATAAGTTGGGTTATCCGCTTCCATATAGTTGGTTGTAAAAAGCGACGCAATTTGCGCTTGTGATGCCGGCGACAGGTTTTCCAAGCCGGCATACATATTCGCAAAGCTGGTATCGCCGCCCTTTGACGGCAACTTTCGTGCATAAAGGACGGTTGCCTTTGGGGGCTCATCATGGTTCGTGTGGTCAGTGTGCCAGTTCGCGGCGGGACGCATTTTCTCGCGATTTATGATCCGACTTACTTCCGGGCATTCTGGCAGACGGAAGGCGAGTCGATGTTGCAACATGGGTTCGCCAAATAAAGATATGCCTTTGCAGTAGCTCTGCGCGTCGAGATCCTGGTCGCGGATGACCAGGACAATGTGGTCTAGCAATGCGCGATTAAGCTTCTTCGCTGTTTCGTCGAAGATGGGTTTGTTTAGATCGAGGCCAAAAACCTCAGCACCAAAAGGCGCGTCTAGTGCGGTGATCTGCATCTACCCTTGGACTCCTAAGCTGAATTCATTTTAAGAATTGCGCGTGCTTCTTCGACCGAAGCGACCTCGCGCCCTAATGAACGCGCTTGTTCGACGACCTTTGCGATAAGATCGGCATTCGTCGGAAGGCCGAGTTCCGGATAGTGATAATCGCCGAGCCCTATAGAGATGTGTCCACCTGATTTTATAACTTTCTCGGTTAGGAGTAGCAGGTTCCCTTTGTAGTTCATCGCTGACCAAAGGATATCCTGATCTTTTGGCAGAAAGGTTGTATGTGCGTCTAAGCCCTCAGGTGTTCCGGGATGCCCGGCTAATGAAATTCCGTCCGTCATACAAAACAGAACAAAAGCGGGCTCAGCAATTACACCCATTCTAATGAAAGCTTCGATCTGGCGTGTGAAACTGACATTCCAGGAAACGAGATATTGCTTTAGACCGTGATGCTTAATGCGTTCGGAAAAGTACATCAGCGTCTCGGTTGAGTTCTCGTAGACAAGATTGGTCGTATCGAACTGCTTCCGTGCCGGGTTCCACCAGTCGACATTAACCGACCCAACATCCGTTGGAGCAAAATCGGGAATCGTCTTCGGATCCTTCATCATCTGCTCGACTGCGTCGAAGCGCTCCTTCGCATCGCCGCCATGTGCGACATAACCAAGGGTAGGGTGGATTAGAATTGGGCACGCTTCCCTAATGCCAGCGTTGGCCTCCAGATAATACCCGGGGTCGTGTTCCGGATTTCCTGTCGGTGTGCGGCCATGAAAGTGTATAATCGAAGCGCCCGCATCGTAGCAGGCCTTCGCGTCGCAGATGATTTCGTTTGGTGTGAACGGTACGTTGGGATTGCCGTCGCGGCCTTCAAGTTCGTTCACGCGGGCTTCAATAATGATCTTTTTCATTGTGCGGTCCCCTGAGACCCGTTCAAATCGAACGCTTTAAGTCTAGAATAATGTCCCAAACAATGCTGGGAATACAGACATGCCGATCGAAATACTCACCTTCAAGGGCCTAAGGGCCCGTCCTGTTACACTTAAACTTGGTCGGCCTGTAATAGCACGTATAGCGACGATCACCGATTGGCCAATGATCTTAATAGATCTTTATACCGAGGAAGGTGTGACGGGTCGCGCCTATCTGGAGCCCTATGTCGTAAANTCGATGNGGTATCTGGTGCCGGCGCTCGAGGATATGGGTGANATGCTCCAGGGCCAGCCTCTTTCGCCNATCANCCTCTACGAAACCGCACGAAAATCATTGCATTTCGTNGGATACGAAGGGNTGTCCATGATTGCAGTGNCNGGCTTGGANATGGCTGCNTGGGATGCCTTGGCGCGNGCTGCAGAATTGCCGTTGTGTCGAATGCTAGGCGGTACAGTTGGTCCGGTGCGCGCATACAACAGCAATGGTCTGTGGTTGGGCGAGCCCGCAACGTTGAAGGAAGAGGCAATCGAGTTACGGGACGAGGGTGCGTTCACGGGTCTCAAACTGCGGATGGGCCGGGACCGAGTTTCTGAGGATTTGGAGGCACTTGATGCGGTGCGCGGTTCTGTCGGCGATGATATGCAGCTAATGGTAGATTTCAATCAGGGCCTTGATTTAGCGGAAGCTCTTACACGCTGTCATCGGATTGATGATTTGGGTCTAACCTGGATCGAGGAACCGATCCTGTACGATGATTATGACGGTTATGCAAAACTGAGCTCCGAACTGAAGACGCCAATTCAAATTGGCGAGAACTTCTATGGCCCGCGCGAATTGCACAAGGCGTTGCAGCGCAAGGCTTGCGACTTCGTGATGCCGGACTTCATGCGGATCGGTGGTGTGACCGGCTGGATCCGCGCGGCGGCTATTGCTGGCACCGCCGGAGTTCCCATATCTACGCATCTTTACCCCGAAGTCGGCGCCCACGTCATGCGCGTCTCGGAAACAGCCCATTGGCTAGAATGGCAGGATTGGGCGAATCCGGTCTTACAGGAACCCTATGAATTGAAAGGGGGCAATCTATGCATTCCGGACAAACCTGGGTTAGGTCTTGATTGGAATGAGGATCTGATCGCTGCGAATTTATACGATGGCTAAAAGGGTACTGTTCCCTTCACCGTTGTGCGCCACATAAGGCGCCGCTGTGGCAGATTGTAGTCCTGTATCGCCTTGTGCTGCGCTGTGCAATTGTCCCAGACGACCACGTCCCCAACCCGCCAGCGATGGCGATAGACGAATTCAGGCCGCGTGATGTGGTCTGCCAGTGCTCCGATGAGCGACAGGGCTTCGTCGTTGTTCAAACCAACTATGCCGGTGCAATCGTTGCGCATCACGTAAAGGCCCTTGCGCCCGGTACGCGGATGGGTACGCACGATTGGGTGCTCAATCGGTGGGTACTGCGCAATTGTTTCTGGGCTAATAGGTCTGCCGCGCTTACGTCCCTGGAAGTCAAAGACCCCTTTCAGATCGGTAATTCGGTGTTGCATTGTTTCTGGCAATGCGTCCCAGGCAGCGGCGGTGTTGGCAAATTCTGTGTCGCCGAGGGGTAATCCTTCGATTTCAGGAACTTCGATCGCGTGCAGCATTGTGGCTCTGGCTGGAACCTTGGCATACGACATGTCCGTATGCCATTCCGGCCCAGCTTTCGGTGTGCCGATGAAGCGCTCGTTTTCGACAATGTTGGAGATGAGATAGATTTCTGGGCTGCCGTCGATGCCAAAATCAGCTGCATTGTGGTTGATAGCGCATTCGCCGAAATGGCTGCTGAAGTTAACCTGTTGGGTTGGTGTGATCTTTTGTCCACGAAAAATGATAACACCATGTTTGTCGAATGCCGTTTCGATTTCGGTGAAAATCGCATCTTCGAGTGGCTGTGAAAGGTCAACACCTGTAATTTCGGCGCCGAGGCCAGCGCCTGTTGGGAAAACCTCAACTGTCATGCCGATGCAGTTCCCCCAACGGTCATTCGCCACATCAAGCGGCGCTCCTGCGGCCATTTGTAATCAAAACTCGCTAAGTGCTGTACTGCGCAATTATCCCAGATCAGAATGTCGCCCGTCTGCCATTTGTGAATGTGCTGAAAGCATTCTTGGGGAATGGTCTCAGCCACTTCGTTGATTAACGTTACTGCTTCGTCGTCGTCCATACCTTCGATGCCGATGCACTCTCCGGGGCTGACATAGAGGCATTTTCGTCCGGTAAAAGGGTGGGTGCGCACGAAGGGGTGACGTACCTTAGGTTGTTTCTTACGCGTATCGTCCTGTTGAGTATGGGTACCTGTCTTTGCACGGCGCCCAAACACGTCGTGAACCACGGTAAGCCCCTCGATTTTGTTTTTCGTTTCGTCTGGCAGGGCATCGTAAGCTGCTGCGGTGCTGGCGAAAGTGGTGTCGCCCAGAATGATGCCGTCACGCACGGGGACTTCCACCGCGTAAAGTAAGGTCGCGCGTGGTGGCCGATCTGTATACGACATGTCGGTATGCCAAACCGCTCCAGCATCTGCGTGCCCGATATCCTGACCGTTCTCCTTAATATTTGAGACCAGAAAGATTTCCGGATAGCTCTTATGTGCAAAGTCTGACATGAAGATCTCTTCGACACTGCCGAAGCGTTTTGCAAATGCGATATATTCCTGTTCCGTCACCTTCTGCCCTCGCAGGCAGAGCACCGAACGCTCGTTGAATAGGTCCTCGATTTCAGAGAATGCATTGCTGTCTAACTCGTTAGAGATATCGAGCCCTTTGATTTCGGCACCGATGACGGCGTCGGCGATAGTAACGCCCTGCTTGGTGGTTAAAATGGCGCGTCTCCCTGGATTGTTGTGCGGTGCATGTGGCGGATATAGGTCGGGTCGTCTAGGCGCGTTAGGTCCGCAATGTGCAGGGCACAACGGTTATCCCAAAAAGTAAGATCGCCTTCATGCCAGTTGTGGAAGTAAGTCAAGGATGGTTGGGCACAATGCGCGAATAACTGGGATAATATGGCATCCGACTCGTCTTCCGGCATTCCTTCAATGCCGGTTGTGTGCTGTTCATTCGCGAAAACTGATTTACGGCCTGTCTCAGGATGCGTTCGGATAATTGGGTGAGAGACGGGCGGTGTTTTCGCTTTCTGCGCATCGTTGAGCGTTCGCCGAAAGGTTTGCTTTGCGTTGTTGCGCCCAGCCAGGAAGATACCTCGTTTTCCGTCGATTGCCTGCTTTAGAGAACCAGGCAAAGTCTCATACGCTCGGTACATATTGGAGAACCCGGTATTGCCGCCTTCCTCCGGAATTTCGATGCCATATAACATTGACCCAAGTGATGGTTTTTTGCGATAGGAAATGTCTGAATGCCATTTTGGGCCACCGTCGGGAAGGCCTATATAATTCCCCTTCTTCCGTCGGGTCGACACCAACAAGATCTCTGGGTGATCTGACAGTACAGCATCGTCCGCGGGATGAATGTCGAGCGGTCCGAAGCGTTGTGAAAATGCTATGTGTTGCTTCGGTGTTAGTTTTTGGCCGCGAAAAACCAGTACCAGATATTCGAGATGCGCACGGTGCACAGCGTTGAAGGTCGTCTTCTCAAGAGGCTTGGACAGGTCAAGGCCTATGATCTCAGCGCCAAGTGCTTCGGATAGCGGATTTAGAGTGAATGACATTTTGGTCAGCAATCTTGGTGTCTATATGTGCCGATTTTGCCATATGCTGTCTCGCATCGCCAAATACCGCATGATCGTTCGCCAGTTTCATACAAAAATTTCTCAGCGGAATTCTTTTGCCTTTTTTGTGGCCAATTGCGTTGGCACGCGCCGGCGTGAAGTAAAATTGTGAAGAATATTTATGGCCGAAAAAATCTAAACGAAGATCATTTTTTTTCAGGCAAATTAGGTATTTGCTTTTGCCTTAAAGCCGTCGGTGTGCTCGATCATGAAGGCGCCAGATTTCCAACGGGGAAAGCAATAGAAGCAAATAATCTGAGGCGCTGAGGCTCTATGACTTTGAGGACAATGCCATCGTCAGCCAAAAGTGCCAATATTTATGCAGAAGACAGTGCAAACGGGTAGGCTCGATCTCAAATTCCAGTTCTATTTTTACGCATCGAAACAGTATTTGTCTTCTGGTCATAATCTAACTGTCGTGAGGGACATAGAAACTTTATGGTCGTATCGCTAAAAACGACAGATTATCCGCGCGCCGTATAGGTATGCCAAATCAGATTGATCGTAACACGTCGCTGCCGGGCTACTACCCCTCGCATTGGCCGGTAGAGTGTGGCGGTAACCGCCGACAGAAAGCGGCGCATGGTGACTTGGAGGCGAAGGGTTCTTTACCAGTAGTCAAAACGGTTACGAATGGCCGGTGGAATGTGATGACTGTCTGGCGTGGTTCGAGCGAACTCTTTCTCGGAGGTACAATGCCGGCCTTCACAGGAGCTCCCCCCTATGGCTGGCTTCAACGTCTTGACATCGAAACCTTGGACGTGATCGCTGAATCGCCGCAATTGCCCTGTGGTGACCATGTTTGGTGTGGTGCAATCGCGGCGCATGCCAATGGATCAATCTACAAGGTCAACGGCAGTTACCTGCATCGGCTAGACACTGATTGTCAGGTGCTTGTGGAACGAAAACTGCCAGTGGACCAAGCGCATAACGGGCTTCTGATTTTGTCGGATGGAACAATTGTAACCAAGGATTTGAGATTAACAGGGCAGGGTTCATCGACCATCACGCGCCTCGAGCCGGAAACGTTAGAGCTATTGGGACCACCACTCACCTTGCCGGAAGGGTCGATGGGTCGCATTGCGAGCGATCTTACAGACGACGGCGAGTACATCTATATTCCGGGAATTGAGCGGATCTGGCGCATCGAAGTTGAACAGGATGAGCTGTCAATCGATGATAACTGGGCGCCGAGGTACCGGACGGAAGGAGGCGAGCAAGGCTTGTCCTGGGATGGCTGTATATCCGACGGTGCCCTCTGGCTAATGGACAATGGTGACATAGATGCCCTGCGAGCAATTTTTGGCAGGTATCCCAATGGACGTTTCGATGAACCGAGCGCGATGCTTAGCTGGCGCCGACCTGCGCCCTGGTCCGGTCCACAGCGGCTTCTCAAGGTTTCATTGGAAAGTGGCGAGATCGAAACTATCGTCCCCTTTGGCACGCCGGGTGGTGGCATTATCGCCCCTCCCGTCAATATACCCGAACACAACACCTGCATTGTTTGGGACAGTGTTAATGGCGGCTTGGCTGGTGTGGCAACGGACGAGGCAACGCTAAGCGTCCGCTGGACCTTAGATGCACGGCCGTCGATGCAACCGGTGGTGTTCCCAAAGAGCGGCGAGTTGGTCATCAACGACTACAAAACTGGCGATGATCAAATCATTGTCGTTGATATCTCGACAGGCGATGTACTGAGCCGCGTTAGTCTTGGCTCGCGGGTTGCCAATGGAATGTTTCTGACAGCGGGGACCGAGCGCGATGTTTATTATTGTTCAACTTTGGCAGTCAGCCGCATTCAATGGCAGTAGTTTTGCCTCACCGATTTCTGTCTACAATCCATTATGGCGGGTTGAAACAGTGTCTAGAAATGCCAGCCGGTCATGGTTGTGCTGCTAAAACGGATCAGTTTTTCCGTCCTAGACAGCTGGCACCGACTGCACTAGTGATAATGTGATGGCTGCCTTTTTGGTCAAAGTCCAGGACGGGAAAGTTTCCTTTGGCTTCTGCTGTTACGTTTAAGCCCGTCCCAGTGGTCCGCGTAAAAGTTGCCCAGGCAGAGCGCCCGTGTGTTGGTTTTCTTTTAGCACAGTCTGGCCGGCCACGATTGTTGCCAGCATACCAGCAGCATATTGCTTCAGGCGCTTGGAGCCAGAGGGTAGATCGTGCACCACTTCCGGCATGCGTGGTTCGACTGCATCAGGATCGAAGATAGTGATATCGGCGGTCATGCCTTCGCGCAGTAAACCACGATCGTGGAAGCCCCAATGAGTGGACGTGTCGTACGTGATCATCCGCACGGCTTGTTCTAAGGTGAAGGCTTCCTTCTCGCGCACCCAATGGCTCAGGAGATGCGTCTGCAACGAGCTGTCCATTATCTGTGATACATGCGCGCCGGAGTCGGAGAAAGTGACCGTAGACCGCGGGTGTTTCATTAGCTCTAGTGCGTCGTCCTGGTTTTCGTTTGCAAGTGGTTGCCGGAAAAAGGCCTTGAGGTCGTGTTCGATAGCAATTTCGACCATAGCTGCCGCCGGGGTAATGCCACGTTCCTGAGCAATCTGCTCGAGGCTGGGGTGCGGCAGGCGGATCTTGTCGACATGATAGAACATGTCCCATTCGGGTGGCCGCGCTTCTGCGCCAACGATTTCTGGACCGTCATAAGGTTTATCGGCCACTTCGATCAGCTTGCGCTTCAGTTCAGCGTCGTTCTTCAGTTTATGTAGCTGCTCATCAATTGGCAGCTTGCGGAAGTCTTTCCAGATTTCCCAATTGTCGAATGGTGTCGCTGTCTCGAAGGAGAGTATCGAGTTGATTTCACGGCTGTGCACCTGGGTCCAGATGCGCGCACCTTGCTGATTTTCCTCTTCGATGATTTCGTAGAGGGCCTTCCACTGGCCGGGATATTTTTTTCGGCTCAGGCTGCCGAAGGTAATAGGTCGGCCGCTTTTCTTAGAAAGCTCGCCGAGACTACGATAGACACCCATCATTTTCTGGATATCGCCGCGTTCCATAGCTAGCTGAAAGATGCCGGCACCGGTCTCACCCATCGCCATAACGATGTCGCGAACTTCTTCATCGGTGCCCAGACGGCTAGCGACAAAGCGGTCATCAGACGTCAGATGACTTGGGCTACGCGAGGTAGAGAAGCCCATCGCCCCGGCCGTAACTGCTTCCTTCACCGCGTTTTTCATCTTTTCGAGGTCGTCGTCGGTCGCGTCCTCTTCGAAAGCTCGCTCGCCCATCACATAAGTGCGCAGGGCTGAGTGGCCTATATAGCCTGCATAATTGATGCCCTTAGGCATCTTGTCCACGGCAGCCATGTATTCCGGATAGGTCTCCCAATCCCAATTGATACCTTCCAGCATGGCGCTGCGCGAAATGTCTTCCGCGCGCTCCAAATTACGAAAGACGTAGTCGGCCTCGCTTTCACGGCAAGGGGCCAATGTGAACCCACAATTGCCCATGACCGTCGTTGTCACGCCGTGATAGCAGGAGCAACTGCCAAGTTGATCCCAAAAAACCTGCGCGTCCATATGGGTGTGGCCATCGACGAAACCTGGGGTCACCACATGGCCTTCAGCGTCGATCGTTTCTTCGGTTATCTCGCCATTGATGCGACCGATTTTTGCAATCTTCCCATCCTTGACGCCAACGTCACCGCGATAGCGCGCGCCACCCGATCCATCAACGATCATGCCGTTCTTGACCACCAGGTCGTAGCTCATTTTTGTTCCCTTTTCGCGAAGGCCTACGTGCAATTTCGGAGTAATTGTGGCATTTGGGGGCGCCGCCGTCCAATTGCGGCCAATTGTCCCCTTTGAGCCGGCCTATTTTCTAACGCGTCTGCAAATCGTACACTTTACTAAATTCCAGCGGTTCGGTTGTCTGTCACCGAGCCGGATTGATTAGAAATTTATGAAAACAAGCACCAAACTTAAAGCTGCCATCTTTGTCGTGGGCGTCGCGTTCGTCGGGTTTTTGTCGTATGAACTCTTCTACTGGCTAACTCACGTTTACGAATTCGATGCACGCATTAAAACGGAATTGACGACACTGTCTAGCCGCGTCGACGCCAGTATAGAAAAGATTTACGTTAAAGAAGGCGATGAGGTGAGCAAGGGACAACTTCTTGTCGCCTTGGACTCAGAGGTCGAGCGGCTGCGTATCGAAGGCTTCAAGGTTGACCTTGCTAGAGAGCGCGCTCGCGTTACCAAATTGCTTGCCGAGAAGGATGCTTTGCAGAAAAGTATTGCATCGAGAATGGCGACAAAGAACGAGGAGATCCGTGCCCTACGGATCGAGCATCAATCGATCAAGGACCGCCGCGATTTGGCTGCTAAAAACCTCAATCGATCCAAGATCCTTCACAAAAAACAGCTGCTATCGTCAAGCAAACTAGAAGCGGAGCAAGTCAAGGTGTTGGCATTGGCTGGGGAATTAAACTTTGCCGCAGCGAAGGTGCGTGTGGCGGAGCGAGAGCTGGATGAGATTAAGGCGTCTCGCTCGAAAGTCGAAGTGCTGGTCTCTGAACTCGGTATCTCCAAGATCAACATCGAGAAGGTAAAAATACTGATCGATGAATCCAAAGAGACGCTCAAGCATCGTTTCATTGTGAGCCCGATCGACGGCATCATCGATAACATCTTCAAGTATGAAGGTGAGCATGTGGAAGAAGCCGAGCAACTCGTCCTCCTCCACGACAAGAATTCGTTCTGGATCGAGGCCAACATTGAAGAAACGCAACTACGGTATCTGAAGGTTTCGCAGAATGTGGTCATCGATATCGATGCTTATCCGTTTGACAGTTTCGTTGGGACGGTGACCCGTATCGGCAGCGTTACGACGACGCAAATGCACAATGGCGGCGACGTTAACGGCCGTGCCAGTAAGGCTACGCAACGTATACCCGTATATATAAAGTTGATCGACCCGCCAGAGCGCATCACGCCGGGTATGCTGGTTGAGGTGAATATACAGATTTACGATCAAATCGGATACTGATGTCGCTGGCGAAGCTTGATTGGCGTGTCGTCCTGACGATAGCGACGGTCTCGATGCTGTTGCAGCAGGCATTCTCCTATGTCTGCCAGATTGCCTTACCTATACTTGCAGACCGGATCGCCGATGATTTTGGCATTTCGCGTGCCTGGCTAGGACTGTATTTATTCATCCAGAATGTCACGGCAATAATAGCAGCTATGGGCTGTGGCGGCTTTATCCTGAAATACGGCGCTTGGCGGGTTAGTCAAATCTGCTTACTTTTGATGGGCACTAGTCTGATCGTTATCGCTGGGGGAGTGCTCTGGCTTTATCCTTTGGGCGGCATTTTGCTCGGTGCCGGGGCGGTTTCGACGCCTGCGAGTTCGCATATCCTTGCGCGTCACTGTCCGCGTCACCTGGCGCCTGTAGTCTTCTCCATTAAGCAAACTGGGGTGCCCGTGGGCAGCCTAATCGGTGGGTTGCTGGTGCCGGCGTTGCTAGGTCTGGGTTTCTACATGGCGACGTTTCGAGAGTCTGTTTATCTCGACGCGTATGGGACAGCCTTCGTAACAGCAATCATCGTGTTCTCGGTCGGTATTATGCTGCAGCCGTTCCGTGCTTTTTTCGATGCCGACCGCGATCCCTCCATACAACCCTCCTTCTCTGGTGTGTCAGAGACTATGAAGATTGTCGTCTCTGATCCCAATTTGAGGGACCTTGCCTTTGCAGGATTCGCTTTCGGTGGTTTGCAATCTATTTATTCCGGCTTTTTCATCCTCTATCTTATCGACGGTTTGGAATACAGCGAGGTCGACGCTGGCCTAGCTTTCGCCATCGCTAGTACGACTGCTGTCGTCGCCCGTATCGGCTGGGGTTGGCTGGGTAGCACTATCGTCTCACCCCGTGTCGTTATGGGATTGATTGGACTGTTCGGTGCCGTGGCTGCGGTTCTGACTGGCTATTACGATTTCGACTGGAGTTTTACGGCTATCGTGGCCACAGCAATCCTCTACAACATCACCGCTTTGAGTTGGCACGGCATTTTATTGGCCGAAATTGCTCGCCTTGCGCCATTGGATAAAGTTGGCGGCGTTACTGGTGGTGTGCTGTCTTTTACTTCTGTCGCGATGATGATTTATCCGGTGTTTTACGGCAGTGTATTGTTTGTCACCGACTCCTACGGTGCAGGCTTCTTTGTTGGTGCGGTGCCGTCGCTGATCGCTGCCTTTGTGTTTTTCCGGCCGGCCGTAAAAGGGTCGTGGCTTAAGATCGTACTTGATGCGCTGCGTTGGACTGTATCTCCGGCGCGCTTGGTTTATGCCGCGTCGGTTGCCTTGATCGGGGGCGTTGTTGGCGCCGCATGGGTATACGGGTCAATAAAATCGATCTTTTAATCTATAAAAATATTAGGTGCTTTGATGGTTTTTTGTAGTTGATCGGTTAAAAACTGGCGGGTTGCGCCTATGAACAAATTTATGGACTAGTTTGTCTTCCCATTAGACTTGCACGCGCAATGTTAGTAGCGATGATACCAAAGTTTTTAATTCAAGGATCATTGGATGGCACATGTGGAAGAGAGTGCTCTTGTGCTGTTTTCTGGCGGTCAGGATTCCGCTGCTTGTCTTGCGTGGGCACTTGACCGGTTCTCGACCGTGGAGACTATTGGCTTCGATTATGGTCAACGTCACGCGGTGGAACTTGACTGCCGTGGCTCAGTGATCCAGACGCTCCGTGATCGGTTCCCGGATTGGTCCGATCGGCTAGGCGACGACCATCTGATCGACTTGGGGTTTCTTGGTGCGATCGGTGATACAGCCATGACCCGCGATGTCGAAATTCAAATGGGCGCAGATGGACTGCCCAACACTTTTGTCCCAGGCCGCAATTTGCTGTTCTTCATCACAGCCGGAGCGCTGGCCTACCGCCGGGGACTGCAACACATCGTTGGTGGCATGTGTGAAACCGATTATTCTGGATATCCAGACTGCCGTGACAGTACTATCAAGGCGATGCAGGTTGCGCTGACCCTCGGCATGGATCGACGTTTCGTGCTTCACACACCACTGATGTGGATTAATAAGGCGGAGACTTGGGCTTTGGCCGACCGCCTTGGCGGAGCTCCGCTAATTGATATCCTGCTTGAGGAAACTCACACCTGCTACACTGGGAACCGCACTCTCAGGCATGACTGGGGCTATGGCTGCGGCGCGTGCCCAGCCTGCGAATTGAGGGCGGCAGGCTACGAACGGTTTAGGGCAGGAGAAAATGCATGACAGACTACAAACGCTTCGAACTGGGTGATCTGCGGTTGCAATGTGGCATTACCCTGCCAGGGGCTTTCCTCGCCTATAAGACCTACGGCACCTTGGCCGCAGACAAATCCAATGTAGTCCTTTATCCGACATCCTTTGGCGCGCAACACAGCGACATCGAATGGTTGATTGGGCCTGGTCATATCCTCGATACTGACCGCTGGTTTGTTATCATCCCGAACATGTTCGGCAACGGCTTATCGACCTCCCCCAGCAATGTGGGCGAGCCCTTCGACAAGGGTCGCTTTCCGGAAATTACTCATTGGGACAATATTCATGCGCAAAAGCGGCTACTGGAGGAGGCGTTCGGCGTTACACGGCTTGCACTTGCTTATGGCTGGTCTATGGGCGCACAACAGGCTCTGCATTGGGGCGCAATCTTTCCGGACCGCGTGGACAAGATTTGCGCCGTCTGCGGTGCAGCCCGAACCTCGCCGCATAATAAGGTGTTTATCGACGGCGTTCGCGCAACACTGACGGCGGACCCTGGCCACCGAAACGGATATTTTGAGGAGCGTCCGGTTAAAGGTTTGCGCGCCATGGGACGCGTCTATGCCGGCTGGGCCATGTCGCAGGCATTTTATCGTGAGCATCTTTATCTGGAGCATGGTTTCGGTTCACTGGAAGACTATCTGGTACGTGGCTGGGAAGCCAATTATTTGCGCCGCGACCCAGAGAACTTGCTCGCCATGCTTGGAGTTTGGGAACGTTGTGATGTCAGTGATAACGAAATTTTTGCTGGCGAACTCGACCGAGCATTGGGCTCTATTACAGCGGAAACCTTGATTATGCCTGGACGCACCGACCTTTATTTCACACCGGAGGACAGTGAGGTGGAAACCGCCAAAATTCCGAACGCCACCTATCGTCCTATAGAATCTATCTGGGGTCACCGCGCCGGCAATCCGATCGAATGCGTTGAGGACCAGGAATTTCTTCGCGAGGCGGTACGCGTACTGATGGCGGGGTAAAAGGCAGTCCTAGTTCCTGTCTTCCGCCGGCGGATGCGACGTGACAATATGCGGCTCAACGGCGCGCGGCGCTTCATATGAACATAAGATTGGAAGGACAATCCGATGGGAAAACAGCACGTCATCTATGACGTTCGTGAGCAGATCGCGACGATAACCCTGAACCGGCCAGAAGCTAAGAACGCGTTATCAACAGAAATGCGCGAACAGCTCGATGCGGCGCTGAACGAGACGCGTGACCGTTCGGGCGGCGACGTGAAGGCTTTAATCATCACCGGTGCTGGCGGGGCATTCTGTGCCGGTGGTGATGTGAAAGGGATGAATAACTCGCAGCAATCTGGCGGCGTGGAAGCAAACGCATCGCGCAGCCGTATGCGGGGTAGTCACAGCACTATTTACAATCTGTTTCATATCGAATTGCCAGTGATCACACTGGTCGATGGGGCGGCTGCGGGGGCTGGGGCAAATATCGCCCTCGCTGGAGATTTTGTGTTGGCGACGCCGCGCGCCTTTTTTATGCAGGCTTTTGCTCGCATAGGCCTTGTGCCTGATTGGAGTGGTTTTTATATCCTGCCGCGGCTAGTTGGCCAGATGCGTGCCAAGGAACTGGTCTTCTCCGGCCGTCGGGTCTATGCAGAGGAAGCTAAAGAAATGGGCATGATTTACGATGTGGTAAGCCAGGATAATGCAATGGAGGAGGCGCGTTCCTTTGCCAGTCGCTTTACGCACGCCTCGACCACGGCTATCGGTGTGGCCAAAAACGTGCTTAACCAGTCCTACAGCCAAGACCATAGGACATTGCTAGAAATGGAGGCGGCCGGTCAGTCGATCTGTCGTGATACTGAGTTTCACAAGGAGGCAGTGCGCCGCTTCGCCGACAAGGAAACCCCGCTCTATAATTGGGAATCCTTCAAATAGGCTAATGAGGGTTATCAGGGCTGTGAATTGCCGAGCTAGTAGATACAATTGCGATACGGGCAAGCGCTCAGCTAGCTGACCAAAATTTTACCTCACAACGTCTTTTAACCGGAGCTGATGAAACTAGACTGCGCCGGAGCGAATATTGGTCATAAGTTTTGGAGCACCGAATAGGTGGGCGAGCTGGGGGTTCCCCCTCGCTTACACGACGAATACAATCATCTGCTGATTGATAAAGTTTTGGTTTATTCGTTCGTGCACTGGGTCTAGATGGACTGGCGGTGGATGCCGTTTGCAGAGGACGATGCGGCAACTCCAGCGCGACGTAAAATACGTCTGTATAAAAGGGGATACGGCACCAAACACATGCTATTCTGCACGTGGCTCGCTTACGAGTGAGGGGCGCGAGTTCTTGCTCTGGCGCATTCAGGTCTTCATAAGTAAGTGACTATCGCGCTGCTCAGAGTGTTCGGTTGGGGCGTCCGGTTATGTTTCGTCCGTGGCTGGTAAATAGCCGACCGCCTCGATCTCAACACAAAGTTCCGGACGGACCAGTTTGCTGATTTCGATCAGCGTAGAGACCGGGTAGTTACCGTTAAAAAATTCACGCCGCGCGCGCCAGACCTCGTCGCGATCATTGATATCAGTCAAGTAGATCAAAACTTTGACTACATCGTCCATGGTGCCACCGGCGGCTTCCATAAGATGCTTAATCTTTGTGAAGATCGTTACAGCTTGGGTATAGGCGTCGTTGTCATGAATTGCGCCGTCAAAGTCCTGACCGCGTGCGGTCAAGCCGGCGATGTAAACGTGCCTATCAACTATCAAGCAGTTCGACCAGGTATCCGCCGGAGGCTCCCCAACGTTTGGATGGGTCACGCGTTGCTTGGACATACTTGTTTCTCCTTATTATAAATTACCGCCATCCGCCGCCACCGTTCACGTAAACGGTGTCCGCGGTCATGAATTCACAGGCATCGGAACACATGAAAAGAACTAATTCAGCAATTTCTTCCGGCTGGCCAAAGCGCTTCATTGGGACGTCATTGCGGAATTGCTCCATCAGTGCTTCCGAGGTCGCGGCAGATCTCTGAAATGCTGTTTCCACGGGACCTGGCGAAATCGACATGCAACGGATGCCTTGGCTCGCAAACTCGCGCGCGACACCAAGGGTCATGGTAAAGACCGCGCCCTTGGCTGAAGCATAGTGAATTGAGGTGCCTGGACCGCCGCGCTTGTGCGACATGCTTGCCATGTTAACGATGACACCTTTACCGGTTTCAAGCATGTGTGGCAGTGCTGCCTGCATACCGTAAAATACGCCATTCACGTTGATGTCGTAGGTTTCCTTCCAGAGGTCATCGTCGATCTCCATAAAGGTCGATCGGCGCACCGCGGAGCCGGCTGAATTAAAAAGGAAGTCGATACCACCATAAGCGCTTTTCGCGGCATCTACCATTTCCTCTACGGCGGTGCGGTTACGCACATCTGTGGAAGTAGCCAACGCTTGAGCGCCGCTATCATTGACTTGGGTAACTGTTTCTTGGGCGGCATCACCGTTAATGTCAGCGCACAGCACATTTGCACCCTCGCGAGCGAAGACCAACGCCGTGGCGCGACCAATACCGCTACCAGCGCCGGTGATGACGATGGTTTTGTTCTGAAAATAATCCGGTGTCTTCGGCATGCTCGCCCCCGCTATTGTTCCTTTGCTGCCGTTAATTGTGGACTGTGTTCAGTATGAAGGGCAATGCTGTGTTTGCGCAGGTTTCTCTTGGCTGAGACTCGTGGCACATTGGGGGGACTGTCGATTTGCCTCTGTGAGGGAGTGCTGCATGGGCTTAAAAGATATTCGAGGTGTTCCAACTTCGACCCGCAGTCAAGCTTCACTTGACCAACTTGAAGCAGCGCTTGATCTGGCGATCACCATGCGTGCCGATCCCATTGCATTACTCGATGAGGCGTTGGAAGAAAAACCTGGTTTCGTCCTCGGCCTGTGTTTGCGCGCCGAAATGCTGTTGCTGACGACGGAGCGCGCGCGGTTGCCGCAGGTCGCACGAGATGTAGAGATGGCTGAGGCGTTGACAGGTAAGGCGAACGATCGAGAGCGTGGTCATATCGCAGCTATTCGTGCGTGGCTGGAAGGTGATTTGGAAAGGGCAACGGACTGCTGGGAGTCTGTTTTATTGAACTACCCCCGCGACCTGATTGCCCTTTATTGTGCTCATATGACTGACTTCTTTCTCGGCGAGGCACCGCAGATGCGTGATCGGATTTCCCGGGCGTTGCGCGGTTGGGATGCGGACACGGCGGGTTACGGATATGTGCTGGGAATGTATGCCTTTGCGTTGGAAGAGGCCGGCGATTTCACTCGTGGCGAGGAATATGGCCGTAAGGCGGTCGAGCTTAATCCGCTCGATGTATACGCGATCCACGCGGTGGCCCATGTAATGGAAATGCAGGGCCGACAGGAGGATGGTATCAATTGGATGACAGAACGGCAGTCCGACTGGGCTGTCGATTGCGGTTTCGCGATTCATCTATGGTGGCACACGGCTATGTATCACCTCGATCTAGAGCAATACGACAGGGTTTTCGAGATCTATGAGAATGGAATTCGCCATAGTGCTGACGGTATTTCCCTGGAGGAACTGGACGCGGCGTCAATGCTTTGGCGGCTCAACCTCTTGGGTGTTGATGTCGGCGACCGTTGGTGGGAATTGGCAGACCGGTGGGAGCCGAGCGCCGAGGACACCTACTACGCATTCAACGATATGCACGCGATGATGACTTTCGCCGGGGCTGGTCGCGATATGGCAGCTGCGAAGTTGTTGGCCGCGACGGCCAGTTACGTAACCGAGCGAGGCGGGACCAATGCGCAGATGACTAAGGATGTTGGCATTCCGGTTTGCCGCGCGTTACTGGCTTTCAGCAGGCAGGACTACGGTGTGGTCGTCGATCTGTTGCTGCCAATTAGGTACCGCAGCAATGTATTCGGTGGCAGCTACGCGCAGCGTGACGTGATTGCACTTACCTTGATTGAGGCAGCAATCCGAGCGGGCCGTTTCCCCCTTGCTCACGCACTGCTGGCGGAACGTGCAGCGCTCAAGGAAAACAGCCCGATGACCTGGAAATTGATGGCGCGCGCATTGGATGGTTTGGGCGACAGGCCCGCCGCGGATAATGCTAGAGGGCGTGCCGAAGCGCTGCTTGCAGGTATCCGACCGATGGTGCGCGACAATACCGGCTTGCGCGACGATCCAGTCTTTATTCCCGGTGGTTGCCTTCTATAACTAGCGCAGTCAAGTTGAGTTGACCCCATATTTAAAACCGTCGAACTAAAGTGACTTTGGAAGTTGATGATTGCTCCGGCCATTTCGAGGCATTTCCAATGGTCGGCATCATAGACTACTGAGACACGATGCTGGGTTCATCCGCTGTCAACGCGTTGGGTTTCGGTGACCCGATATAGCGTTAAATCCTCTGGTCGTTTGCTCCGTCACACCGGCTCGTTTTAAGGTCGGTGCAGTGTTGACCGGCTGGGTGGTTGACTATGTTCGATTTCCTGAAGGCGCAAGCCAAGCAGAACGACAATCTAGCGCTGCATTGTGGCTATGGGCCAGTGAGGTTCGCGATCGAATTTGATGCGGACACGACCTATGCTGAGGTCGATAAGGGGGGACTATCGCTTTCTCCTTTACCGCCAGCGGGAGGCGTCGATTTCACAATGGCTGCCTCGAAGGAGCATTGGGCTGAGTTACTAAAAGACGAACCATTACCAGGTTTCCAGACACTGTCGGCCATGCGACGTACGCAGAACCTGATCATCACCGGAGATATGACGAAATTCTTTCAGCATATGTTCCTGTTGGAAATGCTGTTCTCCGCTCTAAGCGACGATACTTTGCCTGTTGAGTTGGAGGAGATCGAAATCGAACCGGTAACCGGCCGCTATCTGCGATTGATGCTCGAAGGTAAACCGCATCGGCTCTATTTTGAGGAAGCGGGTTCCGGCGTACCGCTAATCTGCCTTCACACCGCGGGAAGTGACGGACGGCAGTTCCGCCATATCCTTAATGATGTGGCCGTGACTGACCGTTTCCGCGTGATTGCCTTCGATCTACCTTGGCATGGAAAATCTTCGCCGCCGGCGGGCTTTGAGGCCGATGTATACGAATTGACTACCGATCGATACATGAAAACCGTACTTGCCGTTACCGACGCCCTGAGATTGATTGATCCTGTCGTTACGGGTTGCTCCATCGGTGGCCGAGCAGTGCTACATTTGGCTTTACGTCATGGTGAACGGTTTCGGGCCGCGATCGGCTTGCAATCCGCACTTTATGCGGAGGACCGAAGCGTCGGCGACCCTCAACCGGAAAAAGCGTTGCACCGGCCAGATATACATGGCGGCAAGTTGGCGGGGGCTTCCATGGCTGGCATGATCGCGCCGCAATCACCATCGGAGGAACGTTGGGAAACTATGTGGCACTATATGCAGGGTGGCCCCGGCATCTTCCTGGGCGATATTCGCTACTACTTCAAGCATGGAGATTTGCGTAACGGATTGGCCGATGGGCTAAAAGATAGTCCATGCCCGCTATATCTTCTAAGCGGCGAATATGATCCGTCCGCCACTCCAGAAATGGGACGTGAGGTAGCTGAACTGGCCAACGCCGCACATTTTGAGGTGATGAAAGGGATGGGCCACTTTCCGATGTCCGAGAACCCTGAACTGTTTCGGCAGTATTTGTTGCCAATCCTGGATAAGATCCTAGACGAGTAGTTTGAAGTCCCGCCCACTTGAAAGAATTCCCATGATCGATCCCCTTACCCCCATCCTTGTCGGCTCTGGACAGGTCAGCGATTTCGATACACCGCCTAATTCTGGCACGTCCGCTATCGATATGATCGAGAGGGCGGCACGGATTGCCGCAGCAGATACGGGCGTGGGTGAGAAGCTATTTGTAGAACTAGATTCGGTTTGCATCCTTCGCTTATACACGGATACGAGTTGGCGTTTTCAATCACCATTTGGAAAATGTACCAACCCACCGGGAGCTATCGCTGGGCGCTTGGGCGCGTCGCGGGCGAGGCTGCAATACACACACCCTGGCGGCAACATGCCGCAATACATGGTGAATTGCACAGCTGAAGAGATCGCCTCGGGTAGAATTGATGTTGCGCTGATTGCGGGCGGTGAGGCGTTGCGAACCATGCGCGGGGCTCGTAAGGCGGGGATAGAAATCGACTGGCATGAGGACGCACCTGACGGTTACGGTGACTATCTAGAAGTTGGCGACCCACGCCTTGGCGTTAACGAATATGAAGAACGGCACGAAATGCGGGCGCCGATCATGATTTATCCTATGGTCGAGAACGGTATCCGTAACCATCGAGGCAGGACCGTCGCCGAACATCAGCAGTCGATGGGTCGATTGTTGGCTGGTTTTGCTGAGGTAGCGGTTGCCAACCCTCTGGCCGCACGGCGGCAAGGATACAGCGCAGAAGCGATTGCTGCTGTTTCGGAAGAAAATCGCTATATCGGCTATCCGTACACGAGGCTGATGAACTCGAACCCCTATATTGATCAATCGGCGGCCGTGATCATGACATCGGTGGCGAAGGCGCAGGAATTGGGTATCCAACCATCACGATGGGTATTCCTGCACGGCTGCGGAGATGCAAATGAGCATTGGTTTATTAGCGAACGAATTAATTATCACAGTGCACCTGCGATCCGCATGATGGCGTCGAAAGCTCTCGATATGGCTGATAAAACGATTGATGAAATGGATCACATTGATCTGTATAGCTGTTTCCCATCTGCGGTTGAGCTGGGCTGTCAGGAAATTGACATCTCAGAGGATGATCCGCGCGGTTTGACGATAACAGGCGGCTTGCCGTTCTTCGGTGGGCCTGGCAACAATTACGTCACTCATTCAATAGCGGAAATGATGAACCGGGTACGTGCTCAACCGGGCAGTTTTGGCCTATGCACTGCAAACGGCCATAATGTGACGAAGCATTCAGCGGGAATTTACGCAACAATACCGACAGAAGGGAACTGGCAGCGAGAGGACCCTAGGATCTATCAAACTGAACTCGACGCGATGCCTAAACCTGAACTGATTGAACAGGCGGAAGGTGCGGCAAAGATCGAAACCTATACTGTCATGCACCGGCCGGACGGTCCTGAACATGGGCTTATCGTTGGTCGCCTTTCGGAGACTGGTCAGCGCTTTCTTGCAAACACTCAACAAGACAGGGCGACGTTGATGGATCTTGAGGAAAATGGGGAAGTCGGTCGTGCAGGATGGGTTTCTCACGAAACGGGTCGAAATATGTTTGTTTTGCAATAGAATTGCGGGTGGATGTTTGCCAACATTGGGTTAAATAAATTTATTTGTGGATTATAGTACATAAAGTACTGTTATAATTATTATATTTTAAAATATTTTATTCATCGATCACACAAAGATGAAGCTAATCACGTTGAAATTCGCCTTGGTCTTTGCACTTTTGCCGGAGGACGTTACGGGCAGACTGTTTGCCGCGGCTAACTCACGAATCCGATATTTAACGACATGAACCCGTCACGCAGCTAAAGCGGACCAGTATAAATCTAAAAACGTATTGAAATTTGACCAAATACATGGCGATTTAGTCTCGCGAAACGAAGGAGCAGCCCAGCAATCCCAGTACGGCCAAGAGAAATTGGGCCATTCAGCCGCAGCAAATGTTTACGAATTCTGTGCTACCCCAGACTGGCGATGCTACAATTTTTGCGGTCTAAGCGGTGTTTTCCCCTTCTATCTAGGATCCCTTAAAACTTGGTGTTCGCTTTTCTCGCCATGCACTATGTGCTTCGGCACGGTCCTCCGTGAACTCCAATGCCATGAAACGATAGGCGTCGGCCAGCGCTGCATCCGTTATGTTTGGAATATCGAGACTGCGGTTCATGGATTCCTTGACCAACCGCGCTGCGAGCGGTGGCATGCTGGCAATGTGCTCAGCGACTTCGATGGCTTGTTCCATCAACTTTTCATGTGGAACGCACCATTGCGCCAAGCCTATTTTGTATGCTTCTTCGCCTTTCAGCGGAAAGCCCATTGCAACCCGCATCGCTTGTCCGCGACCGACCCAGCGGGCTAGTCGCGCCGATCCGCCATAGGCAGGGATGATGCCGAGTGCGACCTGCGGCAACCGCCATTCGGCCTTCTCCGACGCGACTATTAGGTCGCAACAGAAGGTAATGATGCAGCCGATGCCAATTGCGTAACCGTTGACTGCGCAGACAACCGGCTTGGCGAAGTTATTAAGCATGGTGAAAGGCTGTTTCTTTAGACGCGGCAGTCCCTTGATGAAATCCGCTGTGGAAGGGTGTGAATGCGTGTTTGGGTCCTTCAGATTAGCGCCGGCACAGAACGCACCGCCTGCCTCATCACCGGTGAGAATGGCACAACAGATCTCGTCATCTGCTTCCATCTCGGAAAAATACTCTTCAATCGAATCGTAAAAGTCTGGTGCCCAGGCGTTGCGGTTCTTGGGTCGGCTTAGGGTGACGATCCCGATGGAACCGCGTTTTTCGTATAGGACCGGCATTAAGTGTCTCCTGCGCATACGGGGATGGGCCTTTAGCCTAGCCACTTGCCCAAGGTAGGCGCAAATGGCCCCATAAAGTCACTTTGCGTGTACGGGTCGTTAATCGGGATTTCCATCAAACTCTCGCTCGAAGGATGCTACCCGAATTAACTTTCCCTATTTCATTTATAAGAGCTCGCGAAGGCTCGGGTTGGTAGATCCGTCGGCTCATGGCTGAGCACAGTATTCACATCAACTTTCGGGATTAAGGCCGCGGTTTCTAGGTGGCTGGGAAGGCTTTTTTCTTTGATTGTAATGCCGATGGGATAGGAGCAAGCGCGGTACTTCAGAAACTTCGGCACGGTTTCGAGGTGCGGTAATGGGGTTGTGTGGTAATTGAATAGGATCGTGCAGTCGTCAATCGTGCCTAAAATTACCAGAAATCATGTGTTCCAAGGAGACGATGGAAACCCGGTGTCCATCAGTAGAAATTCCATTTTAATGTCCTTCGTTGTCGCCGCTGAACTCGAACGGCACGTTGGTATTAGATCCATGCGCTTTATCGGAGCTGGGCGCGATGCTCTACTGCCAGGAATAAAACACAGGTCTTGAAGGGATTGAAGATGACGCAACCAATAACGCTGATAACGGGAACCTCGAAGGGAATTGGTAAGGCGACAGCGGACCGACTCACCGCCGATGGACACCTGGTGATTGGCATTGCGCGCACTGTGCCGAACGAAGCGCCGGGTCCATTCTATGCGGTTGACCTCACCGACCGCGAGGCGACCGCCCAAGCGCTTGATGAAATTACACAGAAGTACGAGATCGACAACCTGGTCAACAACGCTGGCTTCTCCTCGCCACAGAGTTTGGAGGAGACGGATTTGAAAACTTTTGATAGCGTGATCGCGGTTAATCTTGGGGCTGCTCTGCAATGTGCGCAGGCCTGCTTGCCGTCAATGAAAGCCAAGGGGAGGGGGCACATTGTAAACATTTCTAGCCGTGCCGTTTTAGGTAAGGAGGAGCGTACGGCCTATGCGGCGGCAAAGGCGGGCGTCATCGGCTATACGCGAACTTGGGCTTTGGAGTTGGCGGTTCATGGTATCACAGTCAATGCGGTGGCGCCGGGCCCTGTGGCTACTGAACTGTTTAAACGCAACCATCCGGAAGGGTCCGATAAGCTGGCTGCCGTGATGCGCAATGTACCGCTACAACGTGGCGGCGAGCCGGAGGAGATCGCAGGCCCGGTTGCGTTCCTGCTATCTGATGACGCCTCTTACATGACGGGCCAAGTGCTCTACGTATGCGGAGGCATGAGCATCGGAAATGGAGCCGTCTGAGCTTGCATCCCCCGTTGGGGGGCGATAGTTAGTTTATCAAATGATTATCAGATATTTAAAGGGAGAGAGAAGAGATGGCAGGGCTGTATTTTGAGGAATTTGAGATTGGGAAGGTGTTCGAGCACGACCTCACTCGCACAGTGACTGAAATGGACAACGTGCTGTTTACAGCGCTGACCCACAATGCGCAGCCGCTGCATTTGGATGCCGAGTTCTCCAAGGACACCGAGTTTGGAAAGCCGCTAGTCAACAGTATCTTCACCTTGGGATTAATGATCGGTGTTTCCGTACAAGACACGACACTGGGCACGACGGTCGGTAATCTCGGAATGACGGATTGCCGCTTTCCGAAGCCCGTTTTTCACGGTGACACCCTGCGCTCGACGACGACGATCAAAAACAAGCGCGAAAGTAAGTCGCGCCCAACTATGGGTATCGTGGAGTTTGAACATCGGGCCTTTAACCAGCACGGAGACGAGGTAGCCTATTGTCTGCGTTCCGGTCTCATGAGAAAGAAACCGGTATGACTCTTCGCTCCTTCCTTTTCGTTCCCGGCGACAGTGATCGCAAGATGGTAAAGGGCGAAAGTAACGAAGCTGACGCTATCATCCTCGACCTGGAGGACTCAGTTTCTAAGGATCGGTTGGAAATTGCCCGCGGCATGGTAGCGGAGTATTTGACCGCACATAAAGATGATCGTGCCCGCCAGCAGGTCTGGGTGCGTATCAATCCACTGGATACGGAGTACCCGATGTACGACCTGGCTGCCGTCATGAAGGGGGCTCCGGACGGGATACTATTGCCGAAAACGTACTCTGCCGATGAAGCTGTATCACTTAGCCATTCTTTGAGTGCTCTTGAGGCGCGTGAAGGGTTAGAGATTGGCTCAACCCAGATCCTTGCCGTGGCAACGGAGACGGCACGCTCGCTATTTGATCTCGATACATTCATCGGCGCTACTCCGCGCCTCTACGGCATGACCTGGGGTGCAGAGGATCTCGCGGCAGCACTTAGCGCGACCAATAATCGTTTGCCGAATGGCGAGTATGACGGGCCCTATCAACTTGCCCGTACGCTCTGCCTCGCGGCGGCGCGGGCGGCCGAAGTGATGCCGGTGGACACAGTGTTCACAGATTTCCGCGACAATGAGGGGCTGATGGCGGAAGCTGTCCAGGCTCGACGTTCTGGGTTCTTTGGTAAAATGGCGATCCACCCCGCGCAGTCCGCCCCGATCAATGAGGCCTTTACCCCAACGGAAGATGAAATCGCACATGCCAAGCGTATCGTGCAGGTTTTCGAGGAAAACCCGGGTGCAGGCACTGTTGGTATCGACGGCATGATGATTGACATGCCTCACCTGAAGCAGGCCCGCGCGATCCTCTCTTTGGCGGAGGCTATGGCAGCGAACAGTTAGTGCATTTCGGAGATGTTTGTCTTCTTTCTTGTTAGAGTTTCAGGGCGAGAGGACAACTTACTTTGTCATTGATACTTTGGT